>CAKZIX010000148.1 GCA_936936565.1 uncultured Nocardiaceae bacterium | reverse complement strand
GCTGCTCCTGCTGCTCATCCTCGTGGGCGCGGGCATCGTGTTCGGCGGACTCGGCAAGGTCTTCGACTCCGGGAAGGTCTTCGGCCCGGAGGAGGAGCCCTCCGCGTCGGCCTCGGCTCCGTCGACGTCGGTGTAGGCCGCGCAGTTCACCACGATGTCGTCGGGGCCGAGGTCGCCCAGCGCGGCGGCCACCGAGGTCGGGTCGGCGATGTCGAACAGCACCGGTCGTTCGCTGGCCGGGTCGATCCCGCGGGCGAGATAGACGAACGTCTCGTCGCTGGTTAGCTGCGCCAACACATCCCGCTCCGGGGCGACCGAACCCAGCTGTGCAGCAATCTCTTTCGCGATATCCTTCAGTCTCGCCGCCGGGTCCGGTGCCGTCTCGTCCTTCTGCTTCGCCTCGGCGAGTTCCTTGCGGACGCGAACCGGCTGGAACGTGAGGGCCTGCGCCTCCATCGTGAACGCGATCGGCTTGCCGGAGCGGTCCGTGATCGGACCGCGTAGCGCCGGATCGATCAGCGTCGTCGTCCGCTGATCGGCCGCCTGGGCCGACAGCTCCGCCGCGGAAAAGCCCTGCACATTGAGTAATTGGACGACCGCGGCACCGAGCGCGAACAGCAACACCAGCAACGCCACGGGGATGCCGACTCCTTCGGCGCGCTCCATGTCGGTGGTCTGGACCTCCATCGCCGTCGACTGCAGCGGCGAGTAGCCGGTGACGGCCACGTCGATGCTGTCGGTCGAGGCCGCGCGCGCCAGTTTCTGGACCGCTTCTGCGCGGTCGGCGACCTCGGCGGGGTTGCCGTCGTAGGCGAGCATCGCGAACGCCGTGCGCTGATCGTCGGAGATCTGGCCGGGATTGCCGTCGAACGGTCCGAGCACCCCGGCGATGCCGTCGGCCTGCCTGACCTCGGCCAGCACGTCGGTGACCAGCGAACGGAACTCCACCGACTGCGCGCTGGGACCCGTGGAGTCGAACACGATGACGCCCTGCTCGTCACCGAGCTGCGGGAAGTGTTCGCGCACAAGCTTGTTCGCGCGCATGGAGTCGGAGTTGTCGGTGCTGTAGTCGGGCGCGAGCAGGCTGGAGTTGAGGGCCGGGTAGGCGGCGCCGCAGGCCACGACCACGACGAGCCAGACGCCGATGACGAGGCGCCGGTGCCGGGCCATGGCGACCCCCCAGCGGTAGGCGCGCCCCGGTGTGGTCGCGGTGTCGTCGACGGTCGCAAGCGACATCGGGGTTCCCCTAACCTGAAAGTGACTTGCTGTTATCAGGGACTCTACGAACCGCGCGGGCAACCTGCAAGTGGCTATCAGGATTCGATAGGCTGGACGTCGTGCCGGAGTCGACTGTGTGGGAGCGCAAGAAGCTGGCCGCCATGCGCGAGATCCAGCGGACCGCGCTCGACTTGTTCGAGGCCGACGGCTACCGCCACGTCACCGTCGAGCGCGTGGCGGAGGCCGCACGCGTGTCGCCCAGCTCGGTGTACCGGTACTTCGGCACCAAGGAGATGCTGGTGCTGTGGGACGAATACGACCCGCAGATTCTCGACCTGATCCGCACCGGCGGCGGCGACTGGCGGATGTCGGCGGCCGAACTGCGCAGCGCCGTGCTGGTGGGCGGCACGATGCTCGTCGAGCGCATGCTTTCCGACCCGGGCGAGGAGGAGCTGACCAAGCGCCGCTATCGCATCGTCGGCAGCGAACCCGATGTCCGGGTCGGGCAGATGCGCCTGGTCGCCGAGATGGAGGGCCACATCCGGCGGCTGCTCGTCGAGCGCATCACCGGCATCGACGAATTCACCGCGCGGTTCGCCGCGGCCCAGGCGACGTGGGGATTCTCCGCTGCCGTCGACCACTGGCTGGAGACGGATTTCGCCGACCCGCTCGGCGACATCCTGCGGCGCACGATCGACTACATCGACCGGGCGCTGGCCGGGGTGCTCGTCACCGATCAGCCGAATACGACGAGCCAGACCGCGACGTAGTGACACAGCGCGGCCAGGACCGTCGCGGCGTGGAAGAACTCGTGGTGACCGAAGGTGGCCGGCCACGGGTCCGGCCAGCGGGCCGCGTAGAGGATGGCGCCGCCGCTGTAGAGCAGGCCGCCGACCAGCAGCAACACCATCGGTGCGATACCGGCGTGCTGGGTGAGGGTGCCGGCGACCGGCACGATCGCCCAGCCGAGCAGCAGGTACAGCGGCACGCCCACCCAGCGGGGCGCGGTGGGCCACAGCAGCTTCAGCGTGACGCCGGCCAGGGCGCCGGTCCAGACGACGGCGAGCAGGATGGTGCCGGAGCGGCTGGGCAGGCCGAGCAGCGCGAAGGGGGTGTAGCTGCCCGCGATGAAGACGAAAATCATCGAGTGGTCCGCGCGCTTCATGCGCATCCGCGCCGCCGGCGACCAGTGCAGCCGGTGGTAGGCGGCGCTGATGCCGAACACGCCGCACACCGTGGCGCTGTAGATGGCGGTCGCCAGTGCGGCCTCCGCGGACTCGACGGCCCAGGCGATCGCGACCAGCGCGATCCCGGTGGCCACCGAGACGGCAAACGCCCAGGTGTGTATCCAGCCGCGCATGCGGGGTTTGGTGAGATGCAGCTCGTCGAGCATTGCGGTTGCCACACCCGCCTCCGAAGTTGACGTGCCAGTAACTTACGCGACCGTAGGTTATCTCGAATCGTATGTCACCGAAAGCCCCGATCGCACCGGCGATACTTCCCGGCGCCGCGCGCACCCGGATGGGTAGGCTGATTGCTCGTGCCAGCCAAGGAGATCGTGCCGAAGAAGGCACGTGGGCCCTTTTACCGCTTGTACGAATCCCGGCTGTTACGCCATTTACAGGACAAGCAGCATCCGCGCCACGTCGCCGTCATGTGCGATGGCAACCGGCGCTGGGCCCGCGAAAACGGCTTCACCGACGTGGCGCACGGCCATCGCATGGGCGCGCTGAAAATCGCCGAACTCCTGTCCTGGTGCGACGCCGCCGGCATCGAAATGGCCACCATCTACCTGCTGTCCACGGAAAATCTGCGCCGCGACCCCAGCGAACTCGACGCCCTCATCGAAATCATCACCGACGTCGTCGAGGAGATCTCCGGGCCCGAGCAGAACTGGAGCGTCAAGGTCGTCGGCACCCTCGACCAGCTCCCCGAAGACTCACAGCGCCGGCTGCGCGAAGCCGCCGCCCGCACCGCCGGACGCACCGGCGTACACGTCAACGTCGCCATCGGCTACGGCGGCCGGCAGGAAATCGCCGACGCAGTGAAATCGCTTGTGCGTCAAGAGATTGCCGACGGAAACGCCGGCGAGCAACTGGTCGAGGCGATCACCGTCGACGGCATCGGAGCGCACCTGTACACCTCCGGCCAACCGGACCCGGACCTGGTCATCCGCACCTCCGGCGAACAGCGGCTGTCCGGATTCCTGCTCTGGCAGAGCGCCTACTCCGAAATCTGGTTCACCGAGGCCTACTGGCCGGAGTTCCGCCGCGTCGACTTCCTGCGCGCCCTGCGCGACTACGCGGCACGGCACCGGCGCTTCGGTGTCTGAGTTGCCCGCGCTGTGTTGAATGGCCTCGCTGCGCTCGGCGGGTTCGCGCGCTTCCCGCCCGAAAAATTGGCGGCGCGACGTGACAATTCGGCGCGAAGCGGCGGCGATCGTGCTGCTGCGGCAACCGGTTTCGTCGTCAGAGCTTGCGTAGGCGCAGGCGGTTGATGGTGTGGTCGGCGTCCTTGCGCAGCACCAGCGTGGCGCGCGGACGGGTCGGCAGGATGTTCTCGACGAGGTTCGGGCGGTTGATCGAGTTCCAGATGTCCTTGGCGGCCAGCGTGGCGTGCTTGTCGTCGAGGGCGGCGTAATGGTGAAAGTGTGCGTTCGGGTCGGCGAACGAGGTGGCGCGCAGCGCGAGAAACCTTTGCACGTACCAGTTTTCGATGTCCTCGATGCGAGCGTCGACGTAGATGCTGAAGTCGAACAGATCGCTGACCATCAGGCGCGGGCCGGTCTGTAGCACGTTGAGGCCCTCGATGATCAGGATGTCGGGCTGCTCGATCGTGTGGAACCGCCCGGGCACGATGTCGTAGGACACGTGCGAGTACATCGGGGCCGCCACCTCGGCCACGCCCGACTTCACCTCGGTGACGAACCGCAGCAGCTTGCGCCGGTCGTAGCTTTCGGGAAATCCCTTGCGGTGCATCATGCCCCGACGGGTGAGCTCCGCCGTCGAGTACAAAAACCCGTCGGTGGTGACCAGATCTACCCGCGGGTGGTGCTCCCAGCGCGACAGCAGCGCCTGCAGCACGCGGGCCGTCGTCGACTTGCCGACCGCGACGCTGCCCGCGACCCCGATCACGAACGGCACCTGGCGATCCGGATGCGTGTCGCCGAGAAAGGTTGCCGTGGCGGCGAACAGCCGTTGCCGGGCGGCGACCTGCAAATGGATGAGCCGGGCCAGCGGCAGGTACACCTCGGCGACCTCGTCGAGGTCGATCTGCTCGCCGAGGCCGCGCAGCTGCGCCAGTTCGTCCTCGGTGAGCACCAGCGGCGTCGATTTGCGCAGTGTCCGCCACTGTTTGCGGTCGAACTCGACGTACGGGCTCGGTTCGCTCACGCGCGCCATCGCGGCCCCCTACGCTCTGCTCGCCCCATCTGCACTCCCGTCGCTGTCCACGCCTAAGCGGCCCGCTGCATGCGCTAATCATGGCCCTTCCCGCCGCGCGCCAAACCACGGGAGGTCGCCCGGGTGCCTGCGCACTGGGGTAGCTTCGGTGCGGTGAGCGACATCGTGCGCGAGTACCTGCGGCTCGGGCTGGCCTTCGACCGGCTCGAATCCGGTTTCGTCGACGCGTACTTCGGCGATCCGGAGCTGCGTAGCCAGGTCGTCGACGGCCCCGCCCCGGATCCGCGCGAACTCGCCACCCGCGCCGAGGCGTTGCGCGGACGCCTCGACGAGTTGCCCGCCGGCCGCGCCGAATTCGTCGATGCACACCTGCGGGCGCTGGCCTGCTCGGCCCGCAAGTTCGCCGGCGACGACATCGGATTCGTCGACGAGGTGGCCGCGTACTTCGACGTCGACATCGACATGGGCGACCCCGAGGACTACCGCGACGCGCACCGGAAAATGTCGGAAGTGCTGCCCGGCACCGGCGCGCTTGCCGAACGGGTGCAGGCACACCGCAACGCCGACGAGATCCCGCCGGAGCGCCTCGCCGAGTGCGTGGCCGCCTTCTCCGGCGCCCTGCGGGAGCTGGTTCGGCAGCGCTATCCGTTGCCGGACAACGAAATCGTCGACTACGAGATCGTTTCCGACAAGCCCTGGTCGGGGTTCAACTATTACCTGGGCAACCATCGCTCGCGCGTGGCGATCAACACCGATGTGCGCCAGTACATGTCGAACCTGCCGCACCTGATCGCGCACGAGTCCTATCCGGGCCACCACACCGAGCACTGCCGCAAGGAGGTCGGGCTCGTTGCCGCGGGCTACGGCGAGCAGACGATCTTCCTGGTGAACACCCCGCAGTGCCTGATGGCCGAAGGGTTGGCCGACTTGGCGCTCACGGCCGTCGTCCCGGACTGGGGGCGCTGGGCACAGGACATCTACGCCGACCTCGGACTGCGGTTCGATGGTGAACGCGCGCAACGGCTTTCGCAGGCAACAGGGCAGCTGCTCGGGGTTCGCCAGGACGCCGCGCTGCTGCTGCACGATCGTGGCCGCCCGGCCGACGAGGTGTCGGAGTTTCTGCAGCGCTGGACGCTGGCCACGCCCGAGCGTGCCCGGCAATCGCTGCGGTTCCTGTCCTCGCCGCTGTGGCGGGCCTACATCTCGACGTACGTGGAGGGCTACCGGCTGCTCGGGTCGTGGCTGGACCAGGCGCCGGACCGGGCCGCGGCCTTCGGGCGCCTGCTCGACGAGCCGCTGATTCCGAGTTCGTTGCGCGCCGAATTGTCCGCCGCCTGAACCGAATTCACTACGCGGCGGGGCACGCTGCGGGCGGGGCCGGAAAGGTCAGATCGACAAGGAAGCGATCGGCGGCGCCGACGGTGCACACGCTGCGGTCGTAGATGCCGTGGCCCGGTCCCGCGTAGACCAGCAGCGCCGCGCCGGGTGTGTTGCGCTGCACGCCCTGTGCCCATTCGAGCGGGGTCGCGGGGTCGTGGCTGCCGTTCATGAGCAACGTCGGCGGCAGTGTCGCGGGCAGTCGCGGCACGTGGGGCGGGTTGGCGGCGCGCACCGGCCAGCCCGAGCAGAGGCTGGCCGCCGACCACGCGAAGTGGGTGCGGACCGTCGGTGCATTGCGGTTCTGCTGCTGCCACAGCCGTTCCCAGTCTGCGTGCGCCGGGATGTCGAAGGTCCAATCTGCACAGAAGATGACCTCCGGCATGGGCTTTGCGGTGCCCGAGGCGACGGGCGCCACGGGTGCGACGGGCTGCTGCCTGGGTTGTTCGTCGAGCGCGCGCAAGGTCTGGGCCAGTGCCGGCCAGTCCGGCTTGTACAGCGGCATCGTCGTGGCGATGCTCAGTTCGAGAGCCGTCACCGATGTGCCCGGCCGTGCCGGATCGCGCAGTTCGTGCCGGCGGGCCCGGTCGAACAGGTCGCCGTACAGCGCGCCGACGTCGCGGCCGTGCAACGCGCAGCTCGCGGTGCGCACGCACCACCGGGCGAACTCGTCGAATGCGTGCTGGCCGGCGCGCGCCTCGCTGGCCAGAAACGCGGCACCGTCGAGGCTGTGGTCGTCGACGCTGTCCAGCAGCACAGCGCGCACGTGCGCCGGAAACAGCTCGGTGTAGGCCTGGCCCGGCATGGTGCCGTAGGACCGCCCGTACAGGGTGATCCGTTCCGCGTCGAGCGCTGCGCGAACGGCCTCGATGTCGCGTGCCACGCTGACCGCATCGACGTGGTCGAGCAGCGCACCGCTGTGCGCGCGGCAGCTCGCGGCCAGCTCGCGTGCGTGTGCATGCACGTCGACGAGCTGGACGTCGGGGCCGGGAACCAGGTTGAGCTGCGCCGACGCCAGGCCCGCATCGCAGCGGATCGGGTGACTGCGGCCGACGCCGCGCGGATCGAAGCTGATGACGTCGAACCGGTTGTGCAGCTCGGCGGAAAACTTGCGGCCCTTCAGCATCTCGTCCACGCCCGAGGTGCCCGGCCCGCCCGGCATCGAGATCAGCGGTCCGATCCGCTGCGCCGGGTCCGCGGCGGGCCGGCGGGCCACCGCGATGCCGATCTGCTCGCCCTCGGGTCGGCTCCAGTCGATCGGCACCTGCACGGTCGCGCACTGGACGTCGGAGTTCTCCGCGCACGCCCGCCATTCGAGCGTCGGCGCCGGACTCGCCTCGGCGGCACAGCCGCTCGTCAGGCCGACGGCCAGCACGGCCGCGGCAATGTGAATCCTCATGCCCGCAACTCTCGTGAGCATCGCCGGGCGGGCGCATCACCGCAAGGAGCGAGAGGCGCTCATCCTTTGGTATGACGCATTTCTTAGACTTGACCCCATGACGACTGCCGCGACCTCTGTGAACAACCAATCGCTCGCCGAGCTCGACCCCGAGCTTGCCGAAGCGATGGCAGGGGAGTTGGCCCGCGAACGCGACACTCTCGAGATGATCGCGTCGGAGAACTTCGTCCCGCGCGCGGTGCTGCAGGCGCAGGGCAGCGTGCTCACCAACAAGTACGCCGAGGGCTATCCGGGGCGCCGCTACTACGGCGGGTGTGAGCACGTCGACGTGGTGGAGAACCTGGCCCGCGAGCGCGCCAAGGCGCTGTTCGGAGCCGATTTCGCCAACGTGCAGCCGCACTCCGGCGCCCAGGCCAACGCCGCGGTGCTGATGGCGCTGATGAGCCCGGGCGAGCGGCTGCTCGGACTCGAGCTGGCGCACGGCGGCCACCTCACCCACGGCATGCGCCTGAACTTCTCCGGCAAGCTGTACGAGGTGCACGCCTACGGCGTGAGCAAGGAAGACCACCGCCTCGACATGGACGAGGTGCGCAAGATCGCCAAGCAGTCGCAACCGAAGGTGATCGTGGCCGGGTGGTCGGCGTACCCGCGCCACCTCGACTTCGCGGCGTTCCGCGAGATCGCCGACGAGGTCGGTGCCTACCTGTGGGTCGATATGGCGCACTTCGCCGGGCTGGTCGCGGCCGGGCTGCACCCGTCGCCGGTGCCCTACGCCGACGTCGTCTCCACGACCGTGCACAAGACGCTGGGCGGACCGCGGTCCGGGCTGATCCTCGCCAAGCAAGAGTTCGCCAAGAAGCTCAACTCGGCGGTGTTCCCGGGTCAGCAGGGCGGTCCGCTCATGCACGTCATCGCGGCCAAGGCCGCCGCGCTGAAGATCGCGGGCACCGACGAGTTCAAGGAGCGTCAGGAGCGCACGCTGGCCGGTGCCCGGATTCTCGCGGAGCGGCTGCTGCAGCTGTCCGACCGTGGGATCAGCGTGCTCACCGGCGGCACCGATGTGCACCTGACGCTGGTCGATCTGCGCAACTCCGAACTCGACGGCCAGCAGGGCGAAGACCTGCTGCACGAAGTCGGAATCACCGTGAACCGCAACGCCGTTCCGTTCGACCCGCGCCCGCCGATGGTCACCTCGGGGCTGCGGATCGGCACCCCGGCGCTGGCCACCCGCGGCTTCGACGAGGCCGCCTTCACCGCGGTCGCCGACATCATCGCCGAGACGCTGTCGGGCGGCGATGTCGCCCAGCTGCGCGCCCGGGTGAGCGAGCTGGCCAAGGCGTTCCCGCTCTACGACGGCCTCGAAGACTGGAAGCTGCTCGGCTAGCCGCCAAGCGTGCGAAGCGCGGACCGCGACGCAGGCCGGATCTAGCCCGGTGCGCCCGTCGCTCGCAGGATCGACACCACGTCGGCGTGCTGACGTGAATGCGCTATGTCCAGCGGCGTGAGTCCGTGCACAGTGTGCACATCGACGGATGCACCCGCCGCGAGCAGGCTCTGCACGGTCGCCGCGCGCCCGTTGGCACTGGCCACGTGCAGGGCAGTCCAGCCCCGGTCGTCGATCTGGTCGACCTGCGCGCCGCGCGCCAGCAGCGTCCTCGCCGCGGCAGTGCTGCCGACCCGGCGATCGGCGTAGACGAAGCCCGCCGCCGGCTCGGCACCGGCCGCCGCGTGCAAGGCAGTCTGCCCGCGCCGGTCACTCGCCCCGGGATCGGCGCCCGCGTCCAGCAGCAGTTCGACGATGTCGGAGTAGCCGCGGTAGGCGGCCACCATCAGCGGGGTGGCGTCGTAGTGGTCCGACGGGACATCCGGGTCGGCGCCGTGCGCCAGCAACGCGGCCGCGACATCGCGACGGCCGTGTTCGGCGGCCAGATGCAGCGCGGTCTGTCCGTATTCGGTGGCAGCGGTCGCGTCGGCGTCCGTGGCGGCCAGCAGCGCGACGACCGCCGCGTGCCCGCCCGCAGCCGCGGCGAGCAGCGGCGTGTTCCCGGTACCCGAGCGCACGTCGGGATCGACGCCGGCGGCCAGCAACGCCGCCACCAGCCGCTCGCTGCCGACCTGTGCGGCCCGCAGGAGCAGCCGGTCCTGGCGGCGGTCGAGGTCTTGCCACACTGTCACGAATTCGTCGACGAGCTGCCGGCAGCGCGTGCCGCGCGGCTCGCTCTCCCCGTGCGCCCACGTCTCCAGGTAGCCGTCCCGGCGCCCGATGCTGTGCATGCGCCCGTCGCAGAGCACCGGCACCGACGGCTGCAACGGCACCCCGGACGGGAAGAGGGCATCGAGAATCAGCGGATGCAGGTCGGCGGCGGTACGGCGTCCCGCGCGCAACAGATCCAGGTCGTCGAGGCGCCGCCACCCCGGATGGATCCACCACCACGGGCCGTCGTGGCCGAAGCCGTCGTCGTTGGGCACGACGGCGGCGGTGTCGCCGTCCAGTACCAGCAGCCACTGTGGATGACACGCCAGCACGACCGAACCGTCGCCGCGCCGCGGCCGCCCTTCGGAAGCGGCCGAAATACGATGCAGTGCAATGTGTTTCAGCACGGGCTCGTGGGCAAGCGCGGACCGGTCCAGCGTCAGGCCGGCATCGGACCAGGCGCCGCGATGCGCACCGTCGTCCTGCCGCGCCATGGCACGTTCCACGCGCCGGACCGGGTCGGCACCGGTGTCCGGTTCGTCCAGCTCGTCGCGACCGCGCTGCGTGCCGTCGACCTCGAAGAACGGACAGCGATCGAGCACGCCGACCACGGTTCGCAACCCGGCGGCGGCGCCCGGATCCCACAGGTACCGCGGCAGGTCGTAGCCGTAGGTCCACCAGCGGTCGTCCGCCGGCCCATCGCACAACTGCCAGCCGGCGTCCGGGTCCAATCGAAGGAAGGTGTCGCCGGTCAGGGGCAGCACGGTGCCGATCCAGCCCGTCAGCGCGCCGCCACGCCCGGGCAGATGGTGGGAAACCAGCTCCAGGTCCACGTCTGTGGCACCGGCCGGCCCGCTCATCGCCGTTACGCTACTACCGCGCCGAGGGAACGGAGGAGCCGTGGCCGTGCACGTCGACCTGCTGGCCGCCCCGCGCCGTGCGCGGACACCGACGCGCGCCGAATTGTGGGCGCTCGTGCGCGACCTCGTCGACGCCGACACCGTCACCGGTCCGTGCGCGCTGTCGGTGCGCACACCCGGCACCGACCGGCTGTTTCCGGAACTGCCCGACGACTTCGACGTCTGCTACTACCGCGGCGACGACCCGGAATCCCTGCTGGGCGTGCTGGCCGTGCTGCCGGCCGGCCGGGTGGACTGCTACGTCCGCTTCGGCCGTCTCGATCGCGAGAATCCGCTGGTCACCGACGGTGGGCTCGACGCCCGCATGGTCTCGGTGGGCATCGTGACACTGGCGGACCCGACAGTGGTTGCGTGCCACGACCACGAGGGAACCGTGCGCCACCACACCGTCGCCGGCTACCTGCACCTCGGCGGGCGGCGCGGCGTGCACACCCTCGACGACACGGTGCTGGAGCCGATCGTGCACCGGCACTTCGGATCCGACGCCATCGTCGACGCCTCCTGGTCGTGACCGCTGCGGTCGCGTTAACGAGCAATTCATCGACACGCCCCCAGCACGGGAAGCCGCTCGCCGCGAACGGCGGTAGCGTCGGTATCGCAGGCAGCGGGGAAGCGGCCTGCACGGGAGGTCCTGATCGTGGCTGAGCTAGGCGCGAGAGGGCCGGCACCCGGTCCTCGTGTGTGCTGACACACCAGGAACGACCGGCCCCACCTAGAGGAAGTCTGCGCGGTGCCGCGCAGGCCGAGGAGCCCACCGTGACTGCAACACGCTCCGATTCCGCCACATCCAGCGCCTCCGCGCCGCAAGCAGCTGCCGACGAGTTGCGCACCTATGTGCTCGACACCTCGGTTTTGCTGTCCGACCCTTGGGCGGCAACGCGATTCGCCGAACACCACGTCGTGCTACCGCTCGTCGTGATCGGTGAACTGGAGGGCAAACGCCACCACCATGAGCTGGGTTGGTTCGCCCGTGAGGCGCTGCGCATGCTCGACGATCTGCGCCTCGAGCACGGTCGCCTGGACCGGCCGGTGCCGATCGGTACCACCGGCGGCAGCCTCCAGGTCGAGCTCAATCACACCGACTCCTCGGTGCTTCCGATCGGATTCCGAACGGACACAAACGATTCCAGGATTCTGGCGTGTGCGTTGAATCTTGCCGCCGAGGGCCGCGACGTGGTGCTCGTCAGCAAGGACATTCCGCTGCGCGTCAAGGCCGGCGCGGTGGGCCTGCAGGCCGACGAGTACCACGCACACGACGTGGTGTCTTCCGGCTGGACCGGCATGGCCGAACTCGACGTGGCGGGCACCGACATCGACGAGCTGTTCGCCGAGGGCTCGGTGGAACTGGAAGCGGCGCGAGAGCTGCCCTGCCACACCGGCATTCGGATGCTCGGTCCGCGGTCGAGTGCGCTGGGGCGGGTCACCGCGGACAAACGCGTGCAGTTGGTGCGCGGCGAGCGTGAGGCCTTCGGCCTGCACGGGCGCTCGGCCGAGCAGCGCATCGCCCTGGATCTGCTGCTCGACGAGAGCATCGGCATCGTGTCGCTGGGCGGGCGCGCCGGCACCGGCAAGTCGGCGCTGGCGCTGACGGCGGGCCTCGAGGCCGTGATGGAACGGCGCTCGCATCGCAAGGTCGTCGTGTTCCGGCCGCTCTACGCCGTGGGCGGGCAGGATCTGGGCTACCTGCCGGGCAGCGAGAGCGAGAAGATGGGGCCATGGGCGCAGGCCGTCTTCGACACCCTCGAGGGGCTGGCCAGCCCGGAGGTGATGGAAGAAGTCATCGCCCGCGGCATGCTGGAGGTGTTGCCGCTGACCCACATTCGCGGCCGCTCGCTGCACGATTCGTTCGTGATCGTCGACGAGGCGCAGTCGCTGGAGCGCAACGTGCTGCTCACGGTGCTCTCGCGGTTGGGCAGCGGCTCGCGGGTGGTGCTCACCCACGACGTCGCCCAGCGTGACAACCTGCGCGTCGGCCGCCACGACGGCGTGGCCGCGGTGATCGAGAAGCTGAAGGGTCACCCGTTGTTTGCGCACATCACCCTCACCCGCAGCGAGCGCTCACCCATCGCGGCGCTCGTTACCGAAATGCTGGAGGAATTCGCGCCTGGCGTGGCGTAACGTCACGGCGGGTCGGCCCCGACACGCACGTCGATCAACGGCGGATGTCGGGGCCGCCCGTTTATAACGGAATCTCTTCGATTCGCTCTGGGGTAGCTGTTTTTGTTTCCGGCGCCAGATGCGCGGGTATTGTCCGCGCGGGTGGGGGAAGGGTTACTACAGGAGAGGTTCGTAGATATGCGAAACATCGCTGTACGGGCATCGGGCGTCGCCGCGTCCGTCGCTGCGCTCGGTTTGATCCTTGCAGGCTGCGGCGACGACGAGAGCACCCCGAGCGTGGGCGACCTCACCGAGTCGGCGAAGTCGGCTGTTGCCTCGGCGACGGCCACCCCGGGTTCGGGTTCGGGCGGCTCCGGCACGGCGACCCCGGGTACCGGCGGCGCGGGCTCGGGCACGGCCGCTCCCGGCGGTGCCACGTCGACCAAGATTGCCACGCCGTCCGGCGAGATCGAGATCTCCGGTGAGATCTACAAGAAGTACGCCGCGGTCGGCGGTGCCACCAGCCCGCTGGGTGAGCCCACCGGCAAGCAGGAAGACGCCTTCGCCGGCCCGGGTGGCATCTACCAGCCGTTCAAGGGCGGCACCATCGTGTACAGCCCGCCGACGGGCGCGCACGTGGTGTGGGGCCAGATTCGCGACAAGTGGAACGAGGTCGGCGGCTCCAAGGGCGAACTCGGGTACCCCCTGAGCGACGAGGAAGACTACCAGGGTGGCAAGCGCAGCGAGTTCGAGCGCGGCTACATCACCTGGAAGGCCGGCGAGCCGGCGCAGATCGTCAAGAAGTAAGCGTCACAACAACATTCACGCCCCGCTCGGTTTCCGAGCGGGGCGTGCTCGTGCGTGTGGCCGGACGTTGCGCCGCGCCTGGTTGCATGAGCCGCGTCCGGATGGAGAGCTGCGCCTGGGTGGGGGAGCTGCGCGTGGGTGGGGAGCCGCACCCCCTACGTGCGCACCGCCACCTTCGTGCGAGCCGCACACGTTCGTGCGAGTCGCACCCCGACTTGCCGTGTGACACGCCGGGTTCGGCGACAGATGGGGTGCGGCCGGACGCCGGCGGAGCTGGCGACGCCCGGCGTGCGTTAGCGGCCGAGAGCGGCGCGGACGAGCCCGACCACGGTGCCGCGCAGCACGTTCTCCCAACTGAAGTAGTCGTCCCAGAGTGTGATCTTGCCGTCGCGCAGCTCGAAGGTGCCGCACACCCAGAACGAGATGCGCACCGGACCGATCGACAGGTGATCGGTGCGTTGGGTGAGCACCGTGTCACCGTCGGCGGCGATCGCATGGAAATCGGCGGCGAACTGCAGCGGCGAGCGGGCCAGCGCCGACAACGCTCGGCGCAGCGCGACGGCACCGCGCACCGTCGGCAGGGTGGTGTTGCGCCACACCACATCCGGCGCGCAGAGCGCCACGGCCTCGTGGGTGTCCTCGATCGTCATCGCGGCGAAGAACTCGCGCACGACGGTGATCGAATCTTCGTGCAGCTCGGTGACTTCGGTCATTTCGTGAACTTACCCAGACCGTCTTCGTCGTAGTAGTCGAGGGTCGCGGTGTTTCCCGCGAAGTCGACCTTGACGATCGAGCCCGGCGGCGCGTTCTCGTTGGTCAGTGGATAGGTGAAGGTGTTGGCGTCCCAGTGCTGGAGCCGGACCCGTGTGGTGGTGCCGAGCGCGAGCTCGAGCGCACCGTCGCGCTCGGTGATCGTCGCATCACCCCAGAAGGGGTTGCGATACACCCCGACGTAGGACGAAATCGGTTGCGCGGGTGCGGGATTGCTCGGCCGCGAGGTGCCGGCCAGGGAGCCCTCCGGGTTGTCGAACGGTTCGAAGATCTTGGTGAACAGCCCCCACCAGTCGTGCTTGGGTTCGCCGAACTGGACCAGATCGGAGAACTCGTTGGCCAGGGTCTCGGCGACCCCGATCGGGAAGGCGTTGGTGAGCGCGATGATGGCGACGTCGGCCGACGGGATGGCGGCGAACGAGGTCGCGGCACCGAGCGCGAATGCACCGGAGTGGCTGAGCATGGTGCGCCCGGACGCGCTGACTCCGGTGTTGAATCCGTAGCCGTAGAAGCTGGCACGGGCATCGACGGACTGGATCGGTCCGGTACGGGCCTGCGGCGTGAGCGCGGGCAGCAGCCCCTTCGAATCGTCGTCGGCGAGCAGGTCGATGAGCCACTTCGTCATGTCGTTCACCGACGAACTGACCCCGCCGGCCGGCGACTGGGCGTCGGGCTGGCGTTGCATCGGGTTGACCACCCATTTGCCGTCCTGTCTGATGTGCCCGACGGCGCGGTTCGCGCGGGACATGAAATCGCTGTGGCGCGAGCTGGTGACACCCATGCCGAGCGGCTCGTACAGCTCGCGCTGCGACAGCGTCGCCCAGTCGGTCCCGGCCGCCGCCGCGACCGCTTCGGCGCCCGCGGTGAGCCCGAAGTTGGTGTAGTGGTAGCTGATTCGGAACGGGTCCAACGGTTCCTGGCGCAGCCGTTCGAGCACCTGGCGGCGGTCGTAACCGAGGTCCTCCAGCCGATCGCCGGCATGGTCGGGCAAGCCGCTGCGATGCGAGAACAGGTCGCCGACGGTGACGTTCGCCGTCACGTACGGGTCCGCGAGGGCGAACCACGGCAACTTCGACACCGCCGGGGTTTCCCAGGTGACGGTGCCCTTCTCGACCTCGCGGGCCACCACGGTGGCGGCCACCGACTTGGAAACCGAGGCCAACTGGAACACTGTGTCCGGAGTGACCTGCTCGCCGGTCTGCACGTCGCGCACGCCGAAGCCCTTGGCGTACACCGATTTTCCTTTGTGCACCACGGCAACGGACATACCCGGGATGCCGGTCTCCTTCATCAGCTTGTCGACGAGACCGTCCAATTTTGCGACGGCGTCGTCGACGCGTCCGTCAGGGATGGGAACGCCGGCCAGTTGATTCGGTAGCAGGTCGGTGTTGGCGGGGGAGGAGCCGGGTTCATCGTCGTTCGACGAATCGTCTGACGTACAACCGGCGACGAGCGCAAGCAGGATTAACGCAACGGCCACGCGTTTCACAAAGCTAACGGTAAACCTGTCAGGGACACACCGAGGCGATAATCACGTTCCCCAACCAGGTCGCGTAATGGTCGTGCGACCAGCGCTGACGCATTACCAGGCGCTCGTAGTTGTCGACGGAAATGAAGTTCCACAGGACGTCACGGACTTCTGCTGCCGAAATGCCGGGCCGCAATTGTCCGGTTTCGACAAGATGCTGGCCGATCATCGTCATCCCGGTCAGGGCCTCGGTCACCAGCTTTTCCCACACCGGCACCAGCGAATCGTCGACGTGGCGGCCGTCGCGGATGAGAATTTGCACCGCTGCCGAGCGTGCGGCGCGCTCGGTGACCCCGTGTGCGTACATCCGGATCTTGGTGCGCGCGTCGGGCTCGGCCCGGATCGCCTGGGCCTGCGCCCGCTGCGCTACCGGTACCGGCTCGTCGTCACCGGCGATCACCACGTCGAACACCGCCTTGGCGAGCGCTGCTTTGGTGCCGAAGCCCTTGTAGATGCTCTCGGCCGAGACACCGGCGTGGCGTGCGATGGCGGCAATCGTGGTGGCCCGGAAGCCGTCTCGCTCGAACAGCTCCTGCGCGGCGCGCACCACCGCGAGCCGGCGAGCGCGGGCTTGAACCTGGCGGCCGGACGCGTCGTAGCTCCTCTTGACTTCCGTCATTCAGCGGTCCCATACTTTCGTTACAGTCTTACTGTACTCAAATTGGAGCACAATCATGAGCACCTCATCCGCAGTGTCTGCCGACGTCAAAGCCGTGGCCATCCGCAGCGTCGAGATCATGGGCGCCGGCGAGCGCGCCGAATTCGACGTTGTGGTGCACCCCGAGGCCATCAACCGCGAGGGGGCCACCGAACCCCCGGACTGCCGTGGCCACGGGCCCGCGGCGTACTACGCGACCGCGTTGTGGTTGCGTGCCGCCTTCTCGGAGCTGCGTCACGAGGTGCACGCCGCGGTCGTCGAAGGCGACACGGTCGTCCTGCACACCACCATGTCCGGGCGCCACACCGGCCCGTTCGTCGTATACACCCCGGAAGGTGAAGTGGAGCAAGCTTTTCCGGCCACCGGTAAGACCTTCGCGATCACCCAGTCGCACTGGCTGCGGGTGCGCGACGGCAAGGTGATCGAACACTGGGCCAACCGCGACGATCTCGGCATGGCGCAGCAGGCCGGCTGGGTGCCGCCCACCCCGGCCTACCTGGTTCGGATGGCCATGGCCAAGCGCGCGGCCAAGCGAAGGAGCTGACCCAATTCTGCAGGCGCGGTCTATGTTTCGTCGACCTTCGCCATGGCCAGTACGTCCAGCCGGCGATCCAGCTCCGCTTCGGTGAGCTTGTCGCCGATCAGGCCCCGATCGAGCACCGTCTGCCGGATCGTCTTGCCTTCCTTCAGGGCTTGCTTGGCAACGGCCGCGGCCTCCTCGTAACCGATCGCGGAGTTGAGCGGCGTCACGATGGACGGCGAGGACTCCGCCAGCGTGCGCAGCCGCTCGACGTTGGCGGTGAGGCCGCCGATGCACTTGTCGGCGAACAGCCGAGAAACGTTGGCCAGCAACGTGAACGACTCGAGCAGATTGCGCGCCATCACTGGAATGTAGACGTTCAGCTCGAAGGCGCCGTTCGCGCCGCCCCACGCCACGGCCGCGTCGTTGCCGATCACCTGCGCGGCGACCTGCGTAACCGCTTCGGGCAGTACGGGATTCACCTTGCCGGGCATGATCGAGCTGCCCGGCTGCAGGTCGGGTAGCTGCAGCTCGCCGAGTCCGGTGAGTGGTCCGCTGCCCATCCAGCGAATGTCGTTGGCAATCTTGGTGAGTGACACCGCGATGGTGCGCAGCGCCCCTGACGCTTCGACGAGCCCGTCGCGCGCGGCTTGCGCCTCGAAATGGTCTTTGGCCTCGCGTAGTTGATCCAGTCCGGTCGACTTCACCAGTTCGGCAACAACTTTCGCGCCGAACCCGGCCGGGGCGTTGAGGCCGGTGCCCACCGCGGTGCCACCGATCGGCAGCTCCGCCAAACGCGCCAAGGTGGCGCTCACGCGCTCCATGGCAGCTTCCATTTGGCGGGTGTAGCCGCCGAACTCCTGGCCGAGTGTCACCGGCACCGCGTCCATCAGGTGCGTGCGCCCGGACTTCACGACCGTTTTCCACTCGGTTGCCTTGTCCAGCAACGCAAGTCGCAGATGGTCCAGGGCCGGCAGCAGCTGCTTCACGGCCGCCTCGGTGGCCGCCAGATGTGTCGCCGTCGGGAAGGTGTCGTTGCTCGACTGCGACATGTTGACGTGGTCGTTGGGGTGCACGTCCACGCCGCTGCGCTTGGCGATGGAGGCGATCACCTCGTTGGCGTTCATGTTCGAGCTCGTGCCCGACCCGGTCTGGAACACGTCGATGGGAAACTGGTCGTCGTGGCGGCCGTCGGCAATCTCGTTGGCGGCAGCGATGATTGCGTCTGCCAGCGGCGCATCGAGCAGGCCGAGATCTTTGTTCACCTGTGCACACGCGGCCTTCAGCAAACCGAGCGCGCGGATCTGGGTGCGCTCGAGCGGACGGAAGCTGATTGGGAAATTCTCGACAGCCCTTTGGGTTTGGGCGCGCCAGAGTGCGTCTGCGGGAACCCGCACCTCGCCCATTGTGTCGTGCTCGATGCGGTATTCCACGGTGAACTCCTCGCTAGCTCCGGACCGGAATGTTGCGGAAAGTGGGTGTCTGTTTGGGGACAGCGAAGAAATCGTTGCCCTTGTCGTCTGTAACGATGAACGCCGGGAAATCTTCCACCTCGATGCGCCACACCGCTTCCATACCCAGCTCCGGGTACTCCAGCACCTCGACCTTCTTGATGCAGTCCAGGGCCAGCCGCGCGGCGGGGCCGCCGATCGAACCGAGGTAGAAACCGCCGTACTTGTGGCAGGCGTCGACCACCTGCTGACTGCGGTTGCCTTTGGCCAGCATCACGAAAGAGCCTCCGGCAGCCTGGAATTCGTCGACGTAGGAGTCCATGCGGCCGGCGGTGGTGGGGCCGAAGCTGCCCGAGGCGTAACCCTCCGGCGTCTTCGCCGGGCCCGCGTAGTAGACCGGGTGGTTGCGCATGTAGTCGGGCATCGGCTGCCCGGAATCGAGCAGTTCCTTGATCTTCGCGTGCGCGATGTCGCGTGCGACGACCAGCGTGCCGGTCAGCGAAAGCCTGGTCTTCACCGGGTATTTCGACAGTTCGGCGCGGATCTCGTCCATCGGGCGATCGAGGTCGATCTTCACTACATCGTCGTCGAGGTGCTCGTCGGTGGTCTCCGGCAGGTACTGCGCCGGATCTGTTTCCAGCTGCTCCAGGAACACGCCCTCGGCGGTGATCTTGGCCATGGCCTGCCGGTCTGCAGAGCACGAAACCGCAATGGCGACAGGGCAACTCGCGCCGTGACGGGGCAGGCGCACCACGCGCACGTCGTGGCAGAAGTACTTGCCGCCGAATTGCGCGCCGATGCCGATCTTCTGCGTCAGCTCGAATACCTGCTGCTCGAGCTCCAGATCGCGGAACCCGTGCCCGGTCGGCGAGCCCTGCGTCGGCAGGTTGTCCAGGTAGTGCGCCGAGGCGTATTTCGCTGTCTTCACAGCGAATTCGGCGCTGGTACCGCCCACCACAATGGCCAGGTGATACGGCGGACAGGCGCTGGTGCCCAAGCCGCGGATCTCCGTCTCCAGGAACCGCAGCATCGACTTCTCGTTCAGCACCGCCTTCGTCTTCTGGTACAGGAACGACTTGTTCGCCGAGCCGCCGCCCTTGGCCATGAAGAGGAACTTGTAGGCGTCACCGTCGGTCGCGTACAGCTCGATCTGCGCGGGCAGGTTCGAGCCGGTGTTCTTCTCGTCCCACATCGTGATCGGCGCCATCTGCGAGTAGCGCAGGTTCAGCTTGGTGTAGGCGTCGAACACGCCACGAGACAGCGCTTCCTCGTCGCGGCCCGCGGTGAGCACCTGCTGCCCGCGCTTGCCCATGACGATCGCGGTGCCGGTGTCCTGACACATCGGGAGCACGCCCGCCGCAGCGATATTGGCGTTGCGCAGCAGATCCAGCGCCACGAACTTGTCGTTGGCCGACGCCTCTGGGTCGTCGAGGATCTTGCGCAGCTGCGCCAGATGCGCCGGGCGCAGAAAATGCGAGATGTCGTGAATCGCCTCGGCCGCCAGCAGCCGCAGCGCCTCGGGCTCCACCTGCAGGAACGTCCGGCCCGCTGCCTCGATCGTGCTGACGCCCGCGCTGGTGATCAGGCGATACGGGGTGTCGTCGGCGCCGGCAGGCAGCAGATCGGTGTACTGGAAATCAGGCATCGTCGCTCTCATACTTCCAACTGGGCTGTCAGGGCAAGGTTAGTGCGTTGCCGATTCAGACACGCAGACTGGTGAACGGCTCGGCCGGAATATTGCGGATCACGAACCAGGCCAGCACCACCGCCAGCACCAGTTGCGGGGCCCAACGCGCCTCGTACCACCACGGGCCCGTGGCGTTACGCGCCCGGCGCGAGACCCACACCGCCAACGTGTAGGCCAGCACCGCCAGCGCCACCACGCCTACCGCGTTGAACCGCAACGCCGCCGGCAGATCACCGTGCAACAGCGAATACACCATGCGTGAACTGCCGCAACCCGGACACCACACCCCGAACAGCCCCCGCGTCGGGCACACCGGAATCGGCCCGCCCGGTGTCGTCGGATCCGCCCAGAGCACCGCCGCGCACGCGCCCGCGCAGACACCGGCGACCGCGACAGGCGCGGCCAGCCGGTGCGCGACGGAGATCAATACGTGCTCGCGGTACCCGCGACGAGAGCGACCTGCAGAATCACCAGGATCACGGTGGCGATGACACCACACACCGCAGCAATGATCGCCCACTTCTTGGCGTCGTCGGCAGCCTGCTGCGCGGCGGCGAACTGCCCCTGCTGCCACAAGCTGTTGACCTTGGTGGCCTTGACGATCGACACGATGCCGAACGGCAAGCAGCACAACACGGTCGTCAGAATCGCCCAGACCAGGTTGTTGTTCGGCGGCGGGTTGTAGCCCTGCTGCTGACCGTACGGTCCCGGCTGCGCGAACGGCTGCGGCTGGCCGTACGGCTGCTGCTGCCCATACGGCTGCTGGCCGTACGGCTGCTGCTGACCGTAGGGCTGCTGCTGCCCATACGGCTGCTGGCCATAGGGCTGCTGCTGGCCGTACGGATCGCCCGGATACGGCTGCTGCGGCGGATAGGTCATCGAGTTCCTCCCTTGTGTTCGACGGCCTCGGCGGAAATCCTTACCAGACTCATGTGCCCGACGCCGCATAACGCGTGCGCGCACACGGTAGCGGTCCCGGACCCCGCTGTCGCACCACGGCTCGAGATTTCGTCTCGCGAAGTGTCCTCGCCGGGAGAATGGCCGCTCGCGCGGCCCCGGAAAGTGAAACGCTGTGCCCGGAAACCGGGCACAGCGTTACAGGATCCAGGGTTCACGGCAGTGGCGGCACCGCGTCGTCGTCTCCGTGGAAGTCGACCGCCGAGTACTCGCGCAGTTTGGTGAGGCGGTGGTAGGCGTCGATCATGCGGACAGTGCCGGACTTGGAGCGCATCACGATGGACTGGGTGGAGGCGCCGCCGCCGTAGTAGCGGACGCCGCGCAGCAGGTCGCCGTCGGTGACGCCGGTGGCGCAGAAGAAGACGTTGTCGCCGGACACCAGGTCTTCGGTGGTGAGCACGCGATCCAGGTCGTGGCCGGCGTCGATTGCCTTCTGGCGTTCCTCGTCGTCCTTGGGCCACAGCTTGCCCTGCAGCGCGCCACCCATACAGCGCATCGCGGCGGCGGCGATGATGCCCTCGGGAGTGCCGCCGATGCCGACCAGCAGGTCGGTGCCCGAGTCCGGCCGTGCGGCCGCGATGGCGCCGGCGACATCGCCGTCGGAGATCAGCCGAATGCGTGCGCCGGTGTCGCGGACCTGCTGGATCAGATCCAGGTGGCGCGGGCGGTCGAGAATGCACACGGTGACGTCGGACACCGAGGCGTTCTTCGACTTCGCGACGCGGCGCACGTTCTCACCGATCGGCGCGGTGATGTCGATGGCGTCGGCGGCGTCGGGGCCCACCGCGATCTTTTCCATGTAGAACACCGCGGACGGATCGAACATGGCCCCGCGTTCGGCGACCGCGAGCACCGAGATGGCGTTCGGCATGCCCTTGGACATCAGGGTGGTGCCGTCGATCGGGTCGACGGCGAAATCGCAGTCCGGGCCGTCCCCGTTGCCGACCAGTTCGCCGTTGTAAAGCATTGGGGCTTCGTCTTTTTCGCCCTCGCCGATGACGACGACGCCGCGCATCGACACCGAGCTGACGAGCTGGCGCATCGCGTCTACGGCGGCGCCGTCCCCGCCCTCCTTGTCGCCGCGGCCGACCCAGCGGCCGGCCGCCATGGCCCCCGCCTCGGTGACTCGCACCAGCTCGAGCGCAAGGTTGCGGTCCGGGGCCTCACGACGTCTGGGGGTGCTGGGCGTCATCGGCGATGCCTCCTCGAATGTCGACAAAACGGACCCGCAGCACACGCGGCGACGGGTCCAAGTGTTGCCGCAATTCTCGCAGACGCGGGCGCCGGTTCTCCCCGGGCACCGCCCGGCGCCGTCGGCGCTGGTGCCGACTGGGATACTCGAAGGCGTGGCCGGCACCAAACCTCGTATCTTGCACAACTCGAAGGACGCTTTGTGGTCCTTGATCCCGTTGGCCGTGTTGTGCCTGATCTTCGCTGGTCTGGCCAGTCAATGCACGTTCTCGCCGGGCGGTCCGTCGCAGGGGCCGATCCCCAGTTTCGACGTCGACAACGCCCTGAAGTTCGACGCGCGCGAATACGACTTCCCGGTCCGTGACCCCGAGGTGCCCGGCACCTGGCGGCCGAACTCGGGCACCCGCGGCCCGGTGGACAACAGCGCCGGCGGGTTCTACACCACGGTCGGCTACATCACGCCCGACGGCAGCTACATCCAGCTGACGCAGAGCAACGCCGCCGAAGAAGCGCTGGTCCAACACATCGCGCGGGAGAACCGGATCGCGACGGGCATCGAGCAGATCGCCGACACCAAGTGGGTGGTGTACGCCGAAAAGGGCACCGAACCGCTGTGGATCGCAGATCTGGGCCAGGCGCGGGTTGCGATCAAGGGTTCCGCGCCGAGGGCGGAATTCGTCACCCTCGCGACGGCGACGCTGCAGGCCCAGCCGCTGCCGCGCAGCTAATCCCGCTCCGCGAGCGCCTCCTCGATGCGCTTGCGGGCACCGGCGAGATGACGTTCGCAGTGGTCGGCTAGTGCTTCGCCGCGCTCCCACAGCGCCAGCGACGTGTCCAGGTCCAGTCCGCCTTGCTCGAGGCGCTTGACCACCTCGACGAGTTCGTCACGGGCGGCCTCGTAACCGAGTTCGGAGATGTCGCTCATGGACTCAGGGTATCGACCGCCCGAGCGTGACCGAGGTCTCAGCTGTTGCGTGTGCGCCCGAGGGCGGCGGCGGTGATCGCGCCGTCGTGCACCCGGATGCGCAGCTGGGCGCCGATCTCGGCGTCGTCGACCGACTGCAACACGTGCGCCGTGCCATCGTCCTTCGAAACACGTTGCACCACAGCGTATCCGCGTGCGAGCGTGGCGGCCGGACCGAGCGTGGCGTGCCGGTCGCGCAGGTGGCGCACCGTGATCGCCTCCCGGTCGAGCAGAACTTCGGCTTCGCGGCGCGCGCTCGCGCGCAGACGCTGGACCTCTTCGGAAAGAATGTTCAAGGTGCGCAACGGATCTGCGAGCACCGGGCGGCTGCGTAGCTGGATGAGTAGCTGGGTCTCGCGGTGCACCCAGCCGCGCAGCGCTGCCGCCGACCGCGCCCGCAACTCACCGACGAGCGCCTGTTCGGCAGCCGCGTCGGGTACTACCCGCTTGGCGGCGTCCGTCGGGGTGGCCGCCCGTACGTCGGCCACGTAGTCGCACAGCGGGGTGTCGGGCTCGTGCCCGATCGCGCTGACGATCGGCGTGCGGGCGGAAACTATCGCCCGGCACAGAGTTTCGTCGGAAAACGGCAGCAGATCTTCGACGCTGCCGCCGCCGCGGGCCAGCACGATCACGTCGACGCGGTCGTCGCGGTCCAGGGCCCGCAATGCCTCCAGAATTTGGGTAACCGCCAGCGGGCCTTGCACCGCGGTGTTGCGCACCTCGAATCGCACTGCCGGCCAACGAGTGCGCGCAACCTCGAGCACATCGTGCTCGGCGGCGCTGGCCCGGCCGGTGATCAGGCCGACCGTGCGCGGCAGAAACGGCAACGGGCGCTTGAGTTTCGGGTCGAACAAGCCCTCGGCCTCGAGCAGGCGGCGCAGCCGCTCGATGCGGGCCAGCAGCTCCCCGATACCGACGGCACGAATCTCGGTGACTCGCAAGGAGATCGAGCCGCGACCGGTGTAGAAGAACAGCTTGCCGTACAACACCACCCGGCTGCCTTCGGTCAACGGCACCGGCGAATCGCGGATCAGCTCCGGCGGGCAGGTCACCTGCAGCGACATGTCGGCGGCCGGATCGCGCAGCACCAGGAACGCGGTGCGGGTACCCGGGCGCATGCTGATCTGGGTGATCTGACCCTCCACCCAGATGCTGCCGAGCCGCTCGATCCACTGCGCGACCTTCGTGGCCACCGAACGCACCGGCCACGGATGTTCGGCCGAGTTCGACGAGCGCGGCGCCTCGCTCGGGGTGGCAGCGGACTCGTCGGTGCGCTGGCTCACTTTGCCTTCGCGGCCGCGATCCGGTTCGCGAGCAATGTCTGGTACGGCGCGCGGGCCTGCGTCGCGTCTTCGTAGTCGAGCAGCGCGGTGAGCTCGTCGACCGACAGCGAGCGCAGGCGCGCGCGCAGTTGCGCAAGCGTGAGCGACGGGTAGTCCAGACGCTCGCCGACCTCGGGCAGCTGCGCCTTCGGCTTGGCGGGTGGCTGCGGCCGGCCGGCGGATGTCGCGCCGTTGCTCGGCTGGGCCCCCATCGAGTAGAGCGCGAACCGCCCGGACCGCTCGCCGGCGTCCGGCACGTCGGGGTCGGTCTCGTCTTCGTCGAAGGTGGCCCACTGCGGCCGCTCGGCGGCCTCGCCGGTGAGCGACTCGAAGACTTGATCGCCCTTGATTGCGAGGCTCGTCACGAACTGCTGGGCGTGCATCGTCGTCTGCAGCACCTGGCTGACCGCGGTGATCGGCAGATTGACCGCGGCCTTCGGCAGCTTCTGCGCTTCCTCCAGGGCGTACACGACGGCACCGGCGGCTACGCGCGCGAGATATGGCGGACGAAACATACGAATCAGCGTAGTCGGTGCGAACGCCTATCCTTGGGGTCATGTCTTCGGCCGTTCCGCTCTCCGTCGGTACCACGCGTCTGCCCAGCACGGGAACCAAGCGCGTCCTGCTCGCCGAACCGCGCGGCTACTGCGCGGGCGTCGACCGCGCTGTCGAGACCGTCGAGAAGGCGCTCGCCAAGCACGGCGCACCCATCTACGTGCGCAAAGAGATCGTGCACAACCGCCACGTGGTGGACACCCTCACCGAGCAGGGCGTCATCTTCGTCGACGAAACCGACGAGGTGCCCGCCGGGGCGCTGCTGATCTTCTCCGCGCACGGGGTGTCTCCGGCGGTCCACGCCGCGGCCGCCGAACGCAACCTGCGCACCATCGACGCCACCTGCCCGCTGGTCACCAAGGTGCACCAGGAGGCCAAGCGATTCGCGCGTGAGGATTACGACATCCTGCTCATCGGCCACGAGGGCCACGAGGAGGTCGAGGGCACCGCGGGCGAGGCGCCCGACCACGTGCAGCTCGTCGACGGCCCGGAGTCGGTCGACGGCGTCTCGGTGCGTGACGAAAACAAGGTCATCTGGCTCTCGCAGACCACCCTGTCGGTCGACGAAACCATGGAGACCGTTGCGCGCCTTCGGGAGAAGTTCCCGAAGCTGCAGGATCCGCCGTCCGACGACATCTGCTACGCAACCCAGAACCGCCAGGTCGCGGTGAAGGCGATGGCGCCGGAATGCGATCTGGTGATCGTGGTCGGCTCGCAGAACTCGTCCAACTCCAAGCGGCTGGTCGAGGTCGCCCTCGGCGCGGGTGCGCGGGCCTCCTACCTGGTCGACTTCGCCAAGGAAATCCAGGAATCCTGGCTGGACGGCGTGCAGACCGTCGGGATCACCTCCGGCGCCTCGGTGCCGGAAATTCTGGTGCGCGGCGTGCTCGATTTTCTGGCCGAGCGCGGTTTCGGCGACGTCCAATCGGTGACCACTGCGAACGAGACGCTGGTCTTCGCGCTGCCCCGGGAACTGCGCCCGTCCCGTCGGGGATAGCAGTCGGTCGTGTGCCGTTCACATCGTGGAGCTGTCGCGAGTGCGGCACCCACCTGCGGCCGGAACACTGTCGACCGCCGGCCCGGACAGCGGAACGTTCAGTCTTCGGCGCGGCGGCGGTAGCGCACGTTCGGCAGGGGGTGCGCGGGCAGGTCCGGCGGGGGATTGTCGGGCTGGGGCGCGAGCTGCTCGCTGCGCGAGCGCATCGCGCGGCGGCCGGGCATGCCGAGTCCGCCAGTTGCCGGTTGTGCGCGAGCCGGTGCGACCCGCGGATCGGGAGCACCGCTCGTCGGCTCCTGTGCGGAGCGAGGGGAATCGGCGCGGCCACGTTCGGGTTCGCGTCCGGACGGGCGCACCTCGCGGCCTGATGCATCGGCGCCGCGCGCAGCCGCTCCGGACGCGCGGCTGCTCGGTCCAGCGGTGCGCTCGGATCGTTGTGCGCGACTGGAACTTCCGGTGCGATCGACGAGGTCTGAGCTGCGCTCACTCGGTTCGGAGTTGCGCGCTGTGCGACGTCCGCTGCGCTCGGTCGGTGCGCCGGTGCGGTCGACGATGTCTCGAGTGCGGTCGAGGCGGCTGGTGGACTCGGGGTCGCGGCGGCCCGCGCGTCCGGTGGGTCGGCCAGAGCGGTCCACGAGATCGGCGCCGTCACTCGGTTCTGCGTTGCGTTCGGTTCGGCGGCCGCTGCGTCCGGTCGGTGCGCCCGTGCGGTCGACTATTTCTGCGCCGCGCGAGGTGGGCTGCGCGCGCCGCGCCGGCTCGGCGGCCGTGCGCCGCCGCGGTTCGGGCGTCGCGCGGGCGGCAGCGTCAGCGGTGTCCGCCGGGTCCGGTCGGCGGGTGGCTTCGGCAGCGACGCGGCGGGCCGAGGCTGCCGGACGGGCGGCGCCGTCCGCGGTGCGCCGGGCAACCGGCCGGGGTGGCGGGCCTGCGGGCCCGTCCGCGTCCAGCAGGCGCGCGCGCCGCGCCGGGCGCGTCGCGCGGCCGGCGCGAGCATCGCCCGACGAGCGTGCGAGATACACCCGTCCGGCGGCCACGGCGAGCACCACCACCGTGGTGAAAAGCATCAGGGGGAACCGCTCCACCAGCGGGATCGCGACGTTGAGCAGGATGTCTTTGACGGACGTGTCGCCGGTGTCGCGGAAATGCTGGTAGGCCAGTGGTACTGCCGCGAACAGGATCAGCGGTGGCTGTACGCACGCGGTGAACAGGCCGCGATGGCGCACGGCGGCCACCGCCGCCACGCAACCGAGGAAGTACAGCGCCGCGAAGACGAACGTCAGATCGG
Organism: uncultured Nocardiaceae bacterium; assembly: GCA_936936565.1. Classification (GTDB taxonomy): domain Bacteria; phylum Actinomycetota; class Actinomycetes; order Mycobacteriales; family Mycobacteriaceae; genus CAKZIX01. The sequence continues at coordinate 23,271 of CAKZIX010000148.1, read as the reverse complement.
TGCCGCGCGAGGAGTCGACGAAGTACCCGACGAGGGTGGCTCCGATGGCTACGGCGATGGCACCGCCCATGGGAATTCCGGGGATACTCGGAACAACCGACCGCAGGGCGAGCGGAACCGCCGGACGGGCGTGTTGAAACGAGGGCACACTTCGACACTAACCGGTAGGGCTCAAAAAGCATCGTTGGCGCCTCCGCCCCCGCCGCCACGATCGCCGGTGCCGACGGCCCGCGGCCACGTTTCGACCTGCCGTGCCGACGGCGTCTCGGTGTCGTATCTGCCGAGGTCGTCGAGCTTGCGCGCGGTGACCAGAACACGGGTGTCCAGGGAGGCAACTGTGTGGTTGAACGCATCGACGGCCCGGGCGAGTTGGCCGCCGAGCCGATCCAGATGCCGGCCGACGGTGCCGATCCGCTGATGCAACTCCCGGCCGAGGCGCAGGATGGTGGCGGCATCCTCGGCGAGCGCCTCGTGCTGCCAGCCCAGAGCCACGGTGCGCAGCAACGCGACGAGTGTGGTGGGGGTGGCGAGCACGATGTTGCGGGAGAACGCGTATTCGAGCAGCGTCTCGTCCGTGGTGAGCGCGGCGTCGAGAAATGGATCCCCCGGCAGAAACAGCACGACGAACTCGGGTGTGGGATCGAAGGACTCCCAGTAGGCCTTGTCGGCAAGCTTGTCGACATGCTCGCGCAGGTGGCGGGCGTGGCGCGCCAGCAATTGGTTGCGCGCCCGTGGCTCCTCTTCGAAGGTGGCGTCCAGGTACGCCGCGAAGGGAACCTTGGCATCGACGATGATCTGCCGCCCACCGGAGAGCCGCACCAACATGTCCGGCCGGACGCCGTCGGCGGCGACCTGAGTGTCGAAATCGCAGTGCCGGACCATGCCCGCCAGCTCCACCACCCGCTCGAGCTGGATTTCGCCCCAGCGCCCGCGGACCTGCGGGGCCCGGAGCGCGGTGACGAGCTGGCCGGTTTGCATGGACAACAGTTGCGACGAGCGGTGCATGGCGGAAACCTGCTCGCGCAGACCGGCATACGCGTCTGCGCGGCTGGTTTCCACCCGCTGCACCTGCTGACCGAGTGCGCCCACCGCCTCGCGAAGCGGGCCGAGCTCGGCCGCGATCCGCGTTTCCCCGACGGGCGGCCTGCGCACCAGCCAGCCCGCCGCGAACCCGAGCGCCGCCGCGACGAGCAGCGCAAACGCCGTCCATCCGTTCATGATCGCGACCTTGCCACAGGGCTACGACAAGTCTCGGGTGCGCGGCGAGGCAATCGGACTTTGTCGGTGGGTCCGCCTAACGTCGCGATCATGCGGATACTGCACACCTCGGACTGGCACATCGGCCGGACGTTCCACGGGGTCGACTTGCTCGACGATCAGCGCGCGGTGCTCGCGTCGATCGCCGAGCTCGTTGCCGCCGAGCGGGTCGACGTCGTCGTCGTGCCGGGCGACGTGTACGACCGCGCGATTCCGAGTGCGGACGCAATCACGGTGTGCAACACGGCCTTCGAGGCCATTCGCGCGGCGGGGGCGCACATCGTGGCAACCTCGGGCAACCACGATTCGCCGGCCCGCCTCGGCGCGGCGGCGGCGTTCGCCGCGGCGGGCGGGCTGCACCTGCGCACCCGCGTCCGCGATGTCGACAATCCGGTGCTCATCGGCGACACCGCCTTCTACGGCATCCCCTATCTCGAACCGGAAACCGCGCGTGCGGAATTGGACGTGCCGCAGGCGCGCACACACGCCGACGTGCTCACCGCGGCGATGGCGCGTATCCACCGCGACGCCGAAATCCGCGGCCTGCGCAGTGTAGTGCTCGCGCACGCCTTCGTAACCGGCTGTGCGGCAGCTGGTTCGGAGCGCTCGATCAGCGTCGGTGGGGTGGAGACGGTGCCCCTGTCCATTTTCGACGGTATCGACTACGTCGCCCTCGGGCACCTGCATTCGCCGCAGACGGTGGCCGAGCGGGTGCGCTATTGCGGTTCGCCGCTGCCGTATTCGTTCGGTGAACGCTCGCACCGCAAGGCCACTTGGATCGTGGATCTGGACCGCGGCACCGTCACGCGCCACGAGCTGCCGGTGGTGCGCGGGCTCAGCCAGCTCACCGGTACGCTCGCCGAGCTGCTCGCCGAGTCGCGATTCGCAACGGCCGAAACGCATTACGTGTCCGCGGTGCTCACCGACGAGGTGCGTCCGCTGGACGCTATGCGCCGGCTGCAGGAGCGCTTCCCACACGCTATTCACGTCGAGTGGCAGCGCCCGCAGGCGCCGATCCAGTTGCGCTATCGCGATCGGGTCGCCGGCCGCGACGACACCACGATCGCCGCCCGGTTCGTCACCGACGTTCGGGGTGCACCCACCGATCGTGAAATGGGCTGGCTCACCAAGGCTTTGGCGGCGGCGGTGCGCGAGGTTCCGGACGCCGGGCCGGCGGCACTGGAGGAATCGGCGTGAGGCTGCACCGCCTCGAGATCACCGCGTTCGGCGCGTTCGCCGATACCGCGGTGGTCGATTTCGACGCCCTCGGCACCGATGGCCTGTTCTTGCTCCACGGGCAGACGGGCGCTGGGAAAACGACTGTGCTGGACGCGATTGCCTTCGCGCTCTACGGCACCGTGCCCGGGGTGCGCCGCGAGGCCAAGCGCCTGCACTCCGATCACGCCGACGTGGCAGCGGTCCCGAATGTCGTGCTGGAGGCCACCATCGGCGGGCGCCGGCTGCGGCTGTCGCGCAGCCCTGAGCATCAGCGGCCGAGCCGGCGTGGCAACGGCCTGCGCAAGATCAACGCGAAGGCGGCGCTCACCTGGCTGGACGGCAAGGGTCACAACCTGACTCGGATCGGTGAAATCGGCGACGAGGTGAATCGGCTGCTCGGCATGAGTGCCGACCAGTTCTTCCAGGTGGTGCTGTTGCCGCAGGGGGAGTTCGCGCGGTTCCTGCGTGCCGACACCGACGATCGCGAGAAGCTGCTCGAAAGGCTTTTCGACACAGCGCGTTTCGGGGTAGCCGAGCAACACCTGGCGGCTTGGCGCCGCGACAGCGCCAGCTCCCTCGACGGACAGGTGCGTGCCATCGAGCGGCTGTCCGCGCAAATCTGTGGCGCCGCCGGGCTGCCGGGCACCGAAACCGGTTCGGTCGCTTGGGCGCAGGAGCTGCTCGTCCAGGTTCGCACCGCTGCCGCGCACACCGAATCGGAGCTGGCACGTCATCGCCGCGCGCTGGCCGCGGCCGCCGGCGAGCTGAGCGCGCAGCGCCGCGTTGCCGACCTGCAGCGCCGTGCCACCGACGCGCGCGCCGTACTGGCCGGCGCGGACACCGCGGCATCGCGCCTGCAGGCGTTGCGGACGGAATTGCGTGCGGCGCAACGGGCCGCGCCACTGGCGGCCGTCGCCGAGGATCGCGATCGGGCCGCCGCGGCGGCCGCGCGGGCGCAGCGCCGCCACGCCGAGGCGGTGGCTCAGCTGCGTGAGCCGGCTCCGGTCGACGACCCGGCTGGTCTCGACGCTGCGATCGAATCGTGGACCACCACGGTCGGCGTGCTAGACGAGGTGATCGCCGACGAGGAGCGCGCCGCGCACCTGCACGGCGAGCTCGAGCGCCTGGCCGCCGAGTTCGCCGACGTGCGGGCACAGATCGGTGTGCTCACCACCCGGGAAGGCGAATTACCCTCGGCCACAGCTGATGTCGAGGACCGATTGGCAGCCGCGGTCGCGGCCGCGGCGGCTGTGGCACCGCTGCGCGCGGAGCGCGAGGCGCGCACCAAGGCGGCGCGTGCCGCCGTGGAACTCACCGCGCGGCGGCGGGAATTGGCGGGGGCGCACGACGAACTGCGGGCCGCCCGCGACGCGCATGCGGACGCTCGGGAACGCGTCCTCGAGCTGCGGGAGCGCCGGTTGCGCGGCATCGCAGGCGAATTGGCCGCCGAGCTGCGGGCGGGAGCGCCGTGCCAGGTGTGCGGTGCCGTCGAACATCCGGCGCCCGCGGTACCGGGGGACGGCGAAGTCACCGTCGCCGACGAACGCGCAGCGGTCGCCGCCGAGCGCCACGCCGGTGCCGATCGGGATGCCGCCGCTGCTGCGGTCGCCGCGATCGAGCGTGCCGTCGACGTGCTGGTGGAGCGTGGCGGCGACGCCGATCCCGAGCAGCTGGCGACCGATCTCGCCGCTGCCGCCGCCCGGCTGGCGGCTGCCGAGACGGCGGGCCGCGCTGCGAAAAGCCTGCGGGCCGAGCTGGATACGCTGCGGGCCGAGGCCGCCGGATTGGCGCAGTCGTTGCGGGAGTTGGATGCCCGCGCCACCGCGGTGACGGAGCGGCAGCGCGCCGTGCGCGCGCGCCTGGCGGAGTACGAAGCGCGCCGTGTCGACGTCGAGCGCATGCTGCAGGGCGGCGACGCCGAGAACTCCGGGCGCATCGCCGATGTCGAGGGCGCCGCGCGCGCTGCGGACGTCGAGGGCACCGCCGACACCGCGCGCACTGCGGCCGGGGCTTCCGCGCGCCATGCTCGCACCGAGTCCGCAGGTCGCCGCGCTGCGCACGTCGGGCAGGGTCGCGACGCGCGATACGCGCAATCGCGCGTGCGCCGCACCGAGCTGACGGCCGCGATCCAGGCCGCCCGGGACGTGCGCAATGCCGTCGTCGCGGCGCGCGCCGCGCAGCAGCGCAGCGAAGACAGCGCGGCCCGCCTCGCCGAACTCGCGGTGGCGCAGGGCTTTGCCGATGCCGCGGCCGGCGTGGCCGCGGTGCGCACGGACCGCTGGCAGCGTGCCGCCGAGGACGAACTCGATGCCGCCGCGCGCCGCACCGCGCATGCGCGCGGGGTGCTCGACGACGCCGACGTGGTTGCGGCCACCGGCGTCGCGGCACCGGATCTCGAGGCGCTCGAGGCGACACACATCGCTGCGGCGGCCGCGGTGGATCGCGCGGTGGCCGAGCATGCCGATGCCCGCCGCCGCGCCGACGACGTGGAAACCTTGGTGGCCCAGCTGTGGGCGGCGGCAGATCGGCTGGCACCCATGCAGGCCCGCCACGACGAACTCGCCGAAATCGCCGATCTGGTCGCCGGGCGCGGCACCAACAGCCGACGAATGTCGTTGCGGTCCTATGTGCTTGCGGCCCGGCTGGAAGAGGTGGCGCTGGCCGGGTCGGTGCGGTTGCGCCGGATGTCCGGCGGCCGGTACGAATTCGTGCACACCGATGCGGCGGGGGCGCGCGGCAAGCGGGGCGGTCTGGGTCTCGACGTGCGCGACGACTACACCGGTTCGGTGCGCTCGGCCAAGACACTGTCGGGCGGTGAAACGTTCATCGCCTCACTGGCGCTGGCCCTCGGGCTGGCCGACGTGGTGGCCGCGGAGAGCGGTGGGCTGCTGCTGGACACCATGTTCATCGACGAGGGCTTCGGCACCCTCGACGAGGACACCCTCGATCTGGTGATGAGCGTGCTCGACGAATTGCGTGAGGCCGGCCGGGTGGTGGGCATCGTCAGCCATGTGGACGAGATGCGTCAGCGCATTCCCAGCCGGCTGCACGTCATTCGCGGCCGGACGGGTTCGCGGCTGCAGGTTCAGGTGGCGGGGTAGCCGCCTTCGCCTCGGTGTCCGGATCTGTTTCGGCGGCGATCTGCTCGCCCAGGTAGCGCACTATCACCGCGGTCACCGCTGCCACCGGGACGGCGAGGAACGCGCCGACGATCCCGAACAGCGAGCCGCCTGCGGTGACCGCGAGCAGCACCACGACGGCATGCAGCTGCATGCTGCGGCTCTGCAGAATCGGTTGCAGCACATTGCCTTCGATCTGCTGGACCACGATAACGATGATCAGCACGATGACCGCGGTGGTGAACCCGTTGCCGACGAGTGCCACCAGTACCGCGAGGGTGCCGGCGACGACAGCGCCGACCAGTGGGATGAATCCCGCCACGAAGGTGATGACGGCGAGCACCCAGGCCAGCGGCACGCCCAGGATCAACAGCCCGGTACCGATGAAGATCGCGTCCACCAGGCTGACGAGTGCCTGCGTGCGGATGAAGCCGCCGAGGGTCGTCCACACCCGGCACAGCACGGCGTCGAGGTGGCGGCCCGCGCGTTCGCCGGTGACCGAGCGCAGCCACGGCAGGAACCGCGGTCCGTCCTTGACGAAGAAGAACGTCAGGAACAGCACCAGCACTATCGACACCAGCGCCGAGGTGGCGGCATTGACGGTGGTGAACACGCCGGAGGCGATCTGCTCCTGGCTTTCCTGAATCTTGGTGATGAGCCCCTGGGTGAACTTGTCGATCTGCTCGTCGCGGATGTTCAGGGGCGGGCCTTGCAGCCACTCCTGCACCTTCTGCACGCCCGCGGTGGCCTTTTGGGACAGTTCCGGTGCCTGGTCGATCACCGAGGGCACGATCAGCGCGATCACGCCCGCCAGCACTGCGAAGAAGCCGAGGATCGAGATGCCCGCGGCCGCGGCGGCGGGCATACCGAGATTGCGCATCATGCGGGTGGGCGGCCACAGGACGGTCGCGACGACGAGGGCCAGCGCTACGGGCAACACGATGACCCACAGGTGCTCGAGGAGGAACCCGAGCACCCACGCGCCGGCGGCGATCGCCACGATGCACAGCGACCATTTCGCCAGCCACAGCAGGCCCTTGCCGATGATGTCGCCGCGATCGTGCCGGATTTCGCTGTCGGTAGTCACGAGCCCACGATCTCACGGACGCGCGCGGGTTGCCGGGGGCGACAGGCGCGTCAGCGGCGTTCGTGATCGAGTAGCCACTGCTTGACGGGCAGGCCCCAGCGGAAGCCGCCGAGGCTGCCGTCCAGGCGCAGCACCCGGTGACACGGCACGAACAAGGCCACGGCGTTGCGCGCGCAGGCGCTGGCGGCGGCGCGCACCGCGGCGGGCCGCCCGGCCAGTGCCGCGTATTCGGTGTAGGTGACGGGGGCGCCGGCGGGCACCTTCCGCAACACCTGCCAGGCGTGCACGAGGAAATCGCCCGAGGTCTGCCGGACCACGACGTCGTCGATCGCATCGAGTGCACCGGCGTGGTAGGCGGTCACCGCGCGGCCGGCCGCGCCGATGTCGCGGCGCGGCACCAGATCGGCCGGACGTAGCGACGGGTGCATGACCGGTACGAGGTCGGCGACGTCGGCGGTCCAGCCGGAGCCGAGCACGGCGCCGTCGTTGTCGACGACCGTCGTGAACGGGCCGGCGGGCGTGTCCTGGGTGGTGAACAGCGCTGTCATGGTTGTCCTTTCCGGATTGTGGTGTGCCACAACCGCATCGACAGATATGACCGCCAGGGGGCGTAGCCGGCGGTGGCGGTGAGGTCGAGTCCGAGCAGGGCGGCGCCCTTGCGTACGACGAGGTCGGTGTGCAGCAGTACATCGGGATGCGCGAGCAGGCGCATCGTGACGTAGTCGGCGGTCCACGGGCCGACACCGGGTAGTTCCAGCAATTGCGTGCGCAGCTCGGCAGCCTCACGCGCGCAATGCAATTCGAGGTTGCCGTCGGCGATGTGCTTGGCAGCGCCGACGATCGCGTCGATGCGCCGGGCCGGGCCGGTCAGCACGTCGCGGCCGTGTTCGGCGATCGCGGCCGCAGTGGGGAACACCTTCGATACCTGTTCGTGGGCAACGGGTTCGCCGAGCGCGGCGACCAACCGTGCGGTGTGCGTGCGGCCCGCAGCGATCGACACCTGCTGGCCGATCATGGTGCGGATCAGCAATTCGGCGCCGTCCACCGAGCCGGGGACTCGCAACCCCGCGCCGCCGACTACGTCGGCAATCGCCACCGGGTCGGCATCCAGGTCGAGCAGGTGCCGGACGCGGGCCACCGCAGGTGCCAGGTCGCGCATGTCGTCGACGGTGAGTTCGGTTCGCACGTAACCGGTTTCGATCCGCATGGTGACGACGCCGGACCCGTGCGGTAAGCGCAGGCTGCGGGTGTAGGCGCCGTCGGCGAAGTGCTCGACACCGGCGGCGGCGTGGTCGCGCAGGAACCAGTGCAGCCAGTCCGCGTCCAGCGGCTGCCGGTAGGGCAGGCGCAGGCTCACCGTCGGCGCGGCCGCGGTGGCCGGGCGTTTCTCGGTGCGCAACTGGGTCGGGGTGACGGCGAACGTCTCGCGGACGGTGTCGTTGAACTGGCGGATGCTGGCGAATCCGGCGGCGAAGGCGATGTCGGTCATCGTCAGGTTCGTCGTCTGGATGAGTACGCGGGCCGTCTGCGCCCGGTAGGCGCGGGCCAGGGCCAGCGCGCCGGCGCCCAGTTCGGCGGTGAGGACGCGGTTCAGTTGCCGGGTGGAGTATCCGAGGCGGCCGGCGAGTCCCGGTACGCCGTCGCGTTCGACGATGCCGTCACCGATCAAGCGCATCGCGCGTGCGGCGAGGTCCGAGCGGGTGTTCCACAGCGGGGAGCCGGGTGCGGCGTCGGGCAGGCAGCGGCGGCAGGCCCGAAAGCCCGCCTGCTGCGCGGCTGCGGCGGTCGGCAGGAAGACGACGTTGCGGGCTTTGGGGGTGATGGCCGGGCACGAGGGTCGGCAGTAGATCCCGGTGGTGCGCACCGCGGTGATGAACTGCCCGTCGAACCGGGCGTCCTTGGCGGCGACGGCGCGGTAGCAACGGTCGAAGTCGAGGTGCATGACATCCACTGTTGCAGGAGGTAGACGCCTCGGCTAGCGGAAAACGGACGTCAGCAGCAGCGGCAGCCGGGGTTGATCGCGCCCTGCTGGTGGCGGTCGTGCCAGTACTGGCGCTCGCACGGGACCGGCCGATCCGGGTGAAACAGGCGCAGATGTTCGATGTAATGCTCGTATTCGTGGTCGCCCAGCTTCTCGCCGACCCACCACTTCACGTTTTTGCCCACTTCGAGTAGGCGCATGTCGTTACTCCTCTTTGAGTGGCCCCGGCGAGTTTAGACCTCCGCGCGTGCCCGCGCGAGTTCGTCGATTGCGTGTGGCGAACGTCGCACAAACGTACTGAATGTGATGGGCGTCACTACTAGTATTTCGCAGATGACGAGGGATCTGTTTACGGGGTTCAACAGGCGAAAGTTCTTGCAGGCGTCCGGACTTGTGGTGGCGGGCACAGCGCTGGCGGCGTGTGGCGCCGAGCCGGCCAAGGCTCCGGAAGCGCCGGCCACGGGTGCACCGAGCGGTGCCTTCCAGGAACCGCGGTCCAAGCTGTCGGGGAATCTGAGCATTCTCATGTGGAGCCATTTCGTGCCGGCGCACGACAAATGGTTCGATCCGTGGGTCAAGGAGTGGGGCAGCCGGGTCGGGGTGAACGTCACTGTCGACCACGTCAGCTACACCGAACTCATTCCGCGCACCAACGCCGAAATCCAGGCGCGCCAGGGCCACGACCTGATTCTGCACATCTCGCCGGTGCCACAGTTCGAGAAGAGCTGCCTGGATCTGTCCGACGTGGTCACCGAGGCGGGCAAGCGCCACGGCAAGCAGCTGGAGCTGTGCACCAAATCCAGCTACAACCCCACGACCCGAAAGTGGTTCGCCTACACCCCGGCCTGGGTGCCCGATCCGGGCGACTTCCGCAAAAGCCTCTGGGAGCCCGTCGGTTTCGCCAACGGACCGGCCACCTACGACGATTTGCTCGAGGGTGGAGCAGATATCAAGAGCTCCAAGAACATTCAGATCGGCATCGGCATGAGCCAGGAGATCGACTCCAATATGGCCGGCCGGGCGCTGCTGTGGAGCTACGGCGCCTCGATCCAGGACGCCAACGAGCGCGTGGTGCTGAACTCGCCGGAAACCATTGCAGCAGTGGAATATATGACCAAGCTCTACCAGCAGACCATGACGCCCGAGGTGTTCGCCTGGGACGCCGCGTCCAACAACCAGGGCCTGGTGGCGGGCAAGCTGAGCTACATCCTGAACTCGATCTCGGCATGGCGCACCTCGCAGGAGAACAATCCGGTCGTCGCCGACGACACGTTCTTCTCGCCGGCGCTGCGCGGGCCGAAGGACGCAAAGGTGGCCAGTCACGTCATGTACAACTGGATCGTCCCGTCGCATGCGACCAATCCCGATGCGGCCAAAGAGTTTCTGCTGCACTACACGGCCAACAGCGCACAGGTGGCGTGGAACTCCAAGCTGTACGACTTCCCGGCCTTCCCGGACACGGTACCCAACCTGGACGCCTGGCTGGACAACGATCCCTACGGTGCCAAGCCGGCGAACAAGCTTGCGGTGCTGAAGAATTCGATCGACTGGAGCGCCAACGTCGGGTATCCCGGCCCGGCCAACACAGCCGAGGGCGAGGTGTTCGCCACCTTCATCATTCCCAACATGTTCGCCAGAGCCGCACGCGGAGAAGCGAATCCGCAGCAGGCCGTGGCCGATGCCGAGGCTCAGATCAAGCCGATCTTCGACAAATGGCGCCAGCAGGGCCTCATCGGAGGCGGTCGCTAGTGTCGGTTGTCGAAGTTCGGGGACTTCGCAAGGAATTCGATCACGGCCAGGCCGCCGCACTCGACGGCATCGATCTGGCCACCGCCGAAGGCGAGTACTTGGTGCTGCTCGGGCCGTCGGGCTGCGGCAAGACCACCTTGCTGCGCACCATCGCCGGGCTCGAGCAGCCCACCGCAGGCGAGGTGCTGATCGACGGGCAGGTGGTCACCGCGTTGCCGCCACGGGCGCGCAAGATCGCGATGGTGTTCCAGAGCTACGCGTTGTATCCGCACAAAACGGTGTTGGCCAACATCGTGTTTCCGTTGCGCGCGGTCGGTATGGAACGTGCCGAACGGGAGGAACGCGCCAGCTGGGCAGCCGAGCTGCTCGGCATCGGGCACCTGCGGGATCGCAAGCCGCGCCAGCTGTCCGGTGGCGAGCGGCAGCGAGTTGCGTTGGCGCGGGCCCTCGTTCGTCAACCCACGGTGTTCCTGCTCGACGAGCCGTTGTCGAATCTGGACGCCAAGCTGCGCGCCAGCGCGCGCGACGATCTCAAGCGGTTCCAGCAGGAGATCAAGACGACGACGATCTACGTCACCCACGATCAAACCGAGGCAATGGGTTTGGGTGACCGGATCGCGGTCATGTCGAAGGGTGAGATCCGCCAGATCGGCAAACCCCAAGAGGTGTACGACGATCCGGCCGACACGTTCGTTGCAACCTTCATCGGGTCGCCGCCGATGAATCTGGTGCCGCGCGGCGACGGCGTGCTCGTGGGCTGTCGCCCCGAGCACCTGCTGCCGGTGGAAAATGTCGCACCCGACGGCCGAGTCGAGTGGGATCTGAAGGTCGAACGCCTGGAATACCTTTCGGGTGATCGGCACGTGTACGGCACGGTGTCGTTCGGCACCGAACCGACGCGGGTGATCGCGCGGCTGCCATCGACGGTGGGCACGCCGATCGAGGCGGGCCAGATTCACAAGTTCGCGGTAGCGGCAGATCGGCTGCGCTACTTCGACGCCGCGACCGGGCTGCGCACCGATGGGTAGCCGGGGCGTGAAACTCGCAGACCGCGAAGGGTTTCTGGCGTGGGCGCTGCTGCTGCCCGCAGTGCTGTTCATCGTGGCGCTCGTCGGCGTGCCGTTCGCGCTGGCGATCATGTTCAGCTTCTCCGACGTCACCGCCGGCGACCCGAGCCTGGACTGGGTGGGGCTGCGCAACTTTCGCGCCATATTCGATGATCCGGTGTTCTGGCAGTCGCTGCGAAACACGTTGGTGTTCACCACTATCTCGATGGTGCTCATCGTCGTCTTCGGAAAGGTCCTGGCCAACATCCTGATTGCCGATTTCAAGGGCAAGTGGATCGTGCGGTTCCTGGTGCTGCTGCCCTGGACCACGCCGGTGGCGTTGTCCACGCTGTCGTGGAAGTGGTTGCTGGACAGTGTGTTCTCGCCGATCGATTGGGTGTTGCGACAGCTCGGGCTGATCGAAACGAACATGTACTGGCTCGGGGAACCGAAGCTGGCGATGGCCTCGATCATCGCGGTGCACGTCTGGCGGCTGGTTCCGCTGGCCGCGGTGATCACCATGGCGGGCCTGCTGGCGATCCCGAAGGACATCGGCGAGCAGGCCGAGGTGGATGGCGCCGGGTACTGGCGCCGGATGTTCGAGATCACGATCCCGCTCGCGGCCCCGGTGATCGCGATCGCAGCGCTGTTCGGCGCGATCTTCACCTTCACCGACATGACGGTGGTCTACATCCTCACCGCGGGCGGGCCGAACAACGCGACACAGGTACTGACCAGCTGGGCGTTCTATCGCGGCATCGCAGGCAGCGACATCGGCCAAGGCGCGGCGATCGCGCTGTTCCTGTTCCCGCTGCTGCTGGCCGCGGCGATCGCAATCCTGCGCTCGGTGCGACGAATGGAGGTGAGCTGATGACGTCGATCGTCGTCACCGAGGCGGACCGGCGCCGATTCGTGCGCCGGCACCGGCTCTCGCGGGTGGGGCTGTACGTCGCGGCCCTGCTGGTCGCGTTGATCGGCGCCGGACCGTTCATCTGGTCGGTCATCACCGTGTTCAAGCACGACCAGGACCTGTACCAGCCGGACAACAACCCGTTCGCCTACAACATCGAGCCGACTTTCGACCATGTGCGCAGCCTGTTGCAGGACACGCCGTTTCTGACGTTTGCGTGGAACACGCTGTGGGTGGGCGGCTTGGTCGTCGCCATCACGCTGGCGCTGAGCGTGCCCGCCGCCTACAGCCTGGCGCGGCTGCCGCAGCGCTGGTCGGGCTGGTTGGGGATCGGCATCTTTTTCGTCTACCTGATCCCGGCGAGCCTGCTCTTTCTGGCCATGTCGCGGGTCGTCGTCGAGGTAGGCCTGCAGGACTCCACCTGGTCGCTGGTGCTTGTGTATCCGACGATCACCGTTCCGGTGTCGGTGTGGCTGCTGGTCGGCTTTCTCAAGTCGCTGCCGCGCGACATCGAGGAACAAGCCATGGTCGACGGCTACAGCCGGGTCGGTGCGCTGCTGCGGGTTGTGGTGCCGCTGCTGTTTCCCGGCATCGTCGCGGTGGTGGTGTTCGCGTTCACGCTCACCGCAAGCGAGTTCATCTACGCGCTGGCGTTCATCTCGCCCAGCGATCAGAAGGTGATTTCGACGGGGGTGCCCACCGAGCTGGTGCGCGGCGACGTGCTGTTCTGGCAGTCGCTGCAAGCGGCGACGGTGCTGGTGTCGGTGCCCATCGCGCTGGTCTTCAACCTGTTCCTGGATCGGTTCATCGCCGGGTTCACGCAGGGCGCGGTGAAAGGCTGAACGGCATGTGACCAAGGTCACTTTCAGCCTCGCGCGCGCGGCCCTCCCGCTGCGCGCGCGGGGTCATGGCGCGGCGCATGCGGCGTGACCTGCGCAACGCTGTGGTTGTGACGACGGTCACTTCGATACCGATTTCCTGTGACGGCGGCAACAGACCTTGGCGTCCGACACTTCGAAGGCAGCTGTCTTTCCGATGGACAATCTTGCTGTTACTGTCAATTACAGACAGCGTTGTCGAGGGAAGGACGGGTGGCATGTCCGCGAATGGTGTGCACGAGACGTACGAACAGCTGCTCGAGCGGCTGGCCGATGCCAGTGTCGAGCGAGGCTTCAGTCCGTACAAGGACATCGACTGGGATGCTCCGGAGTTTCAGGTCAAGCCGAACGACGACCGCTGGATCCTGCCGGAGATCGATCCACTCGGCCGCCACCCCTGGTACCTCGCACAGCCGCGCGAGAAGCAGATTGCCATCGGTATGTACCGCCAGGCGCAGGTCGCCAAGGTCGGCCTCCAGTTCGAGCAGCTGCTCATGGCCGGGTTCATGGAGATCCTGCTCAAGCTGCCGAATCGCTCTGCCGAGGCGCGCTACATCACCCACGAGGTCATCGAAGAGTGCAACCACACGCTCATGTTCCAGCGCGCGGTGGACAGCACGGGCGCGGACGCCCGCGGTTTCGGACCCATCTTCCGGCGCTTGGCACCGGTGGTGCCGCTGCTGGCCTGGCCGTCGAACTCGTTGTTCCTGATGGCCGTGCTCGCCGGTGAAGAGCCGATCGACCACATCCAGAAGAGCTACCTGCGCACCAACGGCGATTTCCACCCGATCATCAAGGGTGTGATGCGCATTCACGTCGCCGAGGAAGCCCGCCACATCTCCTTCGCGCACGAGTACCTGCGCAACCACGTGCCGGAAATCAACTTCGCCGGTCGTGCCTTCCTGTCGGTGGCCTTCCCCATCGCGCTGCGCATCGCAGGTCAGCTGATCGTGCCGCCGCCGCCGGTGTTCTGGGAGAAGTTCGACATCCCGGACTCGGTGCGCAAGGACCTGTTCTGGCGCTCGGAGGACTCGAAGAAGACGCTGGCCGGCTACTACAGCGACGTGCGCATGCTCGCCGAGGAGATCGGCCTGATGAATCCGGTGTCCAAGCGCGTGTGGCAGGTGCTCGGCATCGCGGGCCGGCCGTCGCGCTACCGCAGCGAGCCCGAGCGCGCGCCGAAGGCGGCTTGATGCCGCACGTTGTCACGCAGTCGTGTTGCAGCGACGCGTCCTGCGTGTTCGCGTGCCCGGTCAACTGCATTCACCCGACGCCCGACGAGCCGGACTTCGCGACGGCCGAGATGCTCTACGTCGACCCCGACGCGTGCATCGACTGTGGCGCCTGCATCACCGCGTGCCCGGTGGATGCGATCGTTCCGGACCGTCGCCTCGGCCCGGAGCAGCTGCCGTTCCTGCAGATCAACGCCGACTTCTACAAGACGCCGCGCGAGCGTCCGGTGTTGGCGCCGGTGCTGACGTCGACGAAGGCGAACGGGGACCTCACGGTGGCGATCGTCGGCTCCGGTCCGGCCGCCATGTACGCCGCCGACGAGGTGCTCAAGCAAGAGGGCGCCACCGTGCACATGTACGAGCGGCTGCCGCAGCCCTACGGCCTGGTCCGCGCCGGTGTCGCTCCCGACCACACCAAGACCAAGCAGGTCGCAGTGCTGTTCGACAAGATCACTCGCGAGCGGGGATTCAACCTGCACACTGGCGTCGAGGTCGGCCGCGATGTCCAGCATGCGGACCTGGCTCGCGAGCACCACGCGGTGATCTACGCCGTCGGTGCGTCCTCGGACAAGCGGCTTTCCATTCCGGGAGCCGAATTGGCCAGTACCGCAACTGAATTCGTTGGCTGGTACAACGGGCATCCGGACCACGCCGACCATTCGTTCGATCTGACGCAGCGCCGGGCGGTGATCGTCGGCAACGGCAACGTCGCCCTCGACGTCGCGCGCATCCTGCTGACCGACCCCGAGCGGCTCGACGGCACCACCATCGATCCGAAAGCACTTGCCGCCCTTCGTAAGAGCCAGATCGAAGAGGTCGTGATCGTAGGCCGGCGCGGCGTCGAGCACTCGGCATTCACGTTGCCCGAGCTGATCGGTCTGCTCGGACATGGTGACTTCGACGTGCTCTACGACGGATCCGCGGCGGCCGACACATCGCACAAGAGCGCCCTCGTCACCCGCCTCGGTACCGAGGCGACCGCGGGGCGGCGCCGGATCGTGTTCCGCTACAACAACTCTCCCGAATACATTCGCGACGGGGTGATCGGGTTCAGCAGCGGCCTGGAGATCGAAGCCGGCCTGATCCTCACCTCGATCGGTTACCACGGCAAGCCCGTGCCCGGCCTGCCGTTCGACGCGGCCACCGGCACCGTGCCCAACGAGGCCGGGCGCGTGCTGGATCTGTCCGGCGTCTACGTGACCGGCTGGATCAAGCGCGGACCCACCGGCTTCATCGGCACGAACAAGTCGTGCGCCCACGAAACCGTGGAAACCCTGGTGGCCGACTTCAACCGGGGGTCGCTGCCGTCGCCGGTGGCCAAGCCGGACGGGCTGCTGCGCTGGCTCACTCGCTGAGCCGGGCGGCCTGCAGCGTGAGGTAGTGCTGTTCGGGGCGGCTCGCGGTCATGCGGGCCGCCTCGCGATAGGCAGCGGCCGCGGCTTTCGTGTCGCCGGCCATTTCCAGCAGATGTGCACGCACCGCGGGTACCCGGTGACTCTTCGGAAGATCCACCGCGGCAAGGGTTTCCAGCCCCGCCGCCGGGCCGTGGACCATCGCCACGGCCACCGACTTGTTCAGTGTCACAACGGGACTCGGCGCGATCTCCGTCAGCACGGTGTAGAGCGCCAGGATCTGCGGCCAGTCGGTCGCGGCGGCGGTGGCGGCCTCGTCGTGGAGGGCGGCGATCGCGGCTTGCACCTGGTACGGCCCGATCGGGAACTTGCCCAGCGTCTGCGCGACGAGCGCTAGCCCTTCCTCGATTTGCGTTGTGTCCCATAGCGATCGGTCCTGCTCGGCGAGGGGGACCAGGGCGCCGTCGGGCGCGGCGCGGGCGGCGCGGCGGGCATCGGTGAGCAGCATCAGGGCCAGCAGGCCGCGCGCTTCGCCGTCGCGTATCAAGCTGTTCAGCAGGCGCGCGATGCGAATCGCCTCGGAGGTGAGATCCGTCCGATTCAATTGGGGCCCCGCCGAAGTCGCGTAACCCTCGTTGAAAACGAGGTACAGCACGTGCAGCACCACACCGAGGCGCTGCGCGGTATCGGCGGGCGGCTCGAAACGGGCGCCCGCCTTCTTGATGGTCTGCTTGGCGCGGCTGATGCGTTGCGCCATGGTCGCTTCCGGAACGAGGAAGGCGCTCGCGATTTCTGCCGTCGTCAAGCCACCGACGGCGCGCAGCGTGAGCGCCAGCTGCGACGGCGGCGACAGCGCCGGATGACAGCACATGTAGAGCAGCGTGAGGGTGTCGTCCTGGTCGACGGCCTCGCTGTCGGTCTCCAGGTTGAAAGCTTCTTCTTCGCGTCGGCGCCGGGCGCTTTCGCTGCGCCACTCGTCGACCAGGCGCCGGTTGGCGACGGCGACCAGCCACGAGCGCGGGTTGTCGGGGAACTCGTCGGGCCACTGCTGGGACGCGGCCAGGAGCGCTTCCTGGACCGCGTCCTCGCAGGCGTCGAACTGGCCGTGCCGGCGCACCAATGCGCCGAGCACCTGCGGTGCGAGTTCGCGAAGTAGTCCGTCGATCTCGGTCAGGATGAGCCTCCCCGCGTCAGACCTCCGGCGGCGCGTCGGCCACCAGCCGCACCTCGAGCGGCTCGCCGGTGAATTCTACGATCTCCTTGGCCAGTTCGATGGCGCGTGCTTCGTCGGCGACGTCGACGATGTAGTAGCCGGCCAGCGACTCCTTGGCCTCCGCGAACGGGCCGTCGGTGGCCACCACCTGGCCGTTCTGGACGTGGATCTTCTTCGCCAGCGACGGGTCCACAAGGCCCTCACCGGCGGCGAATTCTCCACTCGCGGTGAGTTTTTCGCCGAATTTCTCCATGAACGCGATCATCTCGCGGATCCACTCGGGCGTCCGCTCGCGCATCATCGTCTCGGTGTCGCCGAACATCATGATCATGTACTTCATCGGGTGCTCCTCTTTTCGTGAAAGGTACTGACGCCCGTGGGTCGGAGCCGCTGCCCACTTTTCTACATCGCTGCAGCGCCCACTCGCCGATGTTCGGTGCCGGTTTGACTGCTGTGCGGCTATTTGTGCGGCGGTCGCCTCGGGGCGATCCGAGTGCATCGAGGTCACCTTGGGGTGACCTGTGCGTGTGAAGGTCACCTCTGAGTGGATGAAGGTGACCTTCATGCAGTGGGCTTCGTCTGTCTGGGCGGGGTGGGTGGGTTTCGTTGGTTTGTGCGGATGTCGGTCGTGTCTGGGCGGTCCGGGCGTATGAAGGTCGCCTTCATGGAGTCTGAGTGGATGAAGGTGACCTTCATACAGCCCAAGTGAATGGAGGTGGCCTTCATTCGGGAGCGACGTGGGGTGGACCGTCGGGTTGCGTAGACTGGCTTGCTTGTGAGCCTCACCCTCGGAATCGTCGGGCTGCCCAACGTCGGCAAGTCGACCCTGTTCAACGCGCTGACCCGCAACGACGTGCTCGCCGCGAACTACCCGTTCGCCACCATCGAGCCCAACGTCGGCGTGGTACCGCTGCCGGATCCGAGGTTGGACGAACTCTCCCGAATCTTTGGATCCGAGCGGATAGTGCCGGCCACCGTGTCGTTCGTCGACATCGCCGGCATCGTCAAGGGTGCCTCCGAGGGCGCCGGCCTGGGTAACAAGTTCCTTGCCAACATCCGCGAGGCCGACGCCATCTGCCAGGTGGTGCGCGTCTTCGCCGACGACGACGTGGTGCATGTGGACGGGCGTGTCGATCCGGCCGCCGACATCGAGGTCATCGAGACCGAGCTGATCCTGGCCGACATGCAGACCCTCGAGAAGGCCGTGCCGCGCCTCGAGAAGGAAGCCAAGGTCAAGAAGGACCGCAAGCCGGTGTTCGACGCCGCCGTGGCGGCCCAGGCGGTGCTGGATTCCGGCAAGACGCTGTACTCGGCGAACTTCGATTCCGAACTACTTCGCGAACTGTCGCTGCTGACGACCAAGCCGTTCCTGTACGTCTTCAATGCCGACGAGTCGGTGCTCGGCGACCCGGAGCGCGTCGCTGCGCTGCGCGAATCGGTGGCGCCGGCGGACGCGGTGTTCCTGGATGCCAAGGTCGAGGCCGAGCTGCTCGAACTCGACGCCGAATCGGCCCTCGAACTGCTCGAGTCGATCGGTCAGGCCGAACCCGGCCTGCACGCCCTGGCCCGCGCGGGCTTCCACACCCTTGGCCTGCAGACCTACCTCACCGCCGGCCCGAAAGAGGCCCGCGCCTGGACCATCCACCGGGGCGACACCGCCCCCAAGGCCGCCGGCGTCATCCACACCGACTTCGAGCGCGGCTTCATCAAGGCCGAGATCGTCGCCTTCGACGACCTCGTCGCCGCCGGCTCGATGGCTGCCGCGAAGGCCGCCGGCAAGGTGCGCATGGAGGGCAAGGACTACGTCATGACGGACGGCGACGTCGTGGAGTTCCGCTTCAATGTCTAGCTGACCTGCGCCGCCAGTAAGCCCACACGGTGGCAAGCAGGCACGGACCCCACAGCCAGGCCGGGAGGTAGGCGGCGGTTGCCAGGGCGTACCACGCGGGCTCGGGCATCCCGGCAAAACCGATGATCGTGTTCCACGCGACCGTGCTCATCGTGCAGATCAGGAGAACCAGGATCCCGACGAGCACGCCGGGGACGACGAACAGGTAGCGCGGGAAACGATCGCTCAGCGGGTGGACGAGCAGCAAGGTCCCTGCTGCGGGCAGTACGGTGAGCACCGTCAGCGTCAGCACGTAGGTGGTTCCGGGACCGGGGATTTGCTGGGCGTCGCGCCACGCCTGCGGCATCCCCAGTTCGGCGCCGAACCCTGCAGCGGTGCGCCAGAGAGCGCTCGGGATCACCGACACCGACGCAACCCAGGCGGTCCAGACCGCCCACCGCGGTGTGCCCTGCGCGATCGTCACGTGTTCACCCTATGTCGCCGGGCGCTGGGTACTGTGAGCATGGCACGGCGCCGCTGACACGACTGTTTACCGTTCCGTGCGTGGGGTCACAACCGAGTTCTTCGACGAAACAGGGGTTGCCGAATGAGCGAATTCGCGATCGGGGAAACCGTCCAGGTGACCGGCCCGGTGATGACCGGCAACGTCGGCACCGTGGTGTCCATCGACAGCAAGCGGGGCAAGTACCTGGTCCGGGTCACCGATCAGATCCAGAACTATTTCGCCGCAGCCGATCTCAAGAAGTTCCAGGCCTGACGCGTCGCCACGGAGGCACAGGGTTTCGATGAGTTCTCAGTTCGGGGCGCCGGCCCGGTCGCAGACCGCCGCCGGGCTGCTGTCGCTGTTCCTCGGCGGGCTCGGCGCCGGGCGGTTCTATCTCGGCTATCGCGCGCTCGGGCTGATTCAGGTGGTGCTCAACGGCATTGGTCTCGGGCTGATCGTGGCGTCGTTGTTGCCGAACACGGCCTATGCGTTTCCGCGGATCTTGATGTTCGCGCCCGGCGTATTGGCGGTACTCGCCGTTGCCGGGTGGGCGCTGCTGGACGCAATCCTGATGTTCGCCGGAGTGGTGAAGCCGGCCGGCTGAGGCTTCTCGACGGACCGCCGAACCGAAGGACCGACGCGCGAACCGCAGCCACGCCCGACATCGAGTACATCGAGCTGTTCGACCTCATCGCGACCTGGCAGCACGAGAGTGTCGGCGGCAACATCGACGCCTTCGTGTCGACCTCAGCGCGTAGCGCGCCTCCCGCTGCGCGCGGTCCGGCTGCACATCGCAGACAACGCCGTCCTACTGCAGGCGTCCCGCCGTGCTGCCGAGCGCTCGTCCGATCGAATCGGACTCGAATAGTCGGGCCCGCGGGCCCGCTGGTCGGCGAAGGTGGATCGTGAAGGGAGCGACCGTGATCGAGATTCTGAACCGTCTCGTCGACGAGATCGAGCAGCACCTCGGCGACGAGATCGACATCGACGCGCGGGCCGCGGCGATGGGGACGACCGGATACCACCTGCGCCGGATGTTCTCGTCGCTGGCTGGAATGCCGTTGTCGGAGTATGTGCGGCGGCGCCGGATGACCGTTGCGGCGTCGGACCTCATCGGCGACGAGGATCTGCTCACGATCGCCGTGCGCTACGGGTACGGGTCGACCGAGGCGTTCGGTCGTGCGTTCCGTGGTGTGCACGGCGTGAGTCACGGCGAGGTTCGTCGCGACGGTGGCCCCCTTCGCAGTCAATCGCAACTCAGGTTCCGCCTGACCGTCGAAGGGAGTCTCCCCATGGATGCCCGAATCATCGAGCACCCTGCTTTCCGTCTGATCGGGCACGCCGCCCGTGTTCCGCTGATCTACGAGGGCGTGAATCCGCACATCCAGGCGCACATCGCGTCGCTGCCTGCCGCCGAGCACGAGCGGCTCCAGCAGCTGAGCAATACGGATCCGTCCGGCCTGCTGCAGGTCAGTGCGGACGTGGACCCCGACTATTCGGAGGGCAGTGAACTGACGTATCTGCACGGTGTTGCCGTCGACGCCGACACCGCCACGCCCGGCGACCTCGACGCGCTCGAGGTAGCCGCCGGTACGTGGGCGATCTTCCGCACCTCGGGGCCATATCCGGCGACGCTGCAGTCCGCTTGGGCCGCAACGGCGACCGAGTGGTTCCCGTCCAACCCGTGGCGGTTGCGCCCGGGGCCGTCGATCGTCGCGGTCCTCGACCGCGCGGCCGATTTCAGCACCGCGACCTGCGAACTGTGGTTGCCGGTCGAACGCAGCTGAGCGCGACGGTCAGGACGCGGAATCCGGCAGACCCGCAAAGTCGGGCAGCTCGATGCCGTTGATCGTGTATTCGATCACCTCGAAGTCCCACTCCTCGGGTGGTACACCCTGCCCGGGGATGCGGCTGGCTGCATTCCACTGCCCGATCTGTTGGTTGGCCTCGACGAACGCGCGCATCCGTGCCTCGTACGCGGCGAACCCGGCCGCCGGGTTCCAGCCGGCGGCCGCGAGCTCGCCGGCCAGCACGTAGGCGCCGACGAGGGCCAGCCCGGTGCCTTGCCCGGACAGCGGCGACGAGCTGAACGCCGCATCGCCGAGCAGCCCGACCCGTCCGCTGGACCAGCGGTCCATCACCACTTGGGCAACCTGGTCGAGGTAGAAGTCCGGGGTGTCGTCGAGGTGCGCGAGGATGGGCTGGGTCAGCCAGCCGAAGCCGGCCATCTGCTCGCGCAGCAGCCGCTTCTGGGCCTCGGTGTCGCGGTAGTCGACATCGAGGTCGGCCGCGGGGAAGGAGAACATCGCCATCGCCTGGGTGGCGTCCCGGAGGGGCCGCAGTCCAGCCGAGCGGCCGGCCTCCTGGTAGTCGAGCAGCCAGCGGTCCAGTCCGAATTCGTTGGGCACGGTGTAGAACGACAGGAACAACCCGAGGTGGCGAACGAACTGCGCCCGCGGCCCGAACACCATTTCGCGCAGCGCCGAGTGGAGGCCGTCCGCGCCGATCACGAGGTCGAAGCGCTGCCGGCGGCCACCGTGGAAGGTGACGTCGACGCCGTCGGCGTCTTGGGTCAGCTCGGCGATGCGGTCGCCGAAGACGTAGTCGACGCGGTCGCGAGTGTCGACGTAGAGCACCTGGGACAGGTCACCGCGCAGGATCTCGATCTCCGCGATGTATCCGTCGCCGCCATCGTCGTCCGCACGGAAGGTCCGCAGGATGTTCCCGTCGGTGTCCACGTCGTGGCCACCGGCGGTCTCCGTGCGGGCCGCCCGTACCGCCGCGTCGAGCCCCATGCGCCGGATGACCTCTTTGGCCACCCCGCGCGCGTCGACCGCCTGCCCGCCGGGACGCAACTCGGGGGCGCGCTCCACCACGGTCACCTCGGCGCCGCGCCGGACCAGCCAGTGGGCCAGCGCCGGTCCCGCGATGCTCGCCCCTGACACCAGCACCCTGGTTCCGCTCACTGCGCCCCCTGCTCACTTGTGGCAATCACTGTCCGGATCGTACAAGCGTCCGCTGCCCGGCGCGGCGCGGCGTCGATAGGCAACTGTGGCAACCGATTTCACCCGAGCCGCACCCCGGAGTCGGTGTCGAAGACGTGCACCCGGCGGGCGTCGGCGGCCAGGTGCAGGAGGTCGCCCTTCTGCACGTGGTTGCGGCCGTCGACGCGCACGGTGAGCTTCTTCGTGGTGCCGTCGATGCGGCTGGTGCCGTAGACGTAGGCCTCGGGCCCGAGGTCTTCGACGACATCGACGGTGACCGGAATGCCGTCGGCGCCGTTGCCCACGATCCGCCAGGCTTCGGGGCGGACGCCGACGGTGATCGGGCCGCGGGCGGCGCGCGCGGCGGCCGGCGGCAACGGGATGCGATGCGTGCCGGCCGTTGCTTCGGTGCCGTCGACGGTGGCCTCGATGAAATTCATCTGGGGTGATCCGATGAATCCCGCGACGAACAGGTTCGCCGGCCGGTCGTAGAGATCCAACGGCGAGGCCACCTGTTGCAGATGCCCGTCGCGCATGACGGCGACACGGTCACCCATGGTCATCGCCTCGACCTGGTCGTGGGTGACGTAGACGGTGGTGACGCCGAGTTCGGACTGTAGCCGTGCGATGTCGGCGCGGGTTTGCACGCGCATCTTGGCGTCGAGGTTCGACAGCGGCTCGTCCATGCAGAACACCTGCGGCTCGCGCACGATCGCCCGGCCCATCGCGACGCGCTGGCGCTGGCCACCGGACAGAGCCTTGGGCTTGCGGTCGAGCAGCTTCGTCAGGCCGAGAATCCCCGCCGCGTCCTGCACCCGGCGTTCGCGTTCGGCGGCCGGGACTTTGGCCATCTTCAGGGCGAAGCCCATGTTGTCGGCGACCGACATGTGCGGGTACAGCGCGTAGTTCTGG
>CAKZIX010000147.1 GCA_936936565.1 uncultured Nocardiaceae bacterium | reverse complement strand
CGACGCGGGTGGCGTGCACGGACCGGCCCGAAATCGTGGAATCGGGGCGGGCGAGGTAGACGTACTCGAAGACGCAGCCCTTGGGCTCCGGCATCGCGAAACGGTGCGAGCGCACGCCGTCGGCATCGATGGCCAGCAATTCGCCCGGCTCGATTTCGCGCACGAACGAGGCTCCGACGATGTCGAGTGCGGCCGTCTCGCTGGCGACGACCCAGCCGCGGTCCAGCCGGCCCAGGCACAGCGGGCGGATACCGTACGGGTCCCGCGCGGCGTAGAGGGTGGACTCGTCCATGAACGTGAGGCAGAACGCGCCACGCACGGTGGGCAGCAGCGTGAGCGCGGCCTGCTCGATGGTGGAGTCGGCGGCGGCGTGGGCCAGCAGCGCCGTCATCACATCCGAATCCGAGGTGCCCACACCGGGACGGCGGGAGTCGATGAGCCCCAACTCCCGGGCGCGCGTGGCCAGCTCGGCAGTGTTGACCAGATTGCCGTTGTGCCCGAGTGCCAGCCCGGTGCCCACGGCGGTGGTGCGGAAAATCGGCTGCGCGTTCTCCCACGTGGTGGAACCCGTGGTGGAGTACCGGCAGTGCCCGACGGCGACGTGGCCCGGCATGGCCTTGAGCGTCTGCTCGTCGAACACCTGACTCACCAGGCCGAGATCCTTGAACACCAGCACCTGCTGGCCGTCGGCCACCGCGATACCCGCGGCTTCCTGGCCCCGGTGTTGCAGGGCATAAAGTCCGTAATAGGTGAGCTTGGCGACATCCTCGCCAGGAGCCCATACACCGAATACGCCGCACTCTTCGCGCGGCTCGTTCTCGGCTTCGTCGTCGGGATGGTTGACCACCAGATCAGTGCTGGTCACGGGGCTCTCCGTCGGGCGTGGGGTACGGGGGGCAAACAACAGTCTACTGTGCGTTAACGTTGCGCCCATGGCGGCCGGATCCGATAGCCAGGAAAGCCTCGTCAAAGCCTTGCGTCATCCGCGTCTGTGGGTGGCCCCGATCGTGGTGGTCGGGATCATGATGTCGCTCCTGGCCACGCTGTACCTCGGCAGCGTCCTCGACCCGAGCGACAATCTGCACGACTTCCCGATCGCCCTGGTCAACCAGGACGAAGGTGAGGTGCTCGACGACGGCACGCGTCAGCTGGTGGGCGATCAGATCGTCGCCGGTCTGGTCGACAACGTCCCCAAGGACAAGGTCGATCTGCAGCAGATCGGCTGGGCGCAGGCCGACTCGCTGATGCGAGACGGCAAGCTGTACGGCGCGATCGTGATCCCCAGCGACTTCACCAAACGTTTGCTGATTCTGGCCAAGGCGTCCGTTGCGGCGGGCGATGTGGAAAAGCCGGTGCTCACCGTCTACGCGAACCCGCGGGCGGGCACCTACGCCGGCGCGATCGTCGGGCAGATCGGCGAGCAGGCGATGGCACGGGTGAACAAGACGGTCGGCGAGAACGTCGTCAAGCAGGTGAATCAGCAAGTGCCGCCGGAGCAGCTGTCGGGCGCCTCGCGCCTGGTGCTGGCCGAGCCGATCAACGTGCGCGACGTCCAGTTCAATCCGCTGCCGGCCAAGACCGGCACCGGGCTGTCGGCGTTCTACTACACGCTGCTGCTGGTGCTGGCCGGGTTCACCGGCGCGATGATCATCCACTCGCTGGTCGATTCGCATTTCGGGTTCGCGCCCACCGAGTACGGGCCGTGGTACGTGCACGAGCCGAACGTGGGACTCGGCCGGTTCCACACGCTGCTCGTGAAATGGGTGATCGTGGGCGCGATGTCGGTGATCGTTTCGGCGATCTACGTCGGCATCGGGCGGCTGCTCGGCATGCCGATGGATCATGCGTGGCTGCTGTTTCTCTTCGGCACGTTCGCGATCTTCGCGATCGGGGTCACCGCGACCTCGGTGCTCGCCCTGTTCGGCACGTCCGGGCTGCTGGTGAATCTGATCGTGTTCATCGTGCTGGGGCTGCCGTCCTCGGGTGCCACGGTGCCGATCGAGGCCAGCCCGCGATTCTTCGCCTGGCTCGCGGAGTTCGAGCCGATGCACCAGGTGTACCTCGGGGTGCGCGCGATCCTGTACTTCGACGCGCGCGGCAACGCAGGCCTGCAGCACGGCGCCTGGATGACGTTGCTGGGCTTGGTGATCGGCGTCGTGGTCGGGGTGGTCTCGACGCGGTTGTACGACCGTCGCGGGTACACGCGCGCACCGCGCACCGCCTGAGTGCACGCCGTAGCGGATCTGGTTCGCACTGCGCAACCGCGCTGTGGCGCAACGGTTGTCGTCGCGATCGACGGCCCGAGCGGCGCCGGGAAGACGACCTACGCCGCCGCACTGGCCGGGCTGTCGGGCGGGCCGCCGGTGCTGCACATGGACGACTTCTACGTCGGCTGGGACGGGCTGGTCGCCGGGGTGCGGCGGTTGGCGGTGGTACTGGCGACGCTGGCCACCGGCGCCGCCGCCCACTATCGGCCCTACGATTGGAGCGCGGGGCAATTGGGGCCGGAAACGGTGCTGCAGCCACCGGCGCTCTTGCTGGTGGAGGGGGCGGGCGCCGGCGGATTGGCATGTGCGCCCTACGAATCCGCGCTGATCTGGCTGGATGCCGACCCGGCCGAGCGACGCCGGCGCGCGCTCGCGCGCGACGGTGCGATGTTCGCGCCGCACTGGGAGCGGTGGGCGGCGCAGGAGGCGGCGCATTTCGCTGCCGATCGCACGCGCGAGCGCGCGGACGTCGTACGGACGAGCTGACCTCCGACCTGCGTTTACGCGCGAATCCGCGCGGTACCCGAAAATTTCCTGCGCGAATGGTCAGCGAGAGCAACCGTTCGTGAGTAGTGTTGCGCCCAATTCACATCCACCGCGGGTCGGGGCCGCGGTCGAACCCGTGAGCCCCGAGAATCGAGGGCAGCGTCGTGCGATCCATGCACACTGTTGGTCGGCTCTTGCAAGTTGGACGTCCAGTCAGAACGTTGGCGGTCATCGGCGTGGCAGCGCTGGTCGCCGCCGGCTGCGGATCCGGCCGCACCGACGACGAGGGCGGCGGCAGTTCGATCCTCGTCGGCACCACCGACAAGGTCGTCACGCTCGATCCTGCCGGCGCCTACGACCAGGGCTCCTACACGCCGATGAACAACGTCTACTCCTTCGTGATGAACTACGCGCCCGGCGGCACGGAACCCGAGCCCGACGCCGCCGAGAAATGCGAATTCGCCGAGCCGAAGATCTACCGCTGCACGCTCGAGTCGGGACTGAAGTTCGCCAACGGAAATCCGTTGACCGCCAAGAGCGTCAAGCATTCGATGGACCGCATTCTCAAGATCAACGATGCGAACGGGCCGGCGGCGCTGCTCGGTGGGCTCGAGCGCACCGAAGCCACCAGCGACACCGTGGTGGACTTCCACCTCAAGAACGCCAACGACCAGACGTTCCCGCAGGTCCTGGTCACCAACGCCGGGCCGATCGCGGACGAAAAGGTGTTCCCCGCAGACAGACTGCTCGACGACGACGCCATCGTGAAGGCCCGCCCGTTCTCCGGCGCTTACACCATCGAGTCGTACAAGAAGAACGAACTCATCGACTACAAGGCCAATCCCGACTACCAGGGCATTCTCGGCAAGGCCCAAACCGAACGAATCACGGTGAAGTACTACGCATCCGGGGAAAATCTGAAGCTCGAGACCCAGGAAGGCCGGATCGACCTTGGCATCCGCTCGTTCAGCCCCACCGACATCGATTCGTTCCGTAAGAACGACAAGCTGAAGGTGAGCGAGGGCCCCGGCGGCGCACTGCGCTACATGGTGTTCAACATGAACACCATGCCCGGCGGCACCCCGGAGCAGAAGTTGGCCGTGCGCAAGGCAATTGCGTCGTCGGTCGATCGGCAGGCGCTCGCGGACGGGGTGTACAAGGGCACGTACTCGCCCGCGTACTCACCGGTGCCGAGCAGCTTCCCGGGCGCCACGGACGCGTTCAAGATCTACGGCGAAAAGCCCAACAGGGACGCCGCGAGCAAGTTCCTCGCCGACGCCGGGGTGCCGGCGCCGGTCGCGATCAACTTGCAGTACAACCCCGACCACTACGGGGAGAGCAGCGACGAAGAGTACGCGGCGATCAAGTCGCAGCTCGAGTCGTCGGGGCTGTTCACAGTGAATCTGCAAGCGACCGAATGGGTTACCTACCAGAAGGAACGCACCAAGGACGCCTACCCGGTGTTCCAGCTCGGCTGGTTCCCGGACTTCCCGGACGCCGACACCTACCTGACGCCGCTGTTCGGCCCGAACAACAACCTGCAGAACCACTTCGACAATCCCGCGATCAACGAACTGCTGGTCAAGGAAACCACCGAGCCGGACAAGAACAAGCGCATCGAGGTGCTCAAGCAAGTCCAGGACGAGTTGGCGCGCAACCACATTCCGATGCTGCCGCTGCTCACCGGTAACGAGGTCGCGGTGTCGGGCACCAACATCGACGGCGTCGACAAGACGCTCGACATCTCGTTCAAGATCCGATACACCACACTCACCAAGAAATGACCGAGAAGCGAGCGGGCGCGCTGTCGCGCAACGGCGCGCTCGCTTGGTATCTCGCGGTTCGGTTCCTGCTGATCGTGCCGACGGTGTGGATTCTGGTCACCGTCGTGTTCTTCATCATGCGGGTCACCGGTGATCCGGTGACCGCCGCCGTGGGCGGGCGCCTGCCGCCGGACCAGGTAGAGGCCCGCAAGGCCGCGGCCGGGCTGAATCGCCCACTCCTGGAACAGTATTGGGATTACCTGTCGGGGATCGTGCGCGGTGATTTCGGGCGCACCATCTCCGACAACCGGGCCATTTCGGACCTGCTGGTCACCTACGGCGCGGCCACGGTGGAGCTGGTGTTCTGGGCGCTGCTGGTCGCGTTCGCGGTGGGCATCCCGCTGGGCCGCTACGCCGCCACCCATCGCGACCAGTGGCAGGACGTGGTGCTGCGGCTGCTGGCGATCCTGTTCTACGCGGCGCCGGTGTTCTTCGTCGGCCTGCTGCTGAAGCTGATCTTCTCGGTATGGCTGGGGTGGCTGCCGGTGTCCGGGCGCGCCGACGCGCGCGTGGAACTCGACCTGCAGCATGTCTCGCCGAAGACCAACATCATGATCGTCGACGCCATCCTCTACGGCGACACCGGCCACATTCTGAACGTGCTCGAACATGCCGTGCTGCCTGCACTCGCGCTCGGATTGCTTTCGGCGGGAGTGTTTTTGCGGCTGGTGCGGATCAACCTGATCGAGACCTCGCGGCGCGGCTTCGTCGAGGCGGCGCGGGCCAGGGGCCTACCGAATCGGGTGGTCATCGGCCGGCACGCGTTCAAGAACGCGCTCATTCCGGTGGTCACGGTGCTCGGTATGTACATCGCGATGAGTCTGGCCGGTGCCGTGCTCACCGAGACCACGTTCGACTGGAAGGGGCTGGGCTGGCTGCTGGCCGACTACCTGGCCCGGCGCGATTTCATTGCGGTGCAAGGCATCGTGGCGTTCACCGCGATCGTCGTGGCGCTGATGAGCTTCCTCGTCGACGTGATCGTCGCCCTCGTCGATCCGAGAGTGAGGTTCTGATGACCGCCGACGCGCTCGCCTCCGAACCTGCCGCGACGCCGCCCGGGCTGCGGGCGCCCAAGCGCGGCCTGCCGGGGCTCAAGCTGTTCTCGATGACGCACGGCCTGCAACGGGCCACGCTGATCTTCGGGCTCGCGCTGGTCGCCCTGTTCGTCGTGGTGGCGGTGTTCGCGCCGCTCATCGCGCCCTACGGCTACTACCAAAACTCCGCGGACGGAGTCGATTTCGTCGCGCAGCAGGCGCCTTCGGCCGAGCACTGGTTCGGCACCTCGGTGCGCCGCGAAGACGTCTTCTCCCGGGTGGTGTTCGGTGCGCGCACCGCCCTGCTGGTCATCGCCGTCTCGCTGGTGCTGTCCATGGTCGTCGGGGTGCCGCTCGGGCTGATCTCGGGCTACATCATCGGCGTGCGCGCGCGGCTGGGCCGCCTGGTGCTCGATCTCAAGATCGTGGACCGGGTGCTGGTGGTGTTCATGGACGCCATCTATGCGTTTCCGGCGCTGCTGCTGGCGATCGTCGTGTCGATCATGATCGCCGGGGGATCGTCGAATGCGGTGTCGGGCGTGCTGTCGGCGGCCATCGCGATCACGGTAATCTTTGTGCCGCAATACTTTCGGGTGGTGCGCAACGCCGTCGTGTCGGTGAAAACCGAGCCCTACGTCGACGCCGCACGTGTCACCGGCGCCGGGTCGGGACGCATCATGTTCCGCCACATCCTGCCGAACGTCACCCAGTCGCTGCCGGTGATCGTCACCCTCAACGGCGCCGAGGCCATCCTGACTCTGGCCGCACTCGGCTTCCTCGGGCTCGGCATCGAACCGACCGCCGCCGCCGAATGGGGCTACGACCTGAACAAGGCGCTCGGCGATGTCACCAACGGCATCTGGTGGACGAGCATCTTCCCCGGCACCGCAATCGTGGTGGTGGTACTCGGCATGACGCTGGTCGGGGAGAGTCTCAACGAAGTACTCAACCCGCTGCTGCGCACCCGGCGGGCCGCCGCCGACGCCGCGACCGGCGAGGAGAAGTGATGAACGAGACCGCGCTGTCCGTCGAATCTCTGTCGATCACCTTCGCGACCGACGCCGGTTCGGTGCACGCGGTGTCCGACGTGAGCTTCGCCGTCGAACCCGGGGAAGTCGTTGCGGTGGTGGGCGAATCGGGCTCCGGCAAGTCGGTCAGCTCACGCAGCGCGATGGGGCTGCTGCCGCCGACGGCGCGCGTGCATGGCCTCGTGACCGTCGGCACCGACGACATCACCAAGCTCACCGAACGCGAGCTCACCGCCTTGCGCGGCAACGCGGTGTCGATGGTGTTCCAGGAACCGGGCAGTGCCCTGGATCCGCTGTTCACCGTCGGCTTCCAGATCGGCGAGGCGCTGCGCGCGCACCGCAAGCTCAGCCGAAAAGCCGCTCGTGCCAAGGCGATCGAGCTGCTGCGGCAGGTCGGTCTGCCCGATCCGGAACAGCGGGTGGACTACTATCCGCACGAGTTGTCCGGCGGGCAGAAGCAGCGCGTGGTGATCGCCATCGCGATCGCCTGCGAGCCGAAGGTGATCATCGCCGACGAGCCGACCACCGCGCTCGACGTCACCGTGCAAGCCGAAATCCTGGACCTGCTGCGGGATTTGCGCGATCGCACCGGTGCGGCGATTCTGCTGATCACGCACAACATGGGTGTCGTCGCCGATCTGGCCGACCGCGTCGTCGTCATGAAGGACGGCCGCGTGGTCGAACAGGCTCCGGTCACCGAACTGTTCGCGCAGCCGCGGGCGGAATACACGCGTGCGCTGCTCGCGGCGGTGCCGCACCTGGGCACCGGAGATCCGACGTCGAACATACCGGCCGACGCCGAAACGGTGCTCGAGATCGACCGGCTCGTCGTCGAGTTCCCCGGCGGTGTCGGCCGGGGCGCGTTCCGGGCCGTGGACGAGGTCAGCTTCTCCATCGCACGCGGCGAAACCCTCGGTCTCGTCGGCGAATCCGGGTCCGGTAAGTCCACCATCGGGCGATGCGTCGCGGCGCTGCAGCGGCCCACCTCGGGCGTGGTGCGGGTACTCGGCGCGGACATCACGACGCTGTCGGGGCGCCGGCTACGGGAGCTGCGGCGCCGCTTCGGGTTCGTCTTCCAAGATCCCGCGACCTCGCTGAACCCCCGGATGACAATCGGCGACTGCGTGGCCGAGCCGCTCGTGGTGCATCGCGTGCTCAGCGGAAAACAACTGCGCGACAAAGTGAATCGTCTCATCGACGATGTCGGGCTGCCGGCCGGGACCGACCGGCGCTACCCGCACGAGCTGTCCGGCGGGCAGCGCCAGCGCGCCAGCCTGGCACGCGCGCTGATCCTGGACCCGGACCTGCTCGTCGCCGACGAGCCCACCAGCGCGCTCGACGTCTCGGTGCAGGCGAAGGTGCTCGAGTTGTTCGAGCAGATGCAGGCCGAATGCGGATTCGCGTGCTTGTTCATCAGCCACGACCTCGCCGTCGTCGACCTACTGGCCGACCGGGTCGCGGTGCTGCAGCACGGCAAGCTCGTGGAGGCGGGGCCGCGCGGACAGATCCTGCGGGCGCCCGCGCAGGAGTACACGCAGCGGCTGATCGCGGCGGTGCCGGTGCCCGATCCGGTGCAGCAGCGTGCAAAACGCTGAGCGTGCGCATCCGCTGCGCAATGCCCGCGACCGCAGGTTGCAACTCCCGGAAACGGGGCGGGCCGTTGGCCAACACCACGCGATCACCAGCACCGACCACTCGTCGCCCACGCGGTCGAGGACGTCCACTCGTGACGCCCGCCCGGCGCGGTTCGCCGTGAGCGAGGCAACACGGCGCGACAGCGGCGACGGCGCGTCGCACCAACTCCGGTAGCGTGAGCTGGCATCTACACGCATACCAGGTTGGAGTTGTGCGATTCCATGAAGGGGCACAGCAAGGCGCGCGGCCGGGACGAGTCGCTTTCCTACGCGGCGGCAGGGGTGGATATCGAGGCCGGTGACAAGGCCGTCGAACTGTTCGCGCCGCTGGCGCGCAAGGCCAGCAGGCCCGAAGTGCAGGGCGGGCTCGGCGGGTTCGCCGGTCTGTTCGCGCTCAAGGGCGGCTACAAGGAGCCGCTGCTGGCCGCGTCCACCGACGGCGTCGGCACCAAGCTCGCCGTCGCGCAGGCGATGGACAAGCACGACACCGTCGGGCTGGACCTGGTGGCGATGGTCGTCGACGACCTCGTCGTGTGCGGCGCCGAACCGCTGTTCCTGCAGGATTACATCGCCGTCGGCAAGGTGGTCCCGGAACGGGTCGCCGAGCTGGTCGGCGGCATCGCCGACGGTTGCGTGAAGGCCGGCTGCGCGCTGCTCGGCGGCGAGACCGCCGAACATCCGGGCGTGATGGGCGACGACGACTACGACCTGTCCGCGACCGGCGTCGGCGTCGTCGAGGCCGACGCGGTGCTCGGGCCGGACCGGGTCCGCCCCGGCGACGTGGTACTGGCAATGGGCTCGTCGGGCCTGCACTCCAACGGCTACAGCCTGGCCCGCAAGGTGCTGCTGGAGCATGCCGCAATGCCCCTTGGCGGGCACGTGGAGGAGTTCGGCCGCACCCTCGGCGAAGAACTGCTCGAACCGACCATGATCTACGCCAAGGACTGCCTGGCGCTCATCGCCGAAACCGACGTGCGCACGTTCGCGCACGTCACCGGTGGCGGGCTGGCCGCCAACCTGGCGCGTGTGATGCCGCACGGCATGGTCGCCGAACTCGACCGCGCCACCTGGACCCCCGCGCCGGTGTTCCACATGATCCAGCAGCGCGGCAAAATCGAGCGCGCCGAGATGGAGAAGACGTTCAACATGGGCGTCGGTATGGTCGCCGTCGTCGCGCCCGAAGACGTCGACCGCGCGCTGGCCATCCTGACGGCCCGTCACGTCGAGTGCTGGACGCTGGGCTCGGTGCGCAAGTCCGCCGACGATGGGCGCGCCACGCTGAACGGTGAGTACGCCCGCTTCTGAGCGCTACGTCCGGACCCGGTGCGCGCGAACCGAGCGGTCGAATCGGACCGCCGAGGTGCGGATTCGCGATACTAGGTAACTGGTCTGACCAGTGTGCTAGCCACGCGGAACTACCTGGCGATCCGATTGTGATGCTGGGTGGCGTGACCGATGACGTGCAGGTGGGCGCGCGTCCTAGTCGAGAATGGTCGGCGCGACTCGGCGACTGGTCTGACCAGTCCTCTAGGCGCGCCGAACACGTCCACGGAATGCGCCGCTGGACCGGCGCGAGGAACGTAGGCGACCGGTCTGGCGAGGCGTTCGACCCGCGCTGAAACGGCGCTGTTGACGCTTACAGCGAGCGGTCGAGCGTGCGCCGGGATAAGCGCGCGCGAACCGTTGGATGCCACCTGGGCCGCGACCCGTCGCGATCACCCGCGAGCGACATGAGGCGCCGTGGGAGGTGCGCTGAGAACGATAAGAGGGGGAGCCCCGTCGGCTCCCCCTCAACGTCCGAATCAGCTCAACGCCGCCAGTCGTCGTCCTCGTAGTCGTCGTCCCAGCGCGAGCTGTCTTCTTGTTCGTCGGCGATAACGCTCCCGTTTTGGTGCGAGTTGGGTGTCGGGCTCGAGAGCTCCCGTTGCAGACTGTCGAAGTCCGTTACCGGTGAGCTGTACTTGAGCTGACGTGCAACTTTTGTCTGCTTTGCCTTAGCCCGGCCGCGGCCCATGGCTAACCCCCTCGCGAATTGATACGGGGCGGCCATGGGGAATGTCGGCGGCCCCGTTGTGTGAGTATGTTCCTGTCGAACACTCTAGCGCGACGTTGGCAGGAACGCTTCCACGAGGCCACCCCTAATGTCTCAGATTGATTTCGGCGCGCCGTTCAGCAGGCCTGGTACGGCCCGGATCGTTCCCACCCGAACACCCCCGCCGAGCACCGGTGCGGCCGCGAGTTCGGCGTGATCTTCCGACCACTGCACGCCCACTGCGTGCAGGACTGCTGCCACCAGCGGCAACCTGGGGCGATCGTGTCCGTCGTCGATCTTGAAGGCGAACGCGGTGCCGTCGGGCAGCGCGCCTGCGTGCACGCCGTCGGCGCCGGTCTTGCTGAGGAATCCGGGCGCCGCCGACATCAGCCGTACGTCGGCGGCGTCGGTGCCGGACATCACGAGCGGATGTGCACGCATGGCGTCGGCGATGCGCCGTTCGGGCGTGTCGGGCGCGGCTGTGACAAACGTCGCGAACGCCCGGGCCAGATTGACCAGCGACACCGGCACGATCGGCAGGCCGCAGCCGTCGATGCCCAGCTCGGTCTCCGGCTCACCGGTGACCTCCGCGATGGTGGCGACGACCGCTTGCTGCAACGGATGCGCCGCGTCCAGATAGCCCGCCAGCGGCCAGCCGTTGATCCGGCAGGTGGCCAGCATCGCGGCGTGCTTGCCGGAGCAGTTCATGTAGATCCGTCGCTGCCCGTGCGGGTACGCGCGCGCCCGGGCGGCCTCATCGGCCGGCCAGTCCGGTGCGCAGCCCAGTTGATCCTCGTCGAGCCCGAAACGCTGCAACAGCCGCGTGACGAGCTCGACGTGGCGATCTTCGCCGTGATGCGAGGCCGCGGCGATGGCCAGCTCGGCGTCGTCGGCCGGCTCGAACCCGCTGCGCAACAAGGCGAGCGCCTGCATCGGCTTGTTCGTCGAGCGCGGGTAGATCGGGGTGTGCACCTCGCCGAGCTCGTAGCGGGGCGCACCGTCGGGACCCAGCACCACCAGCGAGCCGCGGTGTACGCACTCGCGGAACCCGGACCGCAGCACCTCGACAAGTTCGACGCTCATTCGCGCGCTTCCTCTCGCCCTACGACCAGCTCCGCCCAGTTGCGGGCCTCGTCGGTGAGCGTGGGCTCCGCGGCCAGCAACCGGGCCATCCGCTCGGCGTCCTGCCGTTCGAACAGCTCGCGCACGGTGACCCCGTGGGCCGGTGTGTACGCGACGTCGATGGCCGTCCCGGCGGCGACGGTGCCCGGCGCGAGCACCCGGAAGTAGGTTCCGGTGTCGCCGCGTTCGGCGAACCGCTTGACCCACCGATCCTCCCCGGACCAGAACGCGAAGTTCAGGCACGGCACCCGCGGCGCGGTGACCTCGAGCAGCACGTCGCCGATCCGCCAGCGCGTACCCACCACGGCGTCGCTCACCGGTACGCCCTGCACCCGCAGGTTCTCGCCGAACCAGCCCGCGGGCAGTTCGCGGCCGAGTTCGGCGCCCCAGCGTTGCGCGTCTTCCTCGGCGTAGGCGTACACGGCCTGATTCGGTCCGCCGTGGTTCTTGGTGTCGCACACATGGTCGTCGACCAGGCCGAGGGCCTCGACGCGCGCCTGCGGGACCGGACGCTTGTCGATCGCGCTGCGGCCGCTGCGGCCGGGCACGTCGATGTCGGCGTGCACGACGCATACCGCGAGCACCGTCGGGGCGACGGCGGAGAGGTCAGCGGTCATCGCCCGCGCAGCCGATCGACGGCGAGCCGGCCCGCCTGCGGTTCGTCGTAGCCGGGCACTGAATCGGGGTCGATGGCGGCGGCGCACGGTCCGGCGACGAGCTCGGTGTCGGCGGGCACGGTGCGCTTGATCAGCGCGAGGGCGATGGGTCCGAGCTCGAAATGGTCGACGACGGTGCCGACCCGCCCGACCGTGCGTCCGGCGGCGGTGACGTCGGTGCCGGGCACCGGGCGCTCCTCGGTGGAGCCGTCCAGATGCAGCAGCACCAAGTGCCGCGGCGGGCGCCCCAGATTGTGGACCCGCGCAACCGTTTCCTGGCCGCGGTAGCAGCCCTTGTCGAGGTGGACGGCCGCGCCGATCCAGCCGACTTCGTGCGGGATGGTGCGTTCGTCGGTGTCGATGCCCAGGCGCGGGCGGTGCGCGGCCACGCGCAAAGCCTCGAAAGCCCACAGGCCCGCCGGACGGGCCAGGCTCGCGTAGTCGGCCAGCCGGTCCCGCGGCACAACGAGATCGTGCGCGTGCGGTGTGGGCCACGGCATCGGCCGGGCGAAGCCCTGCTCGAGGCGGGGTACCTGGAACGCCGGGCCGAGCGCGCTGAGCACGGCGAAATCGTTGGCCTCGCGCACCTCGACCTGTGCCCAGAACACCATCTTGCGCAGGTAGTCCACCAGCGCCGGGCCGGTGGCGGCCTCGGTGTCCAGCCAGAGCGTGCCGTCCACGTCGGTGAGCACGAAGTGGTGCTCGACGCGCCCGTTCGTGTCGAGGATCAGGTTTTCGGTCGTGGTTCGGTCCGCCAGCTCGCTGACGTGCTGGCTGGAGATCGAATGCAGCCAGCTCAGGCGTTCGGGACCGGTGATGGCGATGAGGAATCGGTGCGACCGGTCCACCGTGACCGCCTGCGTGACCGCGGCGCGCTGCTCGCCGAACGGATCTCCGTAGTGCCACGCGACCGCGCTGTCCGGAGAGTCTGGGGCACCTGGAACCGCTCCGGGTATCGAAAGCACGGTTCCATTCTAGAGAAGACCGTCGATGGGTTGTGACCTAGTGTTGCCCCATGCCTGTGCTCGTGACGCTCGACGGAATGGTGCAAGACCCCGACAAACCGCTGCTGTGCGCCGACGACATGGCGGCCCTGCGCGGCGACGGCATTTTCGAGACCATCCTGGTCCGCGACGGGCGGCCGCGCATGTTGCAGATGCATCTGGAGCGGTTGGTGAAATCGGCTGAAGCGCTGGATATTCCGGAGCCCGACGTTTCCAAATGGTTGCGCGCCATCGAAGTTGCGACGGCGGAATGGGGAAAATCGGAAGGGATGATGCGGCTGGTGTACAGCCGTGGCCGGGAAAGTGGCGATGCGCCAACCGGATTCGTTTCGGTGTCGCCGGTCGGCGAGCGCGTCGAGGGCGCTCGCCGGGACGGTATTTCGGTGCTGACGTTGCCGCGCGGTATTTCGGTCGAGCTCGGTACCAAGGCACCGTGGCAATTGCTCGGTGCCAAGACGCTGTCGTACGCGACGAACATGGCGGCGCTGCGGCACGCGGCGCGCAACAACGCCGACGATGTGATTTTCGTCAGTACCGAGGGCCGGGTGCTGGAGGGGCCGCGCTCGACGGTGGTCGTGGCCACGGGCAAGACGCTCCGCACGCCGCCGCACGCGGATGCCATCCTGGCGGGCACGACTCAGCGCGCGATGTTCGACGTGGCGCCCAAACACGGCTTCACCTGCGAATATGCCCCGCTGTTTCCGGCCGATCTGATTCGGGCCGACGCGGTGTGGCTGGTGTCGTCGGTGACGCTGGCGGCGCGGGTTCACACCCTCGACGGGCTGGCGCTGTCGCGGCATCCGGTTGCCGACGAGGTGGACGCGATCGTCGCGGACGCGGTGGATGTGGGCTGACATCGGCTGATCTGCGCCACGCTGTCCGGCAAGTCACGTTGCTCCAGGTCGTCGGCCACTACTACAGTCTGTAGTTGTACTACGGCGCGGTAGTACGGGCCCGACGACTGGGAGGATGCCGATGAGCGCGCTCGACGTGGCCCGATGGCAGTTCGGAATCACGACCGTCTACCACTTCCTGTTCGTGCCGCTCACGATCGGCCTCGCGCCGCTCGTCGCGGGCATGCAGACCGCGTGGGTGATCACCGGCAAGCAGCATTGGTACCGGCTCACCAAATTCTTCGGAAAACTGTTCCTCATCAACTTTGCGCTCGGCGTCGCCACCGGCATTGTGCAGGAGTTTCAATTCGGCCTGAACTGGAGTGAATACAGCCGATTCGTCGGCGACGTGTTCGGCGCTCCGCTCGCGCTGGAAGGGCTGGCCGCGTTCTTCCTGGAATCCACCTTCCTCGGGCTGTGGATCTTCGGCTGGGACCGGCTGCCGAAAGTCGTGCATCTGGCGACCATGTGGATTGTCGCAATCGGTGTGAACGCGTCCGCGTACTTCATCATTGCCGCCAATTCCTTCATGCAGCATCCGGTCGGCGCGCGCTACAACCCGGAAACCGGGCGCGCGGAACTGACGTCGATTGTGGAATTGCTCACCAACAACACAGCGCTGGCGGCGTTTCCGCACGCCGTCGCGGGCGCGTTTCTCACCGCCGGCACATTCGTCGCCGGCATCGCGGGCTGGTGGATGGTGCGCGGTGCCCGCGCGGATGCGCCCGGCACCAGTCGCGACCCGGCACTGTGGCGGCCGGTGGCCCGGCTCGGCATGGGGGTGATCATCGTGTCCGGCATCGCGGTGGTGCTCACCGGCGACGTGCAGGGCAAGCTCATGTTCCAGCAGCAGCCGATGAAGATGGCCTCGGCGGAGTCGTTGTGCCACGGCGGCACGGATCCTTCGTTCTCGGTGCTCACCATCGGCACGCACAACAACTGCGACAGCGTGGTGCACCTCGTGCAGGTGCCGGGCGTGCTGTCCTATCTGGCCGAGGGCAAGTTCAGCGGCGTCGAGTTGCAAGGAGTCGTCGAACTGCAGGAGGAGTACAACCAGCGCTACGGCCCCGGTGACTACCGGCCGAATCTGTTCGTGACGTACTGGTCGTTCCGCGTGATGATCGGAATGGCGGCCGGTTCGGCGGCGCTCGCGCTGGCCGGGCTGTGGCTCACGCGCGGCGGCCGCACGCCGACGCAACGCTGGTTCGGCTGGCTGTCGCTGGCCGCACTGCCGACTCCGTTCCTCGCCAACAGCGCGGGCTGGATTTTCACCGAGATGGGTCGCCAGCCCTGGGTGGTGGTGCCGAATCCGACGGGCGTGGACCAGATCCGGCTCACCGTCGCCGACGCGGTGTCCGGGCATTCGGTGGCGACGGTTGCGACCACACTGGTGATCTTCACGCTGATCTACGCGGCGCTGTTCTGTGTCTGGTTCGGGCTGATGCGCCGCTACGTCGTTGCCGGGGTGCCGGAGCACAAACCGGAACCCGCCGAATCCGAACATCTTTCGTTCGCGTACTAGGCCCAGAGGAGACTGCGATGGAAACCCTGTGGTTCGTGGCAATCGCGTTCCTGTTCGGAATGTACTTCGTGCTCGAAGGTTTCGACTTCGGCGTCGGCATGCTGATGCCGGTGCTGGGCCGCGGTTCCGATGTCCGGCGCCGGGTTGTGCTCAACACCATCGGCCCGGTGTGGGACGGCAACGAGGTATGGCTGATCACCGGCGTCGGCGCGCTGTTCGCGGCGTTCCCCGAGTGGTACGCAACGATGTTGAGCGGGTTCTACCCGGTGATCGTGCTGATCGTGCTGTCGCTGATCGTGCGCGTGTGCGCCATCGAATACCGCGGCAAGATCGACGATCCGCGCTGGCGTGCCTGGTGTGACCGCGCGATCGGTGCCGGCTCCTGGGTGCCGGCGATCGGGTGGGGCATCGTGTTCGCCAACCTGGTGCGCGGTGTCGCGGTCGACGCCGACAAGCAGATGACCTCGTCGCTGCTGGACGTGCTCAATCCCTATGCGCTGCTCGGTGGTGCGGTGTTCGCGATCCTGTTCGCCGCGCACGGCGCCACCTTCCTCGGGCTCAAGTCCGCGGGCGAGGTACGCGACGACGCCCGCAGAATCGCTGCCGGACTGTCGATTTCGACGGTCGTCGTGGTCGGGTTCGCGCTGTGGACGCAGCTCGCCTACGGCAAGCCGTGGACCTGGGTGTGTGTCGCCGTGGTCGTGCTCGCCGTCGGTGCCCGCGCGGCCCGGGACTGGATCGCTTTCGCGGCAACAACGTTGGCGATCGCTGCGCTGGTGGTGCTGCTGTTCGGCTCGCTGTTCCCCAACGTGATGCCCTCGACACTTGACCCCGCCTACTCGCTGACCGTCTACAACGCGGCCTCGACGCCCTACACGCTGCGGATCCTGGCCTGGATCACGGTCTTTCTCGCCCCGGCCGTCATCGTCTACCAGGCGTGGACGTATTGGGTGTTCCGGCAACGTATCTCGGCAGCACACATCCCGCCGGGCATCGGGTTGTCGCTGCGCACCGGGGCGTCGGCACCGCGATGATCGACCCACGGCTGTGGCGGCACTCGCGACCGGCGCGTGGCTACATCCTGGCCTCGGTGGCCTTGTCGGCACTGTCGGCGGCGGCAATCGTGGTGTGCGCGTTGCTGATCGCGCACAACCTCACGGCGCTGATCACCGGTGACACCGGTTGGTCGCTGTGGTGGCTGGGGCTGGCCGTCGGCGTGCGGGTGGCCGCGACCTGGGTGCAGGGCCGCCTCGCCCACCGTGCCGCCGCGCGGGTCGTCGCCGATCTCGAACGCGACGTGCTCGCCGCCGCCGTCCAGCTGCCGCCGCGGCAGCTGGAGGCGCGCCGCGACGAGCTTGTGACCGTGCTGACCCGGGGGCTCGCCGGGCTGAAACCCTATCTGTCGGGCTATATTCCGGCCCTGTTGCTCACGGTGGTCACACCGCCGGCCCTGCTCGCGGTCATCGCCTGGGCGGACCTCACCTCCGCGTTCATCGTGGCGGGGACGCTGCCTCTGATTCCGATCTTCATGGTGCTCATCGGATTGCTGACGCGCGGGCGCTCCCAGCGTTCGCTGCAGGCCATGGCGACGCTGTCGGGTCAGCTGCTCGATCTGCTCGCCGGGCTGCCCACCTTGCGCGCGCTCGGGCGCGAGCAGGGCCCGCAAGCCCGGATCGCGACGCTGGGACAGCGGCATCGGCGCACCGCGATGGGCGTGCTGCGGATCGCGTTCCTGTCCTCGATGGTACTGGAAATGCTTGCGACGCTGTGTGTTGCGCTCGTGGCGGTCAGCATCGGGTTGCGGCTGGTGTTCGGCGACATGGCGCTCGAAGCCGGTCTGCTCGCGCTCATCCTGGCGCCCGAGGTGTACTTCCCGCTGCGTGCCGTCGGTGAGAAATTCCATGCGGCCCAGGACGGCAAGGCCGCCGCCGACCTGGCGTTCGACGTGCTGGACACGGTCGCGGCCCGCCCCGTCGGCTCCGCGCGGGTGCCGGATTTCGTGCTGGACGTGCCGGGGGTGGGCTGCTTCGAGCCGGGCCGATTGACGGTCCTGACCGGGCCCAACGGTGTCGGGAAATCGACTGCGTTGCTGGGGGTCCTGGGCTTGCTGCCCACGGAGGCGGCCGCCGGCGCGACCGTCGGCGGAATTCCGGTCGGCGACGTGGACTTGCGCTGGTGGTGGTCCCAGGTGGGCTGGCTGCCGCAGCGCCCGGCACTGGTGCCCGGCACGCTGCGTGACAACCTCGAACTCTTCGGACCGCTCGGCGGCGACCTGGATACCGCTTGTGCGGCAACGGGATTCGACCGGGTGCTGGATACCCTCGCGGCGGGCTGGGATGCCGCGGCGCACCGGCTGTCGCTGGGGGAGCGGCAGCGCCTGGCGCTGACCCGCGTGCTCGCCAGTGCGCGCCCGATTCTGCTGCTCGACGAACCCACGGCGCATCTCGACGCCGAAAGCGAAGTGACGGTGCTGGATTCGTTGCGCGCACTGGCCGACACCGGCGCGACGGTGGTGGTCGTGGCGCACCGCCCGAGCGTGCTGGCCCGGGCCGACGTGGTGCTCGAGCTGAAATCGACTGATAAACAAGATGTTTCGGGTCCTGCTACCGACCCGGTGTCCGGTTGGCCGGGGATGCCTGCCAGTGCGGCGGCACGCCCGGCGGCCGCGGCGGGGCGCACGTTCGCGGACCCGAGCGAGCGGTGCCGGTCGCGGCGTGCCGAATCGCTGGGCACCGCACGCGGACAGGACCCGCTGCGTCGCGTCCTGTCCCTGCTGGAGCTGCGCCCAGGGCGGGTCGCCGCGGCGATCGTGGCGGGTGCGGCCGCCCTCGGCAGTGCGCTCGCGCTGGCCACCGTCGCCGCGTGGCTGATCGCGCGGGCCTGGCAGATGCCGCCGGTGCTGGACCTGACCGTCGCCGTGGTTTCGGTTCGCGCGCTGGGTATTTCGCGCGGATTGTGTCGGTACCTGGAACGACTGCTCAGTCACGACACGGCATTTCGGGCGGCGACGAGCGCCCGGGTGCGCATCTACGAGGCGCTGGCGCGCTCGGACGCCGTCACCGCGTTGCGCAGCGGCAGCCTGTTCACCCGCACCGGCGAGGACGTGGACACGGTTGCCGCGGTCGTGGTCCGCGCGATCGTGCCGATGGCGGTTGGGGTGCTCGTTTCCGGTGCCGCCGTCGTGATCGTCGCGACGATCGCCCCACTCGCCGCCGGCGTGCTGGCGGGCTGCCTGATCGTCGCCGGAGTTGTTGTCCCCGTGTGGTACTCGCGCTCGGTGCGAGACGCCGAACGCGCCGCGGCAACGGCGCGCGCGGAGTACGACGAGCATGTGGCCACCGCCTTGGAGCACTCCGCAGAGCTGCGGGTGGCCGGCCGTCTCGACGACGTCGCGGCCGGTGCGGCCGGCGCCGCCGATGTCGCCGTCGCCGCCGAAGACCGGGCCGCACCGGCCGCCGCGTTCGCCGGCGTCGCGGTGCCGCTGGGCACCGGCATCGCGGTGCTGGTGGCCCTGTTGGTCGCGGCGACGACACCGGCCAGTCCGATGGGCCTGGCGATTCTGGTGCTCGTGCCGCTGGCCGCGTTCGAAGCGGTCGCCGCGATGCCCGCCGCGATGCTGAGCCTGGTGCGCGCCCGCGCCTCGGCCGAACGGATCGTGGAGCTGCTGGACGCGGACGCGGCGCCGCCCGCACCGTTGGACTGGACGCCCGCACCCGGCGCCC
The DNA here is from genome assembly GCA_936936565.1 of uncultured Nocardiaceae bacterium. GTDB lineage: Bacteria > Actinomycetota > Actinomycetes > Mycobacteriales > Mycobacteriaceae > CAKZIX01. The sequence goes on along the minus strand of CAKZIX010000147.1, from coordinate 30,669 downwards.
GCATTGCCGTGGTGGGGCCCAGCGGATCCGGCAAGACCACGTTGCTGCGCCGGCTGCCGGGCACGTTCTTTGCCGAGGATGCGCACGTCTTCGCGACGACCGTGCTCGAGAACCTGCGGGTCGGCCGCGGCGACCTCACCCACGAGCAGGCCGCCGACGTGTGCGCCCGCGTCGGGCTGGACCTCCAGGTGGACCGGCTGCTCGTCGGCGGCGCGGCGGGCCTGTCGGGCGGTCAGCGGCGGCGGCTGTTGCTCGCGCGTGCGCTCGTCACGCCCACCGACGTGCTGCTGCTCGACGAGCCGACCGAGCACATGGATGCCGCCGACGGCGCCGCGCTGCTGCGGGCCCTGCTCGACCGGACGTCCGGACTCGTCGAACCGGGCCGCACGGTAGTCGTGGTCACCCACCAGTTACCGCCGAATCATGGTGCGGACCACGTCGTTTCGCTGCCGCGGCCCGACGGTTTTCCGCTGCTGGGAAATTCGTTTGCCGCCACCGAACCCGGTGCGTACGTTGGTGCGTACACAAGGAAGGAGGTGGTCCAAGTTGAGTAATTCCAGGACACGTGAGGTGGCTGTCCGCTAGCCCTTGCTGACGAGGGATCACCTTCGGCGCGATGCGCTGGCGAATCCCAGGCAGCTACCCGGCCCCCGAGCCCCTGGGTCTTGTCCGATCCAGGATCCGTGCAGTTGGCGCGTCGCCACGCACGGATACGGCTCGGGGGCCGTTGCCGTCAGCCGATGTAGCGCTGCAAGCGCGCCGACAGGCGCGGGCGCAGGTCGCCGTCGCCGGTGATGCGTTCCTCTACGTAGGCGAGGTCGCCGCCCTCGACGATGCCGTAGAGCCGCTTGGCGCCGCCGACGACCGCCCCGGACTGGCTGCGGATCACGACGTCGGTCGCGACCTCCCAGGAGGACTGGTTGCGCGCGTGGCCGTAATACAACTCGACGACACCGCAGGCGTGCGCGAGCAGGAATTCGAGCTGCTCGGACTCGTCGCGGGGATCTCCGCTGACCCGCCAGAACCCGGATTCGCGCAGGTCGGGTTCGACGTAGGCGCCGGCATCGTCGAGCACCCAGGTGCGCGACTCCCAGGAAAGGTAGTTCGCACCGTCGTGCGAGACGACGATCTGCTGGCCGAAGTGGTAATCGCCGACCGACGGTTCGTGCCCTTCACCGGTGCCACGCCAGACGCCGACCATCGGCAGCAGGGCGAGCAGCCCTGGATGCAGGTCCGGTCCCTCGCGCAGGTTCGCGGTGTCCACCGGGACCGGTAGGTCCGGGAGGACCGGAATATTGCGCACTCCGGTGCTTTTTGCGCGTTCGGCGGCCCCGGCGACGGCATCGGTCCCGCTGTCGGCAGTGGCCGGCGTGCCGTTGCGGTGCTCGGCCCGATCCGGCTCGCTCACGACTTGTCGGTGACCAAGCGGTAGATGACGTACAGGCCGAACCACGCGATCAGCGCAGACGCTGCCCCGAGCAGGATTTCGAAGAAGAGGACCACGTAGCGAGTCTAGATGACCTTCCTCCCACACCGCGCGTCGAGCCCCTATGTCACGACGGGCGACAAGTTGCAACCCCTTATTCGAATACCCCGGAAAACGCGCAACCCCTATTCGAATGGTTTTGATTATTAGGGGTTCGCCGGGTTTGCTGTGACTCTTGACACTATCCGCGCGATATCCGTAATCTACGGATCAACGCCGCTGGACTACCGGCGGGTAGGGGCGTTCGCAATATCCTTCGTCGGAACAAGGGTGTTCCTGGCAGGAATGTGACGCCGTATTCATGTTGGGCGCGGAAATTGTTCCGCATCGCGCGAAGGGGGCAGTATGCGCACGTACCAGGCCGAACTGACCTAGTCGGCCGCGTCCCCGAATTCGCGCACGGAAACTGCGCCGCATCACCTTTTTGGCGTAATTCTTGTTGCATTCGTAGTTTCGCCGTTCCTCCGAAGGGAGAGCAATACGATTTCCGGGATCGCACAATCCGCCACCCCTTTTCGGCACCGCACGCTATTTTTATCGATGAGGAGCATTTAATGACACTGAGGCGAGTTGCGTTTCTCGGAGACTTGAGACTCGATGGCGACGAGGGTGAGGTATTCCTTCCCGGCGAAAAGCTCCGGCACATTCTCGTGATACTGGCCTGGCGTGCCGGTGAGACGGTGAGCCGGGACGAACTGATCGAGGAGCTGGGCCTGTTCCGGACCACGAGCAACACCACGAACGCACTGCATGCGCACATGGCCCGGCTGCGGCGCTGGCTGCGCATCACGTGTCAGGACGGCGACATCCTCGCGACGGCGCAGTCCGGCTACCGTCTCGATATCGACCGTGGCAACGTCGACGCGCATCGTTTCGTGACCCAGGTGGAAGCGGCGCTCAAGATCGTCCCCGCGGCACCGTCGATCGTCGTGACCATGCTGGAGGAGGCGCTTGCGCTGTGGCGCAGCCGGGCGCTGGTCGACTTGGTCGACGGCGCGGTCGGCTCGGCCGCCGCCGACGAGCTGTTTCGGCTGCGGGCAATTGCGCGCGAAACGCTGCTGGATGCCTGGCTCGCCCTCAATTGCTCCAGCAATGTCATCCAGAATGCGCGGCGCTTCATCACCGACGATCCGCTCAACGAACGGCTGTGGACCCAGCTCATCGTTGCGCTGCGGCGGGCCGGCCGGCACGCCGAGGCGGTGCAGTCGTATCTGGATGCGCAAAAGGAACTCAACGAGGAACTCGGCGTGCGCCCGAGCGACGAACTGCGTTCGTCGATCGACGGCGCGCTCGGGAACTCGATTTTCATGGGGGAGCGCAAGGAGTTCATCGAGGGGTTGATGCGGCAGCCGAAAACGAGCTGGGACTGGGGTCTCGGCGACGACCGTGCCGCTTTCCCCGACGATCCGGCGCCGTCCCGATACGACCTGCGCACCCAGTCGCGGTCCGATGGCGACCGCGTGCTGTCGCGATCGCGCAGTTCGTACCGCTGAGCTGCCCACGAAGAAGACCGCCTATGCGGCGCAGATCGGCGAATCTTGTTGCAGTAGGCGCGCCAGCCCGCACGTCCAGGCCTTGTCGAGTTTCCACACGCCATTGTCTGCGACGAGCGGGACCTGGCTGGGTGTCGACTGCCCGGAGAGGGTGAGCACCGCATCGGCGTTCGCGTTGCCGTTGCAGTAATCGGTGACTCCGGTGATCTGCGCGGAGAAGGTGGAGTCACGCAACGCACCGCCGATTCGGTCGAGGAACCCCGGATCACCCTCGGCGCCCTGCACGAGCTGCACCTTCTCCTGGGCAGGCACGTTCGGATCCAGTCCGCGCTGGAGCAGCCCGGAGAGCTGGTCGGTGGTGGGGCTGGCGGGATACTTGCCGGGCTTGCAGTTTCCCGGCGTGCCCTCCGCGGCGGCGGTCGCCGAGCGCACCGCGTTTCCGGTCTCGGCGGTGTCCGATCCGCACGACGCGACAGCGGGAGTGAGCAGGATGGCGGCAACGGCGAGCAGCCGCAGACGGTGGCGGGAGATGTTCATGGGTGGGGCCTTCCGTCGATCAGTGCACCAGTTCGGCGCGGTCGGGCTGGGTTCCGCGCGGTGGTTCTTCGGGCGCGTCGTCGGACTCGGCAAAGCCGCGCCGCTCGTGCCACCGGGCGATCGGTTTGGGCGCCCACCAGTTGGCGGTGGCGAACAGCTTCATCAGTGCCGGTACCAGCAGCGTCCGGATGACGAATGCATCGATGACGACACCCACCGCCAGTCCGATCCCGAGGCCACGCATGAATCCCACGTTCCCGATGCTGAGCGCGAGAAAGACGATGATCATGATGACCGCGGCGGCGGTGACGATCCGGCCGGTGCGCGCCATGCCGAGCGCGACGGCGCGCTCGTTGTCGGCTGCGGTGCGGCCCGATTTCGCCCACTCTTCCCGGATCCGGGACAGTACGAACACCTCGTAGTCCATCGACAGGCCGTAGGCGACACAGGCCACGAACGGCGGGATGGTCGCGATGGTGAGTCCGGTTGCGGTGGTGCCGAGGCCACCGAGGTTTCCGTCCTGGAAGACCCACACCATCGCCCCGAGTGCCGCGCTGAGCGAGAAGACGTTCAGCAGCACGGCCTTGATCGGCAGCACGAGGCTGCCGGTCATCAGGAAGATGAGGGCGAACGTGATGAGCGTGATGAGCGTGATCACGAGCGGGACGCGGTCGGTGATGCCGGCGACATTGTCGGCGTTGCGCTGGGCGAATCCGCCGAACAACGTCGGTGCCGGGGCGGGCACCTCCTTGAGTGCGGCCAACTGCTGCTCGCCGGCGGTGCTGAGCGGATCTTTGCTGCTCGACACCGACACGTACGCCGCATCTCCGATCAGGGCCGAGTCGAACGTGGCGGCACTGATGGACCGGCCGGCCGCATAGATTCCGTTCGGACTCGACACGGCGGTGACGCCGTCGACCTTCGACAGCTCGCGGGCGTAGTCGGTGACATCGCGCGGCGAGGCGACGCCGCTGGGCATGACGATCAGCACGGAACCGAGGTTGTTCTGCGGGAACTCGGTGCGCAGCAGGTCGCCGGTGGTGCGCGACTGCGAACCGGCGAGCTGGCGATCGTCGGGGAAACCCATCTTCATGCCCAGCAGCGGCCAGCCGAGGGCGAGCAGCAGGGCGCCGATGAGCAGGACGGTGACCCACGCGCGGCGCATGGAGAAAACGGCGACCTTGTACCAAAACTGTTGTTCCGGTGCCCGATTGGTGGCCTCGGTCCGGCCGAATCGACGCCGGATGGGCTTGCGGATGTCGAACGCGTCGATGCGATCGCCGAGCACGACGATGAGCGCGGGCGCCACCACGAGCGCCCCGACCAGGGCGGTGAGCACGGCGAACAGCCCGGCATACCCGAGGGAGCGGAACAGGTACTGCGGGAACACGAGCAGCGTGGCCATGATCAAGCCCATGGTGGCGCCCGAGTACACCACGGTGCGCCCAGCGGTGTGCATGGTGATGGTGAGCGCGCGTTCGGGCGGTACCCCGCGCGCGCGTTCCTCGCGATAGCGGTTGACGATGAACAGCGTGTAGTCGACCGCCATTGCCAAGCAGAACGCCGAGCCGAGGTTCAGCGCAAAGAACGAGACCGATCCGGTGATGTTGTAGATCGCCCACAGGGCCGCGGAGGTGCCGGCGATGGCGCAGAACGACACGATGATCGGAAGCAGCGAAGCGACCGCGCTGCCGAAGATCCACACGAGCGCGATGAACGTGAACGGAATGGCCACGGCCTCGAGCAGCAGCAGGTCTTTGCGGGCCTGATCGAAGATGTCGCGGTAGATCATGGTCTCGCCGCCGGCCGTCACAGTGACGCCGTCGCGGGTGCCGACGACCTGCTCGGCGACCTCCCAGGCACGCCCGGTGAACTCCTTGTCGTTGCCGACGATGCGAGCGGCGATGAGTCCGGTGCGCCGATCCGCCGTGGCGAGCGAGGTGTTCAACGGCGCCGGGGTGGTCCAGTACGACACCATCTGGCGTGCGTACGGGGACGCTTGCAGAGCCGCGGTGACCTCGGCGGCGCGGGCCTTGGCCGCAGCGCCGTCGGCACCGGACTCGGCGCGGACCGCGAACACGATGGACGCGCCGCCGGCACCGAACTTCTCGTCGAGAATCTGTGCCGCGCGGGCGGATTCGGCATTCGGCACGTCGAACCCGCCGGCCGGGAGCTTCCACGTGGCGGGCGCGGCGTAGATGCCCGCGATGACGAGAAAGAGCAAGGCGCCGCCGATGATTCGGCGAGGCGCGCGAATGGCAAAACGGGCGAGTCCGCTCATGAGCATCTTCGGCTCAACCTGCCTCAAGGTCGTCGTTGCGGCGAGCTTGCGAGTGCCTACTTACGGCATGTCGTCGAACTCGACAAATGTGAACATACTCCGAGTCTGTGACTTGTTCAACGGTCGGTGCGTGCGTTGTGAAACGTCACGAGCTGGGTCACGAGGTTGTTCGCCGTGCGCTGCGCCGCGGCGCGGACGAAGGGTGCCGCGGCGCGGTCGGCGGCCTTTCCCGCCAGGCCGCCGGGGACGGCGAACCGAATGGTGAGGTCGACCTGGCAGCGCTGCGCGTCCACGGGAGTGAAACGGTATTGAAACGACGAATCGATGCCGGAAATCGAGCGGGACGCGAGCAGCGTGTCGCGTTCCCATTCGACGACCTGCACCCGCGATGTGAGACTCAGCGGGCCCAGTTTCATGGTGCCCTCGTAGACCGCGCCCAATCCGCGATCCTGGGCACCGACGGCTTCGTATTTCGTCAGACCGTGCAAGAATTTTATGGTATTGCGATAGTCCTCGACATAGTCGAAAGCGGTCGCCGCCGGGACGTCGCAGGTTTCCACGATATGAACATCGACCATCGGTTTCCCCGATCGCTTGCTGAGGTGTGCAATGGGCAGTCTAGAGCGGAAGGGGCAGGATTCGAACCTGCGTGGGCTTGCGCCCGACCAAGAATCGGTCCCCGTCGGCCACTTCGGGTACCCTTCCAAGGGGTTTAGATCGTGTTCGTCACGCGCATCAGGCCAATGATGGCCGGCAGTGACAAGGCTCCTTTCGACGCAACGTATTCGGGCAGAATCACCGTGGGATTCCACTTGAGCTTGTATTCGAGCTGAGTGCGTGACGGATAGACCATCTCGCCGTGCGTCGCCAGCAGCCGCGCGATGCGCGAAACGATGCCGCTGTGGGACGGCAGTTCGTGTTCCTCGGACAGTCCGGTGAACGGCGTGAACCCGAAATGCAGCCAGCGGACGCCGGCGGCGCGGAACTGCTCGATCGCGTGCATGTTCATCGCTTCCATCACCCCGGGCGGCGCGTCCGGGACGCGCCGGCTGAGATCGTGCAGCATGCCGGGACGGGATCCGAACACCGGCGCGTATGAGATGTAGCCGACCGGGCGGCCGTGCACGCTACCGAGGTACAGTCGGCGCAAATCCTGTGCGGGACCGCCGATTTCGCCGACGAGGAAGGTGAGCTCGCGGGCGAACCGGCCCTTCTGGCGCAGCCAGGGGGCGTCGATCCGGGCCAGCTGGTCGGCGGCATCCGACGGCGCCGCCTCGCACACGTCCAGGCCGGCGCGGCGCGCCCGGGAAATCTTGTTCCGGAACCGCACGAACTTCTTTCCGGCGACGCTGAACTGTTGCAGATCGACGGCATACGAAGCGCCGAGCTGATTCACCGTGAAGCCGGCGGCCTGGTACAACTCGGCGTCCGCCCGCTGCAGCTGCACCGCGACGATGTGGCGCCGGTCTTTCTTGGCGTACTGGCAGAATTGCTCGAGCAGCCGCGGACGATCGGCCACCGCGGCGAACGGCTCGCCGAACTGAATCCAATGCCGGCCTGCCTGCCGGTAGGAAATGAAGCCGTCGATGCCTTCGATCATAAACCGGCGGTTCGCCTGATTCAGCGCGAGAAAAGCGCTCGGATTGTCCGAGTGCGTGCGCAGTGCCGACACCGCGGCGTCGTGGCCGATCGGGCGATCGGTGGTCTGCGTGAACACGGCCGCTCCCTTCCGAATCCGGCGAGCCGGTGGCCGGCTCCGTTTGCATCCGCAGCCTAACAATTGCGTCCTGAAGTCCCGAAGAATCTTCGAGACAAATGATTTCAGTGGGATTTCACCCGCGATTTCGAGAATCTAGGTCATTGCCGATTCAAGATCGCGGTCGGAGATCCGGGCAATGTTCGCAGACGTCACACGAAGCCGAGGGCGAAAAATGACAGTCCGTGCCAGCGAGGCCGAAGAGATCATCACCGACGGTGACCTGCTGTCGTACGGCAGCTACATCGGGGGAATGAATGTCGACTCCCAACAATGGGTCTATGTGTTGTCGGCACGATCGGTTCTCGACGACTCCTTTGCCAGTTTGACGCTGAAGCGCCGGCTCGATCGCGGCGACTTGGAGCCGTCGGCTGCAGTGCCCGGCGTGGTGACCGGTCGCGTCGCCGTCGCCGACGCGCGGGACATCGAAGCCAGCCTGGCCGCCGCTGCGGCCGCCGCTGCGGAATGGCGATCCGCGCCGATGTCGGTGCGCGTCGACGAATGGCTGTCGCTGATGCACGACACACTGCTCGCCAACCAGCAGACGATCGAGCACATGCTCACCATGGAGGGCCACCCGCTCGAACTGGCCCGGTGGGAAATCTCGGGCATGCTCGAAGCCTGCCGGCCGGAGGCGCGGGAGTTCTACCGCTCGCAGCTGTGGAGCGAATTCCAGCGTGCGGGCCAGCGCCAGATCGTGCGCCGCCAGCCCGACGGCGTGGTGTGCGTCAATCCGCCGGCGAACGCGCCGATGGTGAGCGCGCTGTTCGGCGCGCTGTCCATCGCGGCCGGGAACGCCGTGGTGATCCGGGCGCCGCGCACTGCGCCCCTGGGCGTGATGTACGCGGTGCACGAGCTGCTCGTACCGACGCTGCGCGCGGTCGGAGCGCCGCCCGGAACGATCAACGCGGTGTGCGGGCATCCCGGGCCGGTGCTCAACGCCTGGATCGAGAGCCCGCACGTCAACGACGTGATGTATTTCGGCGGGGCCAACCTGGGCATGAAGTTCGAACGCCGGTGCGTCGAAGCCGGTAAGAAGCCGATTCTCGAGCTCGCCGGCAACGACGTGGTGGTGGTGTGGCACGACGCGCACCTCGAGCACGCCGCCATCGCGCTCACCGAGTGTTTCTTCGGCTCGGGCCAGCTGTGCATGATCCCGAACCAGGCCGTCGTGCACCCTGCGGTGGCCGACGAGCTGATCGCCCTCGTCGTCGAGAAGGCCAAGGAGATCCGCAGCGGCTACCCCGACGAGGAAGGCGTGCTGCTTTCCCCGGTGCTGCGCCACGACGGATTCCAGAAATGTCTCGCCGATGCACTCAGCAAGGGCGCGTCGCTGGTGTCGGGCGGGCGGGCGCTGCGCCTGGACGGCACCCCGGATCCCGCCGGGTTCTTTCTCGAACCGACGGTGCTGCGGGTCGACGGACTGGCCACCGCTCGCGAGGTGGAGGCGGTCGAGCACGAGACGTTCTTCCCGCTGCTGCCGATCGTGGTGCCCGAGCCCGCCAGCGACACCCGGCTGATCAACTCGATCGTCGAGTTCGTCAACACCAATCTCTACGGGCTGCGCAATTCGGTGTGGGCCCGCGACCACGACGTCATCGACCGCTTCCTCACCGAGGTCAACAACGGCGGCCTGCTGAAGATCAACGGCTCGCACATCGCCTTTTCGGCACCGCTGCCCTCGCACGGCGGCACCGGTCTGACCGGCGGCGCGTTCGGCGAAGCCAACTATCCAGTCCTGCGCACCACCCGGCTGCAGGGCGTGCTCATCACCGACGCGGACAGCCGACCGCGGTTTCGTTAGGAGCCCACGATGCGAATTCTCGACGAAGCCAGAGCGGTGTGCGACAGCCACCTGCCGGGCCTGCTCACCGACCTGGAGCCGATCCCGTTCGGCGAACGGGAACGCGCCGGCAACCCGGGCCTGCGGTTGTTCCGCGAACGCGGCGGCCCGGCGCTGCTGGTCCCCAAGCAGTACAGCGGCCTCGGCGCGACACCGTTGGAGGCGATGCAGGTGGTGTGCGCGATCGGCGCCAGCTCACCGTCTCTCGCGGTCGCCACGGCGATGCACCACTTCTCGGTCGCGACGATCTTCACGCTGGCCGAAAGCCTGCGCGCGAGCGGGTTGGAGTGGGCGCTGCTGGAGGGCATCGCCGATCAGAACCTGCTGGTGTCGTCGGGGTTCGCCGAAGGCAATCCCGGGCAGGGGATTCTCGCCCCGACGATGACCGGGGTCCGGGTCGACGGCGGCATCGTCGTCAGCGGTGCCAAGCGCCCGTGCAGCATGGCCAGCTCGATGGACCTGCTGTCGGCGAGCGCGGCCGTCACCGGTGCCGACGGGGCCACCGAGATGGTGTTGCTGCTGGTGCCGGCGGCCGCGCCCGGCATCACCGTGCACCCGTTCTGGCGCAGCAACGTGCTGGCGGGCGCCGAAAGCGACGAGGTCCGGCTGACCGACGTGTTCGTCGACGACAGCCTCGCCATGCCGACCAGCCTGGGTGAACGCGGCGACCTCGACGACCTGCAGACCGTCGGCTTCATCTGGTTCGAACTGCTCATCACCTCCTGCTATCTGGGGATGGCCGCGGCGCTGGTGGAGCGGGTGTTCCAGAAGCCGACGGTGGCGGCCAGCCGGCGCGCCGAGATCGGCGCCCGGCTGGAGACGGCGGCGCTGCTGTTGCGCGGCATCGGGCACAGCCTCGCCGACAAGGAGTCCGACAACGGCGCGCTGGCCCGGGCGGTGCTGGCCCGCTACGGCGCCCAGGACGCGATCGTCGACGCCGCGACGTGGGCGATCGGCGCACTCGGCGGCATGGCGTTCATCTCCTCGTCCGACGTGGCCTACCTGGCGGCGGCCTGTCAGTGCGTCGGGTTCCATCCGCCGTCGCGGGCGGCGACCAATCCGGCGCTCGCGGACTACCTGTCCGGCGACGTGCTGCGGCTGGCGTGAGTGAGCCGACGATGACCGACACCTCGAACCGCGTCTCGCAGCTGTACCGGCGCCACCTCAGCGGCGGCCGCGCCCGCCTGGCCGAAATGCTGGGCGGACATATCGAAGTGGAGTCGCGCGGCGCCTGGCTGTACATGTCCAACGGCGAGCGCTATCTGAACGCGGGTGGCTACGGCGTCTTTCTGACCGGCGCCCGGCATCCGATCGTGATGGCGCACGTCGAGCAGCAGCTGCACACCCACCCCGTCGCCTCGCGGCTGTTCTTCGAGCCGATGGCCGCGCGGGCGGCGGAACTGCTGACCGCGACCACGCCCGACGGGCTGAACCGGGTCCACTTCTCGAGTTCCGGGGCCGAGGCGACCGAGGCCGCGATCAAGATCGCGCGCCTGAACGGCCGCGGACACCTGATCTCGATGGTCGGCGGATACCACGGCAAAACGATGGGTGCGCTGTCGGTGACGGCCAAGTCGGTGTTTCAGGACCCGTTCCGGCCCCTGCTGCCCGACGTCACCCACGTGCCCTACAACGATTCCGCGGCGCTCGAACAGGCTCTGATCGCGCACCCGGAAAGCGCCTGCGTGATTCTCGAGCCGGTGCAAGCCGAGGCCGGCGTGATCATTCCGGCGCCCGGCTACCTGCGCGAGGTCCGGGACCTGTGCACCCGCTGGGGCGCCCTGCTGGTGCTCGACGAGATCCAGACCGGACTCGGCCGCGTCGGCGCCTGGTGGGGTGCCAACCGGGAGGAAGTCACGCCCGACATCCTGTTGTCCGGCAAGGGACTCGGCGGTGGCGTACTACCGGTGTCGGCGACGATCACTTCCGACCGGGTCTTCGCGGTCCTCGACCGGGATCCGCTGCTGCACACCTCGACGTTCTCCAGCGCGCCGATCACGATGGCCGCCGCCTGCGGCGCGATCCTCGCCATTCACGAGGAGGGCCTGGTACAGCGCGCCGCGACGATCGGCGAACAGATCCTGCCCGAGCTGCGCCGGATCACCGACAACTACCTGGCGGGCCACGGCTGCTCGGTGCGCGGGACGGGTCTGCTGATCGGTGTCGACATCGCCGATCCGGGGCTGGCCGGCGAGCTGCTGCTCGACCTGGTCGGCAAAAACGTGGTCGGCAACCTGTCCCTGAATTCCGATCACGTGCTGCGGTTCACGCCGCCGGCGATCCTCACCGACGCCGAAATCGAGTTCTTCCTGGAGCGCTACGCGCGCGCCGCCGAAGCCACCGCCGTCAGAAATCCGGAGAAGTGAGGTTGACATGCGCAGTTTGGAACTACGGATGATGTCCGAAACGGTCGGCGCCGACGCCGCGTTCGAGCTGATCCAGCACTTCGAGCGCTACCCAGAGCTCGTCGACGAGGTGCGCTCGGTGGAAGTGCGCGACTCGGGCGACGGGCCCGTGACCAGCGACTGGGAGGTGTATTTCCGCAACGGGCCGCTGCGCTGGACCGAGATCGACTACATCCAGCTCGACCAGCGCCGCATCGTCTTCGAGCAAACCGACGGCGACTTCCACGTCTTCCGGGGCACCTGGTTGGTCACGCCGGCGCCCCGGGGCTGCCGGGTCACCTTCGAGGCGACGTTCGACTTCGGCATCCCGAGCCTGGCGGGGGTGCTGGATCCGATCGCCACGAAGGTGCTCAAGGAGGGCATCGCGCTGGTGATCAGCCGGCTGCTCGGCGACGCCGTCGTGCTCGACGATCCCGTCGTGCGCAGCGCCGTCGCCGCCAAGCTGTCGGTGGCCGCGCTCGACACCGCCTTGTCCGCGTAGCCGTTGCGCGGGAGGGGGTTTCGAGATGGATCTGCAGAACCGATTCGCGACTCGCACAACCTTTGCGTTGTTGCGAGCCGAGTACGCGGTGGGGCTGATCGCCTGCACGGTGGCCTTCTTCTGGCATGTCGAGGAGGTGCGCTGGCTGCCGGCCATCGCACTGTTCGTCTACATCGACGTGATCGGCTATCTGCCGGGGCTCCTGGCGCATCTGCGCTCGAAAACCGGTGCCGTACCCAAGCCGTACTACGTGCTGTACAACGTCATGCACAGCCTCGTGACGCAGGCCGCGGTCATCGGAATATGGTGCGTGACAATCGGATTCGAGTGGGCGCTGCTCGCGATTCCGATTCACCTGTTCGGTGACCGTGCCATCTTCGGCAACTTCGTGAAGTCGTTCCGGGTGCCGTTCGAGCCCAAGCCGCTGCCGGCCTTCGTCGAGTTCGAGAGACGGCTGGTGGGTGCCCCGGATCCGGTGGTGCCGGTCGCGGCACCGGTGGCCGTGGGCGGTGTGCCATGAGAACCCGGTTCCTGCGGCGCGAGCGCGACGAGCTGCACCGGCTGCTGCCCGGGCTCGACGAGGTGCTGGCCACCATTGCGCTGGCCGAGCTGGAAGGCACCGGCTCGACCGCGGTCGCCGAGTTCCGCCGCTTCGGCGGGCCCGGTCTGCTCGTGCCGTCGGATTACGGCGGCAAGGGCGCGGGTGCGCTGCAGGCGGTCCGCGTGCAGCGGGCGATCGCCGCGCGCTCGCCGTCGCTGGGCGTGGCGACGGCGATGCACCACTACTCGGTGTGCACGCTCACGCTGGTGTCCAACTCCGGGGTCGACGGGGGCGTGCTGCTCAAGTCGATCGCCACCAAGAACCAGCTGGTGGCGTCGGGTCTGTCGGAAAGCCGTTCCGACGGCAGGGTGCTCGCCCCGTCGATGGCGGCGACGCCGGGACCGGACGGGCTGCGGATCACCGGCATCAAGCGGCCGTGCAGCCTGGCCCATTCGATGGATCTGCTGGCGGTGAGCGTGCTGGTGCCGGCGGCGTCGGGAACCGGCGAACAACTCGCCGTCGCGGTGCTCGACGCCGACGACCCCGGCGTCGTCGTCAACCCGTTCTGGTCGAGTTTCGCGCTGGCCGCCGCCGAAAGCCACCAGGTGGCGGTCGACGACGTGGCGGTGCCCATGGATCGGGTGTTGCGCACCGACGTCGCCGACGACGGGCGCATCGACGAGATCCAGACGGCCGCGTTCGCCTGGTTCGAGCTCATGGTCATGGGTTCCTACCTCGGCATCGCCAGCGCACTCGTCGAGCGGGCCATCGCCTTGGACCGCGTCGCCGAAGCCACGCGGCTCGACCTCGTCACCACCGTCGAGTCGGCGATGGCGGCGGTCGAGAACCTGGCGCGCCAGCTACCCGAACGCGAACACGACGTCGAACTGCTCGTCGATGCGCTGCTCGTCCGCTACGCCGTGCAGGACGCGATCGCCGCCGTCACCCCGCGCGCTGTGGAACTGCTCGGCGGGCTCAACTTCATGGGCTCCGACGACATCGGCTACCTGGCGGCGGCGGTGAACTGCCTGGCGTTCCATCCGCCCTCGCGTTCCCGGATGGCCGTGCCCCTGATCCGGTACTTCGGCGGCAGTCCACTGCGCGTCGGGTGACCACCCAACCGAAAACGAGGTGACCAGATGCAGACCGTTTCCGCCGAAGCCATGCAAGAAACCGCCGAATTCGACGGCGATCCGGGACTGGAGCCCGACCGGTGTCTGCGGTTGTACCGCAAGCTCACCGGCGGGGTGTCGATCGTGTCGGCCGAAGGCTCGCGCGGGCCCGTCGGCCTGACCGCATCGTCGGTCACCTCGCTGTCGTTGCGGCCGCCGCTGCTGCTGGTGTGCATCGCGGTCGGATCGTCGACGCTGGCCGCCATCGAACGCAGCCGGGCGTTCTCGGTGCAGCTCATGGCCGAACACCAACAGCAGATCGCCGAGGACTTCGCCACCGCCGGCGGGGCCCGGTTCACCGGGACGAGCTATCGGCACGTCCTTGGGGTGCCGGTGCTCGTCGAGAACATGGCGTGGTCGGTGTGCCTGTTGCGCGACGTCAAGCAGTACGGCGACCACGTGCTCGTGGTCGGCGAAGTCATCGCCGCTGCCGCGGGTTCGGCCCGCCCGCTCGTATGGCACGGCCAGGCTTTCCGGCGCATCGCCGACTGATCGGAGGATCATCGTGTACGAAGAAACCGCACCGATCTGGTGGCCCGCGGTACTGCCGGAGGCCGGAGCGCCGCTGCGCGGCGCCCACGAGGCCGACGTCGCCGTCGTCGGCGGCGGGCTCGCCGGGCTCTGCGCCGCCTACTACCTGAAGAAGACCACGCCGAGCGCGCGGGTGGTCGTGCTGGAGGCCGAGCGCATCGGTGCCGGCGCGAGCGGACGCAACGGCGGCATCGTCGGCCCCGGCCTCGGCATGCCGCTCGGCCGGTTCCGCAAGAAGTTCGGCCACCTGACGGCCGTGGCCGCCTTCGGTGCGGTCCAGCACGGCGTCGTGTTGCTGCGCGAGCTGATCCGCGCCGAGGGCATCGACTGCGACCTGAAGTGCGAGCCGTTCACCCACGCCGCGCTGACCTCCTCGCAGGCGCGGCACCTGCGTGCCGACGCCGACATCCTGGGCGAACTCGGCTACGAGGTGGAATGGCACCAGGGTCATGCGGTGTACGAGCACGCCGGCGCGGGCTACGTGGCGGCCTATTCCCATCACACCGTGATCCTGGTCGACCCGTATCGGCTGCTCGCCGGGCTGGCCGGCGTGCTGCGCCGGATGGGGGTCGAGATCTACGAGGGCAGCCGGGTGCTCGACGTGCCGGTGCGCAATGGGATCCCGACCTGTGTGACCACGCTCGGGCACCTGACGTCGGAGCGGGTGCTGCTGGCCGTCGACGGCTACGCCGGGCCGCTGAATCCGTACCCCAACCGCATCGTCGCGATGCGCGGCTACATGCTGGCCACCGAGCCGCTGTCGGCGAGTCAGCGCGCCGGACTGGGCTGGCACGGTCGTGGCGGCATCGTCGACAAGCGGCGGTTCTTCAACCACTACCGGATCACCGGTGACAACCGGCTCGTGTTGGGCGGCGCGCCACCGGTGGTGCCGCTGGCCGACCGCGACGCCGACGCCGCGCGCGCGGTCCGGCTGCACCGCCGCCTCGAACACGAGATGCGGGTGCGTTTCCCGGCGCTCGCCGGCGTGGCGGTCGAGGCGCGCTGGTCGGGGCTGTTTGCCAGCACCTTCGACCGGTTGCCGGTCGTCGGTTCGGTGCCCACCCGCGACGGTGTCACCTATGCCGGCTCGTGGTGTGCCAACGGTCTCGCCATGTCGGTGGAGACGGCCTGGCAGTTCGCCCGGATGTCGGCAGGCCGGTCGGCGCCCGGCCTGCCGTGGTACCGCAGCTCGGGTCCCGTCGTGCCGACGAAAGCGGGCCGCACCAAGGGAATTGGTGCCTACCTGCGGGTGCTCGACGCCGCCGACCGCTACGACCTCAACCGCGCACAGGTGCCGCAGGCGCGCGCCGACGCCGCACTCGACGTGCCCATCCTCGCAAGGAGCGGACAACGATGACGACTCCCGTTCCGCCGATTCCGGCGCACGGTCTGCTGTTGCTGCTCACCGCCCTGGCGGTGCTACTGGCCACGGCCCGGCTGTTCGGGGCGCTCAGTGTCCGGCTCGGCATGCCCGCGGTCACCGGCGAGCTGTTGGCCGGTGTGGTGCTCGGTCCGTCGCTGTTCGGACATCTCGCGCCGGCCGCGTCGAACTGGCTGTTTCCCGCCAAGCCCGAGCAGATGCACCTGATCGACGCGGTCGGCCAGTTCGGCGTGCTGATGCTGGTCGGCCTGGCCGGCATGCAGCTCGAGCTGGGCGCGCTGCGCGAACGGGTGGGCAGCGCGTTCAAGGTGAGCCTCGCCGGGCTGCTGGTTCCGCTCGCCATGGGCATCGGAGTGGGCCTGATATTGCCCACCCCGCTGCGCCCGGCCGGCACCGATCCGGCCGTGTTCGCCGGATTCATGGGCATCGCGCTGTGTGTCTCGGCCATTCCGGTGATCGCCAAGACCCTGATGGAGCTGAAACTGACCCATCGCAACGTCGGCCAGCTGATCCTCACCGCGGGCATGATCGACGACGCGATCGGATGGTTCCTGTTGTCGATCGTCGCGGCGATGGCCACCTACGGGGTGCGCACCGACACGGTGCTGACCTCGCTGGCATACCTGGTGTTCGTGGTGGCGTTCGCGATCCTGGTCGGGCGCCGGCTGGTGCGGTGGATCTTGCAGCGGGCCGAGCGCACCGGCGATCCGAAGCACACGATCGGTGCCACCGTGGTGTTGTTGCTGGCCAGCGCGGCGGCGACGCATGCGATGGGGCTGGAAGCGATCCTCGGCACGTTCGTCGTCGGCATCCTGATCGGCTCCAGCGGGGTCGATCTGTCCCGGCTCGCGCCGCTGAACACCCTCGTGGTCGCGGTGCTCGCGCCGCTGTTCTTCGCCACTGCCGGGCTGCGGATGGACCTGTCCGCGCTGGCGCATCCGGGATTGCTGCTGGCGGCGCTGGGGATTCTCGCCCTCGCGATCATCGGCAAGTTTCTCGGCGCGTTCGTCGGCGGCAAGCTCAGCGGGCTGCAGAACCACGAATGTGTCGCGCTCGGCGCCGGCATGAACGCGCGCGGCGTGATCGAGGTCGTGATCGCGATGGTGGGGCTGCGGCTGGGGGTGCTCGGCATCGAGGCCTACACCGTGCTGATCCTCGTCGCGATCGTCACCTCGGTGATGGCGCCGCCGATCCTGCGCCGCGCGATGCTGCGCGCCGAGGTGACCGAGGAGGAGTCGGCGCGGGCCAAGCGAACCTTCGCATTGACCCGCGACGACGGCGGCGACGAGCGCGCCGCCAGCTGAGGGTCAGTGCCGGGAATTCAGGACGAGCGCGATGGTGGTACGCGGATCGCTGGCGAACACCCGCAGTCGGGCCAGCCAGGAATCACTCGACCGGACGTCGAAATATCCGTACATCTGGTGGCGTACCACCAACCCGTCGCGCAACGTCCAGATTTCCGTCCCGAACTGCTTGCTGCCGCCGCGGAATCCGCCCCGCCAGGTGAGCACGATGCTTTCGTCGTCGGCACATTCGACGGTCTTCTTTACCTGCAGATTGTGTTCTTTCCAGACGCGCGCCAATCCGGTGGCAGCCACGCGAATGGCCGGCAACCCCTCGTGGCGTTCGTAGGCGCCGTCCATCATCCATTCGGCGACCGCCTCGGGATGGTAAAGGCTCAGCCATTCTTCCAGCAGCACTTCGTTGGTGACGCGTTCGGCGTCGGCGGCAAATGCGGCAGCATCCAGCGGGACAATTTTGGGGCGTTCGCTGACGGTCATGGTGTTTCCTTCTTCGGTGGGTCGTTACTCGGGGGGGACGACGACGGGTTCAATTCAGGGGCGCGGTACCGTGCGCAGCCCGGGCAGCTGCTGGCGAAACGTCAGCGGCCAAATTCCGGAGCGCCACCACCGATACCATGCGCGCGGACGGGTGCACAGCGCAATGGCCAACGGCGTGGGATCGAAGAAGGCACGTCGGTAGGTGCCCAGCCCGTCGCGCACACCGATCAGGTCGACCAGCGTCCAGCTGATCGGCCGGCCCCCGATGGTGCCTGTCAGCGTGAGCTCGATGGCGATCGTATCCCCGTCTTGCGCAACGCGTTCCACCGTTCCGACGAGGTCCGGCGCGAGGTAGAGCATGCGTTCGACCTGGCGATGGTAGGTCTGCATGTCGGGTGCGTCGCGCAACAGCGGCTGGATGAATCGCGCGTCCGGGTGAAACATGCCGTCCCACGCGTGCACGGTCGGTGCGGCCCAGGCCCGGGTGTAGTGATCGACGATCCGCAGCGCCTCGGCGGTCAGTATCATTTTGCGCGATCCTTCCGGGCCTTCGAATGTCCGTGGCAGCGACAAAGTGTTTCCAACAATCGCCATCGGTGCTGAAACGGAGTCTACCGGCCGGCACGGCCGGTTTCAGCGGCGTTTCATGCGATTCACGAACACTGCGAGGTGCGCAAAAAGGAAGGATCGACACCATGTCACAGACCCCTCGGGAATTCGATGTCGCCATAATCGGTGGCGGCATCGGCGGAAGTGTGCTCGCATCGGTTCTCGCCCGGAACAATGTACGTGTCCTGCTCATCGAAGGCAGCTCGCATCCGCGGTTTGCCATCGGCGAGTCGACGATTCCGGAAACGACTTTCGGATTCCGCAACATCGCCCGTCGCTACGGTGTCCCGGAATTGGAGAATCTGGCCACCCATCGTTCGGTGCGGCGCACGGTCTCCGCCTCGTGCGGCATCAAGCGCAGCTTCAGCTTCGTCTATCACCGCGAGGGCGAGCCGATGCGCGCCGACGAGTGCAATCAGTTCCTCACCTTCGCACCGCCGCTGGGCCCGGACTCGCATTTCCTGCGCCAGGACGTCGACGCCTACCTGTTCCACGTCGCGGTGTCCTACGGCGTCACCGCCTACACGCACACCTTCGTCGACAACCTCGAGTTCGACTCCGACGGCGTCAGCATCGCCACCCGGGACAAGGGCAGCTTCCGGGCGTCCTACGTCGTCGACGCCGGCGGCGTCAAGGCCGCCATCCCGGACCTGTTCGGGTTGCGCCAGGAGCCGCCGTACCGGACCCGCTCGCGCACGATCTTCACCCACATGGTGAACGTGAAGCCGTTCGACGAGGTGGCCCCGCCGCGCAAGGAACACAAGCTGATCAGCCCGTTCCACCAGGCGACACTGCACCATTTCTTCCCCGGCGGCTGGTTCTGGATCATCCCGTTCGACAACCACGCCAACAGCCCGAGCGAGCTGTGCAGCGTCGGGGTCAACCTGGATCTGGACCGGTACCCGCGGCCCGAGGGCGTCACGCCGGAAGAGGAATTCTGGCAGCACGTGGCGCGGTTCCCGAGCGTCGCGGCGCAGTTCGAGCGCGCGCGGGCGGTCCGGCCGTATTTCGCCACCGACCGCAGCCAGTTCTCGTCCTCGCAGGTGGTGGGGGACCGGTGGTGCCTGCTGCCGCACGCCAGCGACTTCATCGATCCGCTGTTCTCCAGCGGCCTGGCGGTCACCGTCTCCACGCTGAACGTGCTGGCCGGCCGCTTGATCAAGGCCGTGCAGACCAAGGATTTCGCGACGGAGAACTTCGAGTACCTCGAGGTGTGGATCAAGCGGATGTTCCGCTACTACGACGACATGGTCTCGAGCAGCTACATCGCCTTCGACGACTTCAAGCTGTGGGACGCCTGGTACCGGATCTGGACGCTGGGCACCACCTACGGCACCAACTCGCTCAACGAGGTCGCGATCGAATTCGAGAAGACCAAGGATCTGGCGGCCTTCGAACGTTTGGAGCGGCGGCCCTACCGCGGTCTGCAGGGTATCGACAACCCCGCCTACGAGCACCTGTTCGACTCCGGAGTGCGCACGATGCGCGCGTACCGGGCGGGCGAGCTGACGCGTGACGAGGCCATCGCGCGGATCTACGAGCTGCTGGCGGAGAGCAAGCTGTGCCCGGCCAACTGGCACCTCGACGATCCGCACAACCGCGTGCCTGCCGGCTCGTTCCGGCCGCTGCCCAACGCGCGAACCCTGGTGTGGGGCAAGTTCTTCTCGCCGCCGTCGGTGCGCGGCAAGTACATGACCGGCGGCGCCCTGGTGGTGATGCGCGAAACGTGGGAGGCCTACGCCGACGAGTTCCGGCGCAGCCGCTCGGCCAGCCGGCAGTACGTGCGCGATCTGCTGGCGGACTGGAATCGGGACTGGCGCAACCAGCCGGCGCTGCGCCGATTCTCCGCAGATCGCATGGCCGCGCCCGTGCCACCGCCGCCGGCTGCCGTCCCGGACGCCGAGCTCGTCAAGTCGCAGATGTAACCGAAACAAGATAGTTCGAACAGAAATCGAGGTGTCCTCATGAGCACGCCGCACGGTGATGCCCTCATTGCCGAAGCGCCCGACGATACCGTGGCGTTCGCCGAACTGAAACGGCGCATGAAACAGGCCGGGCTGCTCGAGATGCAGCCTCGCTACTACATCGTGAAGATCACGCTCACCCTGGCGGCCTTCGCGGCCGGCTGGGTGGCGTTCGTCTGGCTCGGCGACTCCTGGTGGCAGCTCGCGCTGGCCGTCTACCTCGCGTTCTGGGCCGTGCAACTGGCCTACATCGTGCACGACGCGAGCCACAAGGAGATCACCCACTCCAAGCGCAACACCTGGATCATCGGTTACGGAATCGCGGACGTGCTGCTGGGGGTCAGCTTCGGCTGGTGGGTGACCCACCACGGCCGTCACCATGCCAACCCGAACCATCTCGAGCTCGATCCCGACATCACCCGGCGGGTCGCCATCTTCTCGCCCAAGCATGCCGGGCTGCGACAAGGGTGGAAGCGCTTCGTCGTGAAGTATCAGCACCGGCTGTACTTCCCGCTCACCACGACGGACACGCTCAAACTGCGAGTGGCCTCGATCGGAGCGATCAAACGCGGCGAGGTGCGCCACCAGAAGCTCGAAGCGATTCTGATGGCCGCGCACTTCGTGATCTTCTTCGGGGCGGTGTTCTGGGTGCTGCCCGTCGGCCAGGCGCTGGCGTTCATCGTGGTCTACCACGCGCTCGTCGGGGCGTACCTGGGGCTGGGGTTCGCGCCCAACCACAAGGGCATGGCCGTGGTGGAGGGCGAGCCGGGCAGCTGGCTCGAACGTCAGGTGCTGACCAGCCGCAACCTGCGGCCCGGTCCGCTGGTCGACTTCCTCTACGGCGGTCTGAACTACCAGATCGAGCACCATCTGTTCCCGACCATGCCGCGCAACAACTTTCGGCATGCGCGGCCGATCGTGCGGGACTTCTGCCGGATCCGCAATCTCGCCTACACCGAAACCGGTGTCGTGGGTGCGATGCGCGCGATCACCGGCCATCTCGAGTGGGCGAGCCGGTCCTTGCGCGAGACGCCCTCGGGCGGCGCGCAGGCCACGCACGGTTGATGCGGAGGAATCATGTTGTCGGAAGGAACGAAGCTCGCCGATGCCGCCATGCTCGGGCTGGGGGTATACCGCCCCGAGCAGGTGGTGAGCAACGAGGACATCGCGGCGGGCATCGGGTGCACCCCGGACTGGATCGAGTCGCGGTCGGGCATCAAGTCGCGCCGCCGCGCCGGTGACAGCGAGACGGTGATCTCGATGAGTGTGGCCGCCGCCAAGCCCGCGCTGGCCTCGGCCGGCATCGCCGCCGATCAGATCGGCTGCGTGATCGTGGCGACCTCGACGTGGCTGTTGCTGACCCCGGCGGCCGCCCCGCGCATCGCCACCGAGCTGGGCATGGACGATGTGGCCGCCTTCGACGTGTCGGCCGGCTGTGCCGGGTTCTGTCACGCGGTGACGCTGGCAACCGATCTGGTGCGCTGCGGCACGGCTCGCTATGTGCTGGTCATCGGTGTCGAAAAGCTCACCGACACAGTCGATTTCACCGATCGAGGGACAGCGTTCCTGTTCGCCGACGGGGCCGGTGCGGTGGTGGTCGGACCATCCGACACGCCGGGCATCGGCCCGACCGTGTGGGGCTCGGACGGCACCCGGCACACCGCCATCCGCCAGAACAAGGACTGGATGGAGTTCTTCGCCGAGATCGACGCCAAGGGACTCGACGCGGTGCGCCCGTACCTGACGATGGAGGGCACGTCGGTGTTCCGCTGGGCGGCGCACTCGCTCGAGAAGGTGTGCCGTGCCGCACTCGATCGAGCCGGTGTGGCTGTGGAGGAGCTCGACGCGCTCGTTCCGCACCAGGCCAACGGCCGGATCATCGAGGTGATGGCGCGGGTGCTCGGGCTGCCCGACACGTGCGCGGTGGCCAACGACATCGTCGAGACCGGCAACACGTCGGCCGCGTCGATACCGCTGGCGATGGAGTCGTTGCTGCGGACGGGCAGCGCCCAGCCGGGCGACGTCGCGTTGCTGATCGCTTTCGGTGCCGGACTGACCTACGCCTCGCAGGTGGTGCGCTTGCCGCGGATCGTCGTCGCGAGCGCGGCGGCCTGACGGTCGGATCGTGACGGGGGCGACGGTGATGACGACAACCGCGGACCGGACGCGCTCGGTGTGGCAGGCCCAGCCGGCCCGGACCCGGCCGCCCCTCGTCGGGGTCCGCAGTTGCGACGTCGCCGTCGTCGGTGCGGGACTCGCCGGGCTGTCGACGGCGGTCGCGCTGTCCGAGTTGGGTGCATCCAGCGTGGTGGTCGTCGATGCCGAGCACGTGGCGGCGGGTGCGAGCGGACGGGGGACCGGGCTGCTCGGCCCCCGTCTGGGGCCCGGACTCGTCGGCACGCGCAAGCGTTTCGGCGACGACGTCACGCGCGAGATCTACCGGTGGTCGGCGGCTGCCGTGCGCCGCAGCGTGGCCATGATCGAGCAGTACGGCCTGGCCTGCGAGCTGGTCACCGGCTCGCAGCTGGTGGTGGCCGGCGACCGAGACGCTGCGGTGGGCCAGCTGGACGAGGCGGGCGCGGCCGCCGATCTCGGGCTCGACGACATTTCGTTCGTGGCGCCGGGGCAGTTGCCGGCGCATGCGTCGGGATATCGGAGCGGGTTGCGCTACGACGGCGCGGCGACGGTCGACCCGGCGGCGCTGACCTGCGAGCTGGCCCGGGTGGCCGAGGCGCGCGGGGTGACCATCTACGAGGGCAGCCCGGTGCGGCTGCTGCGGCGCGGCACCGCGACGACCATCGTGGAGACCGGCGCGGGCACGCTGATCGCCGGGCGGGTCGTGGTGGCGGTCAACGCCTACGGCGCCGGCTTGCGGCTGACGCCCGGTGTCGTCGGGCTACGGGTGCAGGCCGGTGCCTCCGCGCCGCTGACCGCCGGTGCGGCGGCCGCACTGCAGGGCCTGCGCACCGAACCGATGATCGAGGCCGGAACGCTCAACGCGTACTACCGGCTGACCTCGGACGGGCGGGTGCTGGTCGGCGGCGGTGCGACCGCGCGCGGCATCGCCGGCTCGGCGCCGCTGTCGCCGCGCTACCTGGATGCCGCCTTGCAGCGGTTGCATCCCGAGCTGGCGCAGGCGCGCATCGCGTCGTCGTGGTCGGGCCCGATCGGGATGACCCTCGACGAATATCCGGTGCTCGGGTGCGATCCGGCGAATCCGGACGTCGCGTTCGCGGGCGGCTGCTGCGGCCACGGTCTGGCGTATTCGCTGCAGGCCGGCGCACATCTGGCCCGGTGGGCCGGCGCGGGTACCGAGCTGGCGCTGCCGTGGTCGCGGGTGGCGGGAAAGAAGCTGCCCGCCAGCCCGCTGACCAACTTCGCGCTCGACCGCTACCTCGCGCACGTCTCGAAGCAGGCTCAGCGCAGGTTCAGCGCGCCGTCGGATCGGTGAGCGTGTCCGACACGGTGCGCGGATCGAGCAGCACGAATCGCTCCTGGCGCGTGCCCAGCAGCAGCGACATCCGGCCGAACGGGCTGTCGGTCGGGCCGATCACAACCGTCGCGCCGAGTTCGGTCGCGGCCTGCACCGCGGTGTCGGTGTCGGCGACGGTGAACCAGGTCAGCCAGTAGGGCGGCTCGTCTGCCCCGGTGCGGTGCATCCCGCCGACGCCTTCGCCGCTGCCGTCGACCAGGAACATCGAGTATGCGAAGTGCACGCCGTCGCCAATTTCCTTGTACTCGTATCCGAACACCGACGCGTAGAACTCGCGGGCGGCGTCGTAGTCGGCGGTGTGCAGGTCGTTCCAGCAGTAGGCGCCCGGCTCGTTGTACAGCGTGGATCCCACCTGCGCGCCGGCCTGCCAGATGCCGAATTCCGCCCCGGCGGGATCGGCCAGCACCACCGCACTGCCCCGATCACCGAAGCGGGTCGGCTCGGCCACCACACGTCCGCCGCGGCGCGTGACCTCCGCCGCGCCCGCCGCCAGGTCGGCGCCGGCGATGTAGGTGGTCCAGCCGACGGCCGGGCGCTGTGGGGTGGTGGCCATCACGGCCGCGACCGGGTGCCCGTTCTTGGTCGCGTAGTGGCGGCCCGTCGCGTCGGGGGTGGCGTCGACGTCCCAGCCCAGCAGCTCGCTGTAGAACCGGATCGTGGTTGCGAGGTCGTCGGTGACCGCCTCCACCCAGCACGGCGTACCGGGTGGCCACGGGTCGGAACGGGTAGGCATGTCGGCCTCCAATGTGGTTGTGCGGCTGAGGATTACCACACAATCAGGACGGCCTGACCGCGACCTGATCGGGCCGCGGCACCGGTTTCACGCGGGCGGTTGCCGCAGCCCGCCGAGCATGTTCAGCATCACCGTCGTCACTGCCGACAACGCGGCATCGGGATCCGGCGCCATGGTGATGGTCATGGCGGCGTCCGAGACGAGGTGGAACACGAGCAGCGCCGCGGAATCGAGATCCACGGACCGCAACTCGCCGAGGCGAGCCATCTCGGCGAGCAGGCCGGTGACCAGTGGCAGCGCCAGTTCGGCGTCCAGCTCGCGGGTACGGTCCTGCCCGATCACCTGGGGGGCCTGGCGCATCAGCACCCGCGCCGCGTGGTCGGTGGCGTAGGCGTGCAAGGCCGCGCGGGTGGCCGTCTCGATCTGCTCCCACGGCTGCAGGCCGGGCTGGGCGACGGCTTCGGCGACGGCGGCGACGACGGCCTGCTCGGCGCCGCGATAGACCTCGACGAAGACTTCCTGCTTGTCCTGAAAATGGTGATACACCGCACCCTTGGAGACCTGGGATTCGCGGGCGATGTCGTCGACCGACGTGGCGTCGAATCCGCGGCTCACAAATAGCGAGCGGGCTGCGTCCAGAATGGCCGCCTTCGTCATGGCGGCGTACATATCCCGCCGGCTGGTTGCGACCTCACTCACTCCGTCGATTGTAGTCAACCGCGGGTCGATCGTCGACTCGCAGTCTGCAACGCCGCCGGAAAACAGGCTTCCGGAAGCCGAAAGTTTTCCGTGCAAAGCATATGAAAGGCCGCTGAAACGTCGCGGTCGCTGCTGTGGACGGGCAGTCAGACCGGACTGCCAGCATGGCACCGGTACAGCGTTTCAGTGCGATCGATCGAGTCGCCCCAAACCGATCGCGTGGCATTCGATCGCCAGGGCAAGGGAGATTTCGAAAATGTTGGACACCGAACGCAAGACTTTCGATGTGGCAATAGTCGGTGGCGGTATCGGCGGCTCGACCCTGGGCAGCATTCTGGCCCGGCACGGGATAAGTACCGTGCTCATCGAGGCCGGTAGCCACCCCCGGTTCACCATCGGCGAATCGACGGTATCGGAGACCACCCTCGGTTTTCGGGCGCTGGCGCAGAAATACGACGTCCCGGAGATCCGCAACCTGACCACCCACGGCAAATTGCGCCGGCATGTCAGCACCGGATCCGGCATCAAGCGCAACTTCAGCTTCGTCTGGCACGAAGAGGGCGAGCGCTTCCGCGCCACGCAATGCACACAGGTGCCCACCTGGAGCCCGCCGATCGGCCCGGACTCGCATTTCCTGCGCCAGGACGTCGATGCGTACATGTACCAGGTGGCCCTGTCCTACGGCGCGGTCGGCGTCACGAATTCGCCGGTCACCGGGGTCGACTTCGACGCCGACGGGGCGACCCTGCACACCGCGAACCGCGGCGACTACCGCGCCAAGTTCGTCGTCGACGCCGGCGGCATGAAGAGCGTGCTGGGCGAGCAGCTGCAGCTGCGCGTGGATCCGGAGTTCAAGACGCGCTCGCGCACGATCTTCAGCCACTTCGTCGGCGTCGAACCATTCGACAGCATCGCCCCGCCGCGCAGCGAACACAAGATGCCGAGCCCGTTTGCCGAAGGCACCCTGCACCACATGTTCAAGGGCGGCTGGGCGTGGGTGATCCCTTTCGACAATCACGTCAATTCCACGAGCAAATTGTGCAGCGTCGGCATCAATCTGGATATCGACCAGTACCCGATGCGCGACGGTGAGACACCCGAAGAAGAATTCTGGGCGCATATCCGCCGATTCCCCGATTTCTACGCACAGATGAAGAATGCGCAGGCGGTCCGGCCCTTCGTGGCGAGCACGCGCAGCCAATTCTCGTCGCGGCAACTGGTCGGCGAGCGCTGGTGCCTGCTGCCGCACGCATCGGATTTCATCGATCCGCTGTTCTCCAGCGGCCTTGCGGTCACCGGCCTGTCGCTCATCGCGCTCGGTCAGCGGCTCATCGATGCGGTGCGCGAAGACGATTTCAGCGTGGACCGGTTCGAGTACGTCCAGACCTGGACGAAGAACGCATTCGCCTATTACGACACGCTCGTCAGCAATTCCTACACGGCGTTCGACGATTTCGAGTTGTGGAACGCCTGGCACCGGGTGTGGGCGCTGGGCACGATCTACGGCTCCAGTGTGCAGATTCAGGCCGTGTTCGCCTACGAAAAGACCAAGGACCGCCGCGCGTTCGAGGTGCTCGAGCAGCAGCCGTACCGGGGGGCGCAGGCGATCGACAATCCGGCGCACGCCACCTTGATGCGCACGGCGAGCGCGATCATGCAGGACTACCGCGACAAGGACATCGAGGCGCCCGAGGCGGCCCGGCGGATCTACACCGCCATCGCCGACAGCGGGCTCTCGCCCGGCCCGATGAAGATGCTCGACCCCGAATGCCGCAATCCCGCGCGCACGTTCTCGCTGCTGCCGCTGCTGCGGCTGATCGTGTGGGGCCGTTTCAACAGCCCGCCGCACGTGCGCGGAAAGTTCTTCACGGTGATCGTGCAGGTCGCCGTGCAGGAGACGCTGCGCTTCTACGGTGCGGAATTGAAGCGCAGCGGCACCAACGTCTATCAGGCCACCCGCGACATGTTCGTCGTCGGCAACCGCGACTGGCATCGGATGGGCAGCCGGCGTCGCCAGAGGGCTGTGCGATGACTGCGGGAGATCCGGTCTACGAAGTAGTGGTCATCGGTGCCGGATTCGGCGGCATCGGGGCCGGCGTCGAGCTGAAGAAGGCCGGGATCGAGAACTTCGTCATCGTCGAGAAGCATCCCGACATCGGCGGCACCTGGTACGCCAACACCTATCCCGGCGTCGCCTGCGACATCCCGTTTCTCTACTACAGCTTTTCCTACGAAGTCCCGAAGGTATGGAGCCGCTGGTTCGCGCCCGGCAACGAGGTACAGGCCTACGCGCACCAGGTGGCCGACTCCTTCGGGCTCAACCCGCACTTCCGGCTCAGCACCACCGTCGTCGGGCTGGAATGGATCGCCGATGCCCACCACTGGCGGGTGGATCTCGACACCGGCGAGGAGCTCACCGCACGCTATGTGATCGCCTCGCTGGGCGGCCTGGAAATCCCGAAGCTGCCCGACATCGACGGCATCGACAGCTTCGCCAACAAGCTCATGCACTCCGCGCAGTGGGACCACGACTACAGCTATCCGGGCAAGCGCATCGGGATCATCGGAACCGGTGCCTCGGCGTTGCAGATCGTGCCCGAAATGGCAAAAGTGGCAAGCGAATTGACGGTTTTCCAGCGTCGCGGCATCTGGGTCGCTCCGAAGCCGGACTTCCGGGTGGACTGGGGGCTGGACCGGGCGTTCGCACGCGTGCCGGGCTTGCGTTTCCTCGGCCGCGCGATGCTGTCCATCGTCATGGAGTTCGCGTTCACCAGTTTCTGGTTGTTCCACCGGCAGATGCCGGTGCTCGCCACCTTCGCGCGGCTGGTGGGCGGGCGCGCCTACCGCCGCGCGCTGCCCGGCCAGCGTGAGGTCGCGGAGGCACTGACGCCCAACTATGCGCTCGGCTGCAAGCGGCCGGCGCTGTCGAGCGACTACCTGCGGACCTTCCGGCGCAAGAACGTGCACCTGGCGACCGAGTCGATCGTCAAGATCACCCCGACGAGCGTCGTCACCGCCGACGGCACCGAACACGAGCTCGACGTGCTGGTCTGTGCCACCGGGTTCAGCCAGATGGAGAAGGGCAAATGTCCGCCGTTCCCCGTGCACGGCGCCAACGGCTTCGAGCTCGGCGACTTCTGGGATCGGTACCGATTCCAGGCCTACCAGGGCGTTTCGGTGCCGAACTTCCCGAACCTGTTCAGCGTGATCGGGCCGTACGCGGTGTCGGGCATCTCGTATCTGAATGCGATCGAATGCACCACCGCGCACGCGGTGCGCGCGATCCAGCGCGCGCGCCGGGTGGGTGCGACGGCGGTGGAGGTCCGCCGCGAGCCGCACGTCAAGTACTGGGAGCAGATGCTGCGCCGGACCAAGGGTTCGCTGTGGCTGAGCTCGGCGTGCGCCAATTCCAACACCTGGAACGTCAACTACCACGGCGACGTCGCCGCGTTCCGGATCGCAACGCCGATCGAAATGTGGTGGGGTAACAAGCATTTCCCCTTCGACCACTACCGGTTCACGACGCTGCCGAAGCAGCCGGCGGTGGCTGGGCGCCGGCGGCTCCGGGCGTTGGTGGCGCGACGCGCATAGGTGCGCCGGTGTCAGGCCCCCGCGTCAGCGTCGACGCGGGGGCCTTTCGCGGTGGGAGCCGGGCTCAGCCGACCCGCACGACCCGGCGGGTGCGCCGGGTCCGGCGGGCCGCCAGCCGCTTGGCCGTCTGCAGCGCGTCGAATTCGGTGCCCTCGACGAGGTCGTCGAGCCGGTTGCCCATGACCTCGCCGCGCTTGGCTCGCGCGTACAAGTCTTCGCCCAGGATCGATCCGGCGGCATGGATGCCCGACAGCATCGCGCCCGACACCGTCGGACCCCACGAATAGCTGCCGCCCGCCAGGTACAGGCCGTCGATCTCGGTGCGCGTGCCGGGCCGCAGCGGACCGAACTGGTTCAGCGACATGCGCAGCCCGTAGCCGGCGCCGTCGGTGGCGGTGGTGAACCGCGACTGGGTGAACGGGGTGGCCGCCTCCCGCCAGACGATGTGGCCCTCGGCCTGCGGGAACACCCGCAGCAGCCGCTCGACCATGATGTCGGTCCAGACGTTCTTCAAGCGCAGGTACTCCGGGTTCTGCTGGTAGCTGGCGTCGATCGGCCAACTGTGCAGCCCCCACAGTTCCGGCGCCGCCGGCACCGCACCCATCACCTCGACCGAGGTTCCGCCAGGCGGCGCGGTGCGCGGATTGTCCGGGTCCTTGACGCTGGACAGGTGGATGTAGATCGGCATGCGCTGCGCGGCGCGCGTCACCCGCGTCTCGACCGGGATCGTCGCATTCTCCAGTTCGGCGAGGATGTCTTCGATCGGGTCGGTCGTCGGCGCCACGAAATAGTTGCACTGCGGCGATGCTGCCCGCAGATCGATGTTCACACCGAGATAGCTGTTGAAGTACGGCAGCGACATGCGGTACTTCGTGAAGCGGCGCCGGGTGCGGCGGCGCAGGTGGCGGGCGTCGACGAGGTCGGTGAAGGTCTTCTTGATGTCGGCGTTCGACACCACGATCGGGGCGTCGATGCACGTGCCGTCGTCGAGTCGCACCCCGCGCACCGCACCGGCTTCGACCTCGATCCGGCGTACCCGGTTGCGAGTGCGGATCTCGCCGCCGTTGGCGACGATCGCCTGCCCGAGCCGCGCGGCCAGCACCTGCCCACCGCCCGCCGGGTACCAGGCACCCGTCGTCAGCAGCGTGTTCAGCGCCACCGCGTGCACCACCGCGGGGACCCGGTTCGGTGGCGTCGAATAGGTCTCGAAATGCACTGTGAGCACGGTGCGCAGCGCCCGGCTCATCGGCACGGAGTCGAGCAGGTGCGTCAGCGGCCGCAGCGACCAGCGCGCCGCCAGCCCGGCGCGCAGCCCGCTGGTTGCCAACGTCCAGGTCGAACGCGGTGAGGTCGCCTGGTTCGCGGCGCCGCCGAGGCGCTCCAGGATCCCGGTCACGTGGTCGATCGCGGGTCGTTCGGCCGGAAACGCCGCGCACAGCGCGGCCCGGAAGTTGTCCCACCCGCGCGGCACCGCAACCGTGGCGCCGGGCACCACGATCCGGTCGAATCCGGTGGGGTCCAACTCCACGAACCGGACCACCTCGCCGAGGCCGACACCGCGCAGAATGGCGGGGATGTCGCCGTCGGGCCCGCAGTCGGCGAGGTAGTGCACCCCGACATCGAATTCCCACTTGCCCGCCCGCCGGAATGCGTGGGTGCTGCCGCCGATCAGGTCGTAGGCCTCGAGCACCAGGGTCCGGCGGCCCGCGGCGGCCAGATAGGCCGCAGCGGTGAGCCCGCCGACTCCGGATCCGATCACCACGGCATCGAATTGTTCGTTCATGACCGGAGTCCTCTCTGCCGTCACGGCAGTCGCTACGACGCTTGCTGCATGGCTTTCTTGGCTTCGCGGGCGAGCATGCGGTCGCGTTGCTCTTCGAATTTGAGGACGT
>CAKZIX010000146.1 GCA_936936565.1 uncultured Nocardiaceae bacterium | reverse complement strand
CGTCGTCGGGCACGCCGCGGCCCAGCTGGCCGAGCGCGCCGAAGTGCACTTCCCGCCCGCGGTGCGGGTGGCGGCCGTCGACGGCGCCGGAGAGGCGATCGCAACACTGCTCGAGACGGCCGAATTACCATCCGGGACCGAGGTTTTGGGTCCGGTACCGCTGCCGCCCGGCGCGCGCAAGCCGTTCGGCTCCGACGGTGCCGAACCCGTCGAGGTCGAACGCATGCTGTTGCGGGCACCGCGCAGCGGTGGTGCCGTGCTGGCTCGCGCGCTGGCGGCCGCGCTCCGCGTCCGCTCGGCCCGCAAGACCGACGCCCCGCTGCGGGTGCAGATAGACCCCGTCGACATCGGCTGACCACGGCGTCGAGCGTGCAGAAATTCACGGTTCGGAGCCCAAAATCACGTGCATATCTGCACGTTCGCCGACCGAGTACGCGCATGCGAGACTGTCCGACGTGGAACGCGCCTCACAGGTCCGGCAGGCGGTCAGCACGTGGCGCGGACAGCTGATCGACCTGAGCTGGCGCAACCAGCTCCTCTATTACAAGGATCTGCGGCACGGAACCCTGGATTTCGCCGACGCCGACCTCGTGGCGGTCGAGCAGTTGCTGTCCGGCCAACCGGTCGTGCTGTCGCAGCTGTACCGGCGCACGCTGTTCGCCGATCGCCGAAATCGGGTGCGCGCCATCCGGAACAAGGCGCGCGAGGCCGCCGAGGAACGCGGCATCGCGATCTGTCACGTGGCGTTGGGAATGGCCACCTGGCGCAATGCGCAGGGCGCCGCGGTGCCTGCGGCCCCGGTCCTGCTCCGGGCCGCGGCGATCGACGCGACCACCGCCGCCGAAGACGATTTCGAACTGCGGATCGTCGGCGATCCGGTGCCGAATCCAGCGCTGCTGCACCTGCTCACCGAGCAGTTCAAGATCGACATAGAAGTGCCCGACGAGTCCGACTTCGGTGCGGCACTTGCGGCCAAAGCCGCTGTGGTGCCCGGATTTACGATCAAGGACCGCACGGTGCTCGGCACCTTCACCTACGCGAAGCTGCCGATGGTCGAGGACCTCGACAAGAGTCTGGACGCACTCGTGGCCCACGACGTGGTGGCCGCCATCGCAGGGCATCGCCCGGCGGCGCACGCCATCGCCGCGGCGGGCGCCGAAGTCGGCCACACCGATCCCGACAGCCAGCCGCCGCACGAGGAATTCCTGGTGCTGGACGCGGATTCGTCGCAAAGTTATGCGATCAACGCGGTGGTGGCGGGGCAGTCGCTGGTGCTGTCGGGCCCGCCGGGCACCGGCAAGAGCCAAACTATTGCGAACATGATCGCCACGCTGGTGGCGCGCGGGCAGAGCGTGCTGTTCGTCGCCGAGAAGCGCGCCGCCATCTCCGCCGTGCTCGACCGGTTGACCCGCGTCGGCTTGGCCGACGTAGCCTTCGACGTCCACGACGGCGGTGGATCGCGAACCGCCGTGGTCGAGCGGCTGACCGGCGGCCTCACGGCACCGACCGCGCCGGCGCCGGACAACCGGCTCGCCTTGCGCCGCGGCGAACTCGGTGCGCATGCCGAGGCGACCAACCGTCGCCGGGACCCGTGGGGCATCAGCGTTTTCGAGGCGCGCAGCGCCCTGCTCGGACTGGCCGCACGGTACGGCAGGTCCGGGGCCACCGACGTGCGCCTCGGCGCGGAGGTACGCGCGCTCGACGCGGCGACGATGAGCCGGGTCCGCGAAGACCTCTACGAATATGTCGGGCTCACCGGCGGTGCCGGGCCGTGGGCGGGCGCGTCGGTGGGATCCGCCGAGGAGGCCGAGAGCGCCCTGCAGACCGTCGCCGAGCTGTCGTCGAGCACGCTGCCGGAGTTGTGGCGCGCGCTGGATGCGGCCGCCGCCGACACCGGACTGATCGGACCGCAAACGTTGTGGCAGTGGGCAGATCGGCTGGACCTGTATGCCGCCGTGGCGGCCAGTCCAGTCGATCTCGCCGCCGGCCTCGACGAACTGGAGACCGCGGCGCGCCCGTTCTCGATCTCGGCGCGCAAACGGCTGCGGGACGAAAGCTGGATCGGCGCAACGAAACCCAACCGGCGCCGGGTGCAAGACGCGCTGGCATCCGGCGCCCAGGTGCGGGCCACCTGGGCCGCGGCGGCACTGGACGGCGGTGCGCCCCGGGTGCCGTCGGGCTTCGCCGAGGTGCGGGCCAAGTTCGAGCGCGCGCTCGGCGAATTGGCAACGCTGCAGACGTTTCTGCCGTGGACGGACTTCGCGGCGATGCCGCGGGCGCAGCTCAGCACGGCAATCGCCCGCCTGCTGGCCGACGCGGCTACCTTGCGAAAGTTGCCGCGCAGCAACGAGCTTGCGGATCGCCTGCGTCGGCTCGGGCTCGATCCGCTGCTCACCGAGCTGCGCGCCCGGCGCACGGACCCCGAACTTGCGACGGTGATCTTCGAAACCTGTTGGTACCGATCGGTGCTCGATCGTATCGGCTTCGACGACGCGGTGGTCGGCAACTTCGACGGCATTGTGCACGACAAGCACGCCGCCGAATTCCGGGCCCTCGACGCGGCGCATGTCCGCGGCGCTGCGGCGCGCGTGCTCCAGGCCGCCGCCACTCGCCTGCACCAGGTCACCGCCGCCAACCCGGAGCAGCAGCGCATCGTCGCCGCACAGGCGGCGCGCGCCCGCGGCCACCTGCCCTTGCGGCAATTGTTCGCTGCCGCACCGGATCTGCTGACCGCGCTGAAGCCGTGCTGGGCGATGAGCCCGCTCGTCGTGAGCCAGATCCTGCCCGGAGACCGGCCGTACTTCGACGTCGTGATCTTCGACGAGGCCAGCCAGATCGTGCCCGCCGATGCCATCCCGGCCATCGCGCGGGCCCGGCGCGTCGTCGTCGCCGGGGATCGAAATCAATTGCCGCCCACCCAGTTCTTCGCCGTCGACGCCGAAGACACCGGCCAGACCCCGATCAACGACGACGGCAGCGTCAACCTGGCACTCACCACCGGCTTCGAATCGATTCTCGACGTGCTCACCGCCGCGCTGCGTGCCGGGCGCACCCGGTCGCTGTCGTGGCACTATCGCAGTCGCGACGAGCGGCTGATCGCCTTCTCCAACGCGTGGGTCTACGACAACGGGCTCACCACATTCCCGGGAGTGTCCGGGCCGCAATGTCTTTCGCATGTCCACGTGCGCGCCCGCGCCGGCGCCGACAGCGTCGACGCCGAGGTGGATCGGGTGGTGGCCATGGTGCTCGAGCACGCCACGCAGCGCCCGCACGAGTCGCTGGGCGTCATCACCATGGGCATCACCCACATGGAACGCATCGACGTCCGGCTGCGCGAACGGCTCCGCACTCGCAGCAAGGGCCGCGCCTTCTTCGACGACGGCGGCGCCGAACCGTTCTTCGTCAAGAATCTGGAGCGGGTGCAGGGCGACGAGCGCGACGCCGTCATCCTGTCCATCGGGTACGGCAAGCGACCCGACGGAACGCTCAGCCACAACTTCGGCCCGCTCAACCAGGAGGGCGGGCACCGCCGGCTCAACGTGGCGATCACCCGGGCGCGCATCCGGATGACGGTGGTCAGCGGGTTCGACCACCGCGACATGGACCCCGAGAAGTCGACCGCACCCGGCGTGGCGATGCTGCGGGGCTACCTGCACTTCGCCGCCGCGCACGGCGCGCCGGGTCCAGCGGGGACGGCGGCGGCGCGCGAAGAGCCCTCGGGCGCGGTAAGCAATTCTGCGCCAACGGCATTCGAGACATCGGTGACCGAGCGGCTGCGTGCGGCCGGGATGTCGGTGACGGCCCGCTACGGCGTGACGGGGCACTGGATCGACTTCGCCGTCGCCCGCCCCGACGACCCGTCGCGGATGCTGCTGGCCGTGGAATCCGACGGCCCGACCTACCGCGACGCGCACACCGCGCGGGACCGCGACCGGCTGCGCCCCGAACAGCTGGGCCGCCTCGGCTGGGGCTTCTATCGGTTGTGGTCGGCGGACTGGTTCGCCGACCCCGACGGCTGCGTCGCGCGCATCCAGGCGGCATACGTCGCCGCCCAGGGGCCGGTCGCGCCCGGTCGCGCCATCACCGACTACTCCGAGGGCGAACTCGTCGCCGTGTTGCAGTCGATCACGGCCGACGGCCGTCCGCGCTCCGTCGACGAACTGTTC
Source organism: uncultured Nocardiaceae bacterium (assembly GCA_936936565.1). Taxonomy (GTDB): domain Bacteria; phylum Actinomycetota; class Actinomycetes; order Mycobacteriales; family Mycobacteriaceae; genus CAKZIX01. The sequence continues at coordinate 45,384 of CAKZIX010000146.1, read as the reverse complement.
GCCGACTTCATGTCCGCGCTCGGGTTCGCCCGCCGCGGCCAGCGCCTGCGCACCCGCTTCGACCGGGCCGTCGCGCACGCCCGCATCCCGACCAGCTGACCCGCGACCCGAGAGGGTGCACGAAGGTCACCTTCATTGCGCCGGACTGCACGAAGGTGACCTTCAGGTGGTCGTGTTCAGTGGCCGAGCAGGTGCTCGCCGACGACGTCCCAGGTGAAGGTGCCCGCGATCGGGTCCTTGACGACGGCGAGCAGGCTCAGCGCGCGCACCGGGAAGGCGAACGAGCGCTCGTCCGGGTAGGCGGCGGCCAGGGGAGCGGAGTCGGCGTCGGCGGTGCCGTAGCCGAGCGAGATGTGCGGGGCGTGGGTGCGTCGCGTCGTGCCGCCGAAGATGTCGGCACCGAGCCCGCGGACTCCGTCGACGATGTGCGCCCACTGCGGCGTCTCGGCGCCACCGACGAGCACCGCCACGTCCTCGATGATCGGCCCGTGCAGAGTCAGATCGAATGACGCCGTGGCACTGGCAAATTCGGCGAGCGCGGACTGGTACTTGGTGATCTGCGCGGGTTCGGTGAGACCGACGAACGCCGGCAGCCGCGACACCGTCGCGTGCATCCATTGCGGCTCGACGGGGGTGCAGCCGTCGAAGGCGCGGATCGGCTCGAGCAGGGGAGTGAGCGCCGCACGCAGCTCGTCGGACGGCAGCGCGTACACGTGCAGTGCACCGTGCAGCTGCGGCCAGCGGGTGTAGGCGTCGAGGAAGATGCTTCGCACCCGCGACACGCTACCGGCGCGCCGGCAGTCCGGCGAGGGGTTGCTAACGATGCATTGTCGATATATCGTTGATGCATCCAAGACGGACAAGCCTTGAAGGAGGCAGACATGGAACCCCAAACGAAATTCGGACGTTGGGCACGGCACGGCCACCCGCACCGCCACCCGCGCGGACACGGCTTCGGCCCCGGTCCCTTCGGTGGCCCGTTCGGGCCCGAGTTCGGTCGCGGCCGGGGCCGCGGCGGTCGCGGCCGCCGCGGCGACGTGCGCGCGGCGATCCTGCTGTTGCTGGCCGAACGGCCGATGCACGGCTACGAGCTCATCCAGCAGATCGGCGAGAAGAGCGAAGGCGTGTGGCGGCCGAGCCCCGGCTCGATCTACCCGGCACTCGCACAGCTCGAGGACGAGGGCCTGGTGCTGATCGAGAAGGTGTCGGGCCGCAAGACGGCCAAGCTCACCGACGCCGGCACCGCCTACGTCGACGCCACGCGCGACGAACTCGGCGATCCGTGGGCCGAGGTGAAGGCCGAGGTCGGCGCCGATGCGCTCGACCTGCGCAGCCTGATCGGTCAGCTCATGGGCGCGGCGGGGCAGGTTGCGATGGCCGGCACTGCGCAGCAGAAGGAGAAGGCCGCCGAGGTGCTCACCGAGGCACGCAAGAATCTGTACCGCATTCTCGCCGACGACGAGAGCTGACGGACTCGCGCACCCGGGCGTGCGGGTGCGCGAGCCCACATATTTGGTGGCACGTATCGAAACCCATTCGGGCACAGCATCGTCGATGATTGAACGGTGAAAATTGTGCTGGCGGTGCTCGCCGCCGTCGCGCTGGCCGTGTCCGCCGCCGCGCCGTCCGCTGCCGACGCCGTGGTGACGGCGCCGACGGCGGTGCCCACCGTAGCGGGCCCGGCGCAGACTGGCCATGGTGCTGCGGCCGCCTACGCCAAGGGCAACCTCGCCGCCGCGCCGCCGGGCGCCAACGACTTCGCCTGCAAGCCAACGGCTCTCAAGCCGCGCCCGGTGGTGCTGCTGCACGGCAACGACGCCTCGGCATACTCGGACATGGCGCGGCTGTCGCCGACTCTGGTCGCCGCCGGGTTCTGCACGTTCGCACTCAACTACGGCGGCAAGCCGGGGGAGCAGACCTACGGCACCCAAGACATTCCGGCAAGCGCCGCCGCGGTGGCGGAATTCGTCGACCGGGTGCTCTCCGCGACCGGGGCGGCCAAGGCCGATGTCCTCGGCTACTCCACCGGTGCCACGGTGTCGCGGTACTACGTCAATCGGCTCGGCGGCGCGGCCAAGGTCGAACACTGGATCGGGCTGGCCTCGCCCAGCTACGGCGGTGTGATGTACGGCGTGGTCCCGGTGGTGCAGGCGATTCCGGGCGGCGTCGATGCGGCCGGGCTGGCAGTGCCGCCCGCGGTGGTGCAGCAGATGCAGGGGTCGGCGTTCATGATCGCGCTGAACCGGGGCGGTGACACGGTGCCGGGAGTTCGCTACACCACGATCGGCACCCGCTTCGACGAAATGATTCAGCCGGTCGCCAACATGGCGTTGCGCGGCCGCGGCGCCACCAACATTATTGTGCAGGACCTTTGTCCTATAAATCAGACGGGCCATTTCAACATGATCTACGACCCGTTCACCCTGCAATTGGTCGTCAACGCGCTCGATCCGTCGACCGCGAGTACGCCGCACTGTGAATTTGTTGCACTCGGGACCGGGATTCCCGAGGTGGTGATGTCCGCGCATTCCTGACGCGGACGTGATAGCGACCCCGAGAAACAAATGTGGTCGGGCGGAGGATGTGTCTACACCCCGCCCGACCACCTTTGTTTTACCTGGTGGAGGGTACTTTCGTAAACCCTTTACTCGGCCAGCTTGGCGACGGCCTGCGCCCAGAGGAAGAACTTGTTGGTGCCGAGGTCGGCCACCGTCTTGATATTGAGTGCTTCTTTCAGCAGCGCGGCCTTCGCGTCGCTGATGCCCTGCAGCGCCGCGACCGGTGCCTTGGCGAGCTCTTCGATCGACTTGGTCTCGTACTCTTTGTCGAACTTGTCAGCAAATCCCATGTTTCCTCCGGTTCAACGTGATGTCCCGTCCGCGATTCCCCGCGCGGGCCGTCGCGGTCGTCGCCGACCACGGCAACAGTAAATACGCCGCGAGGCGACCTGTACACCGTTTGCCGCTGGCGCGTCGTGCGGTCTTTACACTTGGAACCGTGACCGTCCAGCCCGTCCGCCTCTTCGGCGACCCGATCCTGCGTGCCACGGCCGCGCCCGTCGTCGACTTCGACGCGGAGCTGCGCAAGCTCGTGGCCGACCTCGAAGACACCATGCACGAACAGGGCGGCGCCGGGCTGGCCGCGCCGCAACTGGGTGTCGGGCTGCGGGTGTTCACCTACGACGTCGGCGATTTCGCCGGGCACCTGGTGAATCCCACCTTCGATGTGGTCGGCGACGAGGAGCAGTTCGGCCCGGAAGGCTGCCTGTCCATTCCCGAGTTGCGCGCGGACTGCCTGCGGGCGATGCACGTGATCGCGCGTGGGTTCGACATGCACGGCGAGCCGATCACGATCGAGGGGCACGAGCTGCTCGCGCGCTGCATCCAGCACGAGGTCGACCACCTCGACGGCGTGCTGTTCGTCGACCGGCTCGATCCGGCCGCCCGGCGCGAAGCGATGCGGTTCATTCGCGAGGCCGAATGGTTCGGCGCCGCACCGGTTCTCAAGCCCAACCCGCTCGGGCTGCACTGATGCGCATCGTCTTTGCCGGAACCCCGGAGCCGGCCGTGCCCTCGTTGCGGCGCCTGCTCGCCTCGCCCCGCCACGAGGTCGTTGCCGTGGTTACCCGCCCCGACGCGGTGGCCGGGCGCGGGCGCAAGGTCACCCGCTCGCCGGTCGGGGTGCTCGCCGACGAACACGGCGTTCCGTTGCTGCAGCCGCAGCGCGCCCGCGACGCCGAATTCCTGGACCGGCTGCGCGAACTCGCGCCGGACTGCTGTCCCGTCGTGGCATACGGTGCCCTGTTGCCGCGCCCGGTGCTCGACGTACCGCGGCACGGTTGGGTGAACCTGCACTTCTCGTTGCTGCCGGCCTGGCGCGGCGCCGCACCGGTGCAGGCGGCCATCCACGCCGGTGACGAGATCACCGGCGCGTCGACGTTCCGGCTGGAAGAGGGCATGGACACCGGTCCCGTGTACGGCGTGCTCACCGAACGCATCGGGCTCGACGAGACGGCGGGCGATCTGCTCGACCGGTTGGCGAGCAGCGGCGCCGAACTCCTGGAATCGACCCTCGACGGGATCGAAGCCGGTGCGTTGCAAGCAGTTCCGCAGTCTACCGACGGCGTCTCCTACGCCCCGAAGGTCACCGTCGAAGCCGCCCGGATCCGCTGGGACGAACCTGCGCTGGCGGTGCACCGGCGCATCCGGTCGGTGACTCCCGCACCGGGGGCCTGGACGATGTACGGGGACCTGCGCCTGAAAGTCGGCGCCGCGCAACTGGCCGAACACACGCTGCCCGTCGGCGAACTCGAGATCCGCAAGGACGGGGTCTACGTCGGCACCGCGACCACGGCGATCCGCCTGAACCAGGTGCAGCCGACCGGGAAAAAGCTGATGGCGGCGGCGGATTGGGCGCGCGGCGCCCGCCTGGAGCCGGGGACGAAGCTGTCATGACGACACCGCCGACCGACCGGTCGCACCGTGACGGGGTGGGCGCGTGAACGAGCGCAGCAGCCGGCGCCCCGAGCGCAAGACCCGGCCGCAGAACCCGCGCCCGCGCCGGCCGCAACCGCCGGCCGACGTCGATCTGCCGCGCACCGTCGCCCGCGACGTGCTGCGCGCGGTCCGGGAACGCGATGCCTACGCAAACCTGGTGCTGCCCGCCATGTTGCGTGAGCGCCGGCTGTCCGGCCGGGACGCCGCGCTGGCGACCGAGCTCACCTACGGCACGTGCCGCGCGCTCGGTTTCCTCGACGCGGTGCTGGCGTCCGCAGCCGACCGTCCGGTCGCCGAGATCGACGGTCCGCTGCTGGACGCCCTGCGCCTGGGCGCCTATCAGTTGCTGCGCACCCGGATCGGCGCGCACGCCGCCGTCACCACCTCCGTCGACCTGGCACGGGCCGAATTCGGCAGCGGGCGAGCCGGTTTCGTCAACGCGGTGCTGCGCAAGGTGAGCACCACCGACGCCGACGAGTGGGTGCAGCGGCTGGCCCCGGCGGATCCGGTCGGCCATCTGGCGTTCGAATACGCCCACCCGGTGTGGATCGCGCAGGCGTTCGCCGATGCCCTCGGCGCGCAGGCCGGCGAACTGCGCGAGGCGCTCGCGGCCGACGACGCACGTCCGGCGGTGCACCTGGTGGCCCGGCCGGGGGAAATCTCGGCCGAAGAACTGGCCTTGATCACCGGCGGCGAAGCGGGCCCGTACTCGCCGTACGCCGTGCATCTGGACGGCGGCGATCCCGGTGACCTGGAGCCGGTCCGCGAGGGCCTGGCCGCGGTCCAGGACGAAGGTAGTCAGCTCGTCGCGCGCGCCCTCACGCTGGCACCGCTGACCGGCCCGGACGGCGGACGCTGGCTCGATCTGTGTGCGGGGCCGGGCGGAAAGGCGGCGTTGCTCGGGGCGCTCGCCGCGATCGACGGCTTCCGTGTCGACGCCGTGGAACCGTCGGAACATCGTGCCGATCTGGTGCGCAAGACGACGCAGGCGTTGCCGGTCACGGTGCACGTGGCCGACGGACGCGAGTCCGGTCTGGAACCGGGCTTCGACCGCGTCCTCGTCGACGCGCCCTGCACCGGCCTCGGGGCGTTGCGGCGCCGTCCGGAGGCACGGTGGCGGCGCCAACCCTCCGACGTCGCCGGGCTGGTTCGCTTGCAGCGCGAATTGCTGGCGGCGGCAACGGCATTGGTTCGCCCCGGCGGGGTGATCGTGTACTCGACCTGCTCGCCGCATCTGTCGGAGACGGTCGGCGTGGTGGCCGATGCGGTGCGCCGCCACGGCCTCGAACAGCTCGACACCCGCGACCTCGTGCCCGGCGTGCCGGACGTCGGCGACGGCCCGGCGGTGCAGCTGTGGCCGCACCGGCACGGCACCGACGCGATGTTCCTGGCGGCGCTGCGCAAACCCTGAGCAGTTCTCGAACGTCCAAGACATCGCCCGTCCTGGCGCGCGAAACTCGAGTCATGAACTGGAAAGACGTCGTCGAGCTGGCCCGGGAACTGCCGGGTGTGGAGGAGGCGACGTGGTTTCACACGCCGTCGCTGAAGGTGAACGGCAAGGGCTTCGCGCGGTTGCGCAGCGAGGCCGAGGGCGGTCTGGTGCTGATGTGCAGCCTGTCGGACAAGCAGGCACTGCTCGCCTCGGGTGACGAATCGTTCTACACCACACCGCATTACGACGGTTACGGGGCGATCCTGGTGAATCTCGACACGGTCGAGCGCCGGCAGCTGCGGGAACTGGTCGAAGAGTCCTGGCGGATCAAAGCGCCCAAGAAGTTGATCAAGGAGCTCGACGCGCGAACGTAGCTCGATCGGCACAGCGGGCGACGGCCGAACACGCGAACCGGGCATGCTCGCGGCATGTCCTAGACTGCGCGCGTGCCCGAACTCTCCCCGTCGCCCCGCACTCCGATGATCGCGCCGTCGATCCTGTCCGCGGACTTCGCTCGCCTCGCCGAGGAAGCCAACGCCGTCGAAGGCTCGGACTGGCTGCACGTCGATGTGATGGACGCGCACTTCGTGCCGAACCTGACACTGGGGCTGCCGGTGGTGCAGAGTCTGCTCAAGGCAACCGACATTCCGCTGGACTGTCATCTGATGATCGAGGACCCGGCGCGCTGGGCGCCGCCGTACGCCGAGGCCGGCGCCTACAACGTCACCTTTCACGCCGAAGCTGCAGACGACCCGGTCGCGGTCGCGCGCGACATCCGCGCGGCCGGCGCCAAGGCCGGTCTCAGCGTGAAACCGGGCACGCCGATCGAGCCGTACCTGGAAATCTTGAAGAGCTTCGACACCCTGCTGATCATGAGCGTGGAGCCCGGCTTCGGCGGGCAGTCGTTCATCGCCGAGGTGTTGCCCAAGGCCGCGGCCGTGCGCAAGCTCGTCGACTCCGGCGAGCTGACGCTGGTGGTGGAAATCGACGGCGGCATCAACGACGCCACCGTGGAGGCGGCCGCCGCGGCGGGCATCGACTGCTTCGTCGCCGGCTCGGCCGTCTATGGTGCCGCCGATCCTGCGGCCGCGGTGCGCAAGTTGCGGGAGAAGGCCGCGCAGGCCTCGCCGCACCTGTCGCTCGGCTGAGCGCGAAGGCTCATAACAATCTGCTGATCGGCTGGTCAGTGCCCATATTTGTCTGTGACAATGGGTTCTGGGAGGGCCTAGTTCGAGGACGCCATGACCGATCGCCGGATCTCGCCGAGATGAGTGCGCTCGACGCCGCGCTTGGCGCGTTGCAATTGCCGAGCGCCGCCACCACGTCGCGTGATTTCGGCGGCCGGTGGACGTACCCGGCCCCGCCGGCGGCGCACCTCCAGTTCCATGTCGTGGCGCAGGGGCGCTGCTGGGTTGCCCTCGACGGCGGCGAGAAACACTGGGTGGAGGCGTCCGAAGTCATCGTGGTGCCCTTCGGGCATCGGCACGCCCTCGGCGGCACCGCGGCGAGCCGGATCGGCACCGGATCTGCCGAAAGTTCGCATCCGCTGTTCGATTCCTACCTGCGGGCACTGCCGCCGCTGTTCGTCGCGCGGGTCGAACCCGGCGCGGCGCCGCTGCATTCCGCGCTGAAGTGTCACCTGGCAACGAGTCCGGCGGTGGCGCCCGGCTGGTTCGACGCCCTCGACGACCCGGTGCTCGCGCCGGCGCTTGCCGCGATCCACGCGTACCCGGAGGCGAAATGGACCCTGACCGACCTCGCCTCGATCGCGAACTCGTCCCGCACCGCGCTCGACGACCGGTTCCGGGCGCAGCTGGGACGTACGGCGATCAGATACCTCAACGACTGGCGGATGCATGTGGCCGAGGAACTGCTCGCCGAAGGCGATCTCGGCGTCGGATCGGTGGCGCGCCGGGTCGGCTACGACGCCGAAGAGGCATTCAGCCGGGCGTTCCGGCGCTGCCACGGCGTCGCGCCGAGCGTGTGGCGCGCCGAGCACGCGGCCGCTTCGGGGGTCGGCTGAGCGCGCGCATCACCCCGTTCTGGCGTTAGGCTTCCCGCCGTGATCTCGACGACCCCGCCCCAAGCGATGCGTCTCGCGGTCGCCGCCGCGGAAGGGGTGCGCGGTACCACGAACCCGAATCCGCCTGTGGGCGCTGTGATTTTGGACGCCGTCGGATCGATCGCGGGCGTCGGTGCCACGCAGCCGCCGGGCGGTCCGCACGCCGAGGTGGTCGCGCTGCAGGCCGCCGGTGACCGGGCGCGTGGCGGCACCGCGGTGGTAACGCTGGAACCCTGCAATCATCACGGTCGCACCCCGCCGTGCACCGAGGCGCTCGTCGCGGCGGGCGTGACCGCCGTGTACTACGCGGTGCCGGATCCGAACCCGGCGGCGGCCGGCGGCGCGGCCGCGCTGGCGCAGGCGGGCATCGAGGTCGACGCCGGTCTGCTGGCCGACGAGGTCGAACGCGGACCGCTGCGGGCGTGGCTGCACAAGCAGCGCTTCGGGCGCCCGCACGTCACCTGGAAACTGGCGGCCTCACTGGACGGGCGCAGCGCCGCCGCCGACGGCACCAGCCAGTGGATCACCGGTCCGCAGGCTCGCGCCCGAGTGCATGCCGAGCGGGCCAAACTCGACGCGATCGTCGTCGGCACCGGGACGGTGCTCTACGACGATCCGCGCCTGACCGCGCGGCTGCCCAGCGGTGAACCCGCGCACCGGCAGCCGCTGCGAGTTGTGGTGGGGCACAGCGAACTTCCGCCCAACAGCCGGGTGCTCGACGACGCCGCACCGACCCGGCTGATCCGCACCCGTGACCCGCACCAGGTGATCGCGGAACTGAGCGAGTACACCGACATCTTGATCGAGGGCGGGCCGCGGCTGGCCGGAGCGTTCCTCTCGGCAGGGCTGGTCGATCACATCATCGCCTACTACGCGCCTATTCTTCTCGGTGACGGCGCCGCCGCGGTGAGCAATGCCGGCGTCGGGAATATCGCGCAGGCGCTGCGGTTTCGCAGAGAGTACGTCGAGACCATCGGTCCCGACGTACTGATCAGCCTGGTGCCGGAACAGACGAAGGAGTGACGTGTTCACGGGGATTGTCGAAGAGCTCGGCGAGATTGTCGGCAAGACAGACCTGTCGGACGCGGCGCGGTTCACCGTGCGGGGACCGCTGGTCACCTCCGATGCCGCACACGGCGACTCGATCGCCGTCAACGGGGTGTGCCTGACGGTCGTCGAGGTGCTGGCGGACGGGGCGTTCACCGCCGACGTGATGAAGGAGACACTGGTCCGCTCCAGCCTGTCGAAGCTCGCGGTCGGGTCGACGGTCAACCTGGAACGCGCCGCCGCGCTGAACAGCCGTCTGGGCGGGCACCTGGTGCAGGGACACGTCGACGGCACGGGGGCGATCGTGTCGCGCACGCCCGGCGACAACTGGGACGTCGTGCGCGTCAGCCTGCCCGATCAGCTGGCGAAATACGTGGTCGAGAAGGGTTCGATCACCGTCGACGGGATCTCGCTGACGGTGTCGGGGCTGGGGGCGGACGCCGCCGGCGACTGGTTCGAGGTGTCGCTGATTCCCACCACACTCGAGCTCACCACGCTCGGCTCGGCGCAGGTGGGCGATCCGGTGAACCTGGAGGTCGACGTGATCGCCAAGTACGTCGAGCGCTTGCAGGCGCGCGGGTAGTGTTGGTTGGCCCCTTGAGGAGACTCCTTGACCGTGCTTGATCTACCGCGACGGAGCCGCACCAATGTTTGACACCATCGAGCGCGCCGTCGCCGACATCGCCGCCGGAAAGGCGGTCGTCGTCGTCGACGACGAGGACCGCGAGAACGAAGGCGACCTCATCTTCGCGGCGGAGAAGGCGACGCCGGAGCTGGTGGCGTTCATGATCCGGTACACCTCCGGCTATGTGTGCGTGCCGCTGCTGGGTGACGATTGCGACCGGCTCGGCCTGCCGCCGATGTTCGCGACCAACCAGGACAAGCACGGCACCGCCTACACCGTCACCGTCGACGCCCGTGACGGCATCGGCACCGGCATCTCGGCCAAGGATCGCGCGGCCACCATCCGGTTGCTCGCCGATCCCGCGGCGACCGCCGCAGACTTCCGCCGCCCCGGTCACGTGGTGCCGCTGCGTGCCAAGGACGGCGGCGTGCTGCGCCGGCCCGGGCACACCGAGGCCGCCGTCGACCTGGCCCGCATGGCGGATCTGCGTCCGGCCGGTGTGATCTGCGAAATCGTCAGCCAGAAGGACGAGGGCGCGATGGCCCAGACCGACGAGCTGCGCGTGTTCGCCGACGAGCACAACCTCGCCTTGATCTCGATCGCCGACATGATCGCCTGGCGCCGCAAGCACGAGAAGCATGTCGTGCGGGTCGCCGAGGCGCGCATTCCCACCCAGCACGGGGAGTTCCGGGCTGTCGGCTACCAGAGCATCTACGACGACGTCGAGCACGTGGCGCTGGTACGCGGCAACATTCCGGGCGACGACGGCACCGGCAGCGACGTACTGGTGCGCGTGCACTCGGAATGCCTCACGGGGGACGTGTTCGGGTCGCTGCGCTGCGACTGCGGCCCGCAGCTGGACGCCGCGCTGGACATGGTGGCGCGCGAGGGGCGCGGTGTCGTGCTCTACATGCGCGGCCACGAGGGCCGCGGCATCGGCCTGATGCACAAGTTGCAGGCCTATCAACTGCAGGACGCCGGCCACGACACGGTGGACGCGAATCTCGAACTCGGTCTGCCCGCCGATGCCCGCGACTACGGCATCGGCGCGCAGATTCTGGTGGATCTCGGCATCTCCTCGATGCGGCTGCTCACCAACAACCCGGCCAAGCGTGTCGGCCTGGACGGCTACGGCCTGCAAATCACCGAGCGGGTGCCGATGCCGTTGCGCGCCAACGCCGAAAACCTGACATATCTGCGCACCAAGCGCGACCGGATGGGCCACGACCTGATCGGTCTCGACGATTTCGAATCCGGAGGCCACGCCCGGTGAGCGGTGAAGGCGTACCCACGCTGCAACTGTCGGACGCGTCCGGGATCAGCCTCGGAATCGTTGCGGCGCAATGGCATCGTGACATCTGCGACGCCCTGGTGGCGAGCGCGCGACGAGTGGCCGCCGAGGCCGGTCTGCGCAGCGTCACCGTCGTGCGCTGTGCGGGCACGATGGAATTGCCCGTCGTCGCACAGGCGTTGGCGCGTACCCACGACGCCGTCGTCGCGCTCGGTGTCGTAGTGCGTGGCGGCACACCGCATTTCGAGTACGTGTGTGATTCCGTGACACAGGGGCTGACCCGGATCGCCCTCGACGAGAGCACGCCCGTCGGCAACGGCGTGCTCACCACGAACACGATCGAACAGGCCCGCGATCGCGCCGGGTTCCCCGGGTCGGCCGAAGACAAGGGCGCCGATGCGGCGGCAGCGGCCATCGACGCCGCCGTGACGTTGCGCCGGCTGGCGCGATGAGCGCGGAGTCCACCACCTGGGAGCTCGACGTCCGGCCCCGGATCACCGCCTGGGTCGGCGCGGCGTCGGCCGGACTGTTGCTCGTGCTGTTCGTCGTCGGCGGGATTCTGTTGCGCGCCTCCTCGACGGGGGTGTACTTCGACTTCGTCGACCAGGGTGCCGTCGTCGTCGTCGGCATCGTGCTGGCCTTGGTGCTGCTGGTGCTCACCCGGCCGCGGGTGCGTGCCGGCGCCGACGGCGTGCGTGTGCGAAACCTGTTCGGCGAGCAACAGATTCCGTGGGAGGTCGTGCACGGGGTGTCGTACCCGGATCGCTCGGTATGGCCGCGGCTGGAGCTGCCCGACGACGAATACATTCCGCTGACGGCGATCCAGTCGTTCGACGGCGCGCACGCCGCCGACGCGGTGGAGAAGCTACGCGAGCTGGGCGCCAAGTACGCCCCGCGCTAGGCCGTTTCGCCTGCGAACGCGAGGCCGGCATCGGTGAGGGCGTTCTCCAGAACGCCGATCGCCTTGGGGCCCATGCCGTGCAGCTCGGCGATCTCGGCCTTCGACTTGGTTGCCAGTTCCTCGAGGTTGTAAATTCCTGCGTTCAGCAGGGCGCGCTCCGCGGGTTTGCCGATCTTGGGCAGGTCCATAGCTCCATTGTGTACACCCCCGGCGCGGCCTTCGCAGAACTTGGCCGTCCGGCATGCCCCTAGTTCTGGGGCTAGAGGCAGGCGATGCGAACCGGCATGATGTCAGCCGACGGCACCCTTGCGCCCTTGGCGCGGAGGAGGCACGGCGGGAATGCCTTCTCCGCGCATGGGCAGCCGTCATTCACCGAGCACGGCGCCTTCGCGCCGCGGGTCCGCGCCACCGATCCAGCCGTCACCGTCGCGCAACAGCGCCGACAGTCCGCTCGATTGCGGCGCGACCGAGACCTGGTGCCCCAACCGCTCGAGCTCGCGCACGAGCGGATCGTCCTTGCCGGAGATCGCCGGATGCTCACCGCCGATGCCGGTGCTCGGAGAGTTCGCCGCGCCGAAGGCCACCTGCGCCACTGCCTGTTGCGGATCCAGGCCCCAATCGAACACGCCGACAAGAGTTTTCACGACGAACTGGATGATCACCGCGCCGCCGGGGGAGCCGGTCACCAGGCGCAGCTGACCTTGGTCGCCGAAGGCCAGCGTCGGTGCCATCGAGCTGCGGGGGCGTTTGCCCGCTTCGAGCCGGTTCGCGACCGGGAGATTGTCGGTGCCGAGCGGATTCGCCGCGAAGTCGGTGAGCTGATTGTTGAGCAGGAATCCGTCGACCATGTGGAACGACCCGAACGCCGATTCTACCGACGTCGTCAGGGCGGCCGCATTGCCGTAGCTGTCGACGACCGACACGTGGCTGGTGCCGCCCTCCCGCGGCTGTGGGCCCGCACCCAGCGGTACCGGGCCGAGGTCACCGGCCTGGGCTTTGCCCACGCTCTTGTTCGGGTCGATCTGCGCCGATCGCTTCTTCAGGTAGTCCTTGTTCAGCAGGCTGTCGGGTGAATTGCCCGGCAGCGGAACGAAATCCGCGTCTGCGACATATTTGTCGCGGTCGGCGTAGGCGAGGCGCTCCGCCTCGGCGATCAGGTGCACTGCCTTGGCCTGCGGCTTACCGCCGTTGCGGTCGACGTCATCCGGTTTCAGCGCGCCGAGATCGAACTCCTCGAGAATGCCGAGTACCGCACCGACGGTGGTGCCGCCCGACGACGGGTTCGGCATCCCGCACACCCGGTTTCCGCGATAGCTCTGGCAGACTGCGGTGCGCTTCTTCGCCTGGTAGGCGCCAAGGTCCTCGACCGTGATCGTGCCTGGGGTGCGCCCGCCCGAGGTGGTGGCGGTCGCGTCCACGATCGCCTGCGCGCCGGCTCCGGTGTAAAACGCGTTTGCGCCCTCGGAAGCGATGGCGCCCAACGTTTTCGAGTACGCCGGGTTGGTCAGCTTGGTGCCCGACGGCTTGGCCGACCCGTCCGGTTGCAGGAAGTACTGCTTGGCGTTGTCGTCCACCGCCAGGTCTTTTGCCGACTCCGAGATCTGTTGCGACAGGCGGGGACTGATGTCGAAACCTTGGTCGGCGAGCTGGATCGCCGGGTCGAACAGCGTGCGCCACGGTGTCTTTCCGTGCTCGCGGTGCGCCAGCTCGAGCATCCGCAGGATGCCGGGCACGCCGATGGACCGCCCACTCGCGCGGGTGGTGGGTTTGGGTTCGGTGCGGTCGGCGTCGCTGATCCAGCGCAGATAGTTTTCGGTCGCCGCGCGCGGGGCGACCTCACGGCCGTCGTAGGCGTCCACCTGCTTGGTGGCCGCGTCGTAGTACAGCAGGAATCCGCCGCCGCCGATGCCGGACGCCTGCGGCTCGACGAGCCCGAGCACCAGTTGTGCGGCCAACACCGCGTCCGCCGCGGTGCCGCCGTCACGCACCACCCGGCAGGCGGCCTCGGTCGCCAGCGGATTGGCCGCCGACACCGCAAATGTCTTGGTGCGCACAGGTGTCATGTCGCTGCGATACCCGGTCGCGATCTCCGGGTTGGTGGCGAGGTTGGTCGTCGTGGCGCCCGGCGCCGGCGGCTTGGTGACGATGGTGCCGTTGGGCGTGGCGGCGCAGCTGTCGGCAGCGTCGGAGCCGGAGTCGGAGCAGCCGACGAGCACTCCGGCGCACAGGGTGGTGGCTACCGCCACCTTTGTGACAGTCAGCATCCATCGACGGTATCCCGAAACGGCGGCGGTCGCGGCGAACCGGCCAAGTCCGCGGTGACCATCGAGTTGGGTGTCGGTGCTCGTCATTACTCTGGATCTGTGGCCGACCCGTCGACGTACCGTCCTGCTCCCGGATCCATTCCCGTCGAGCCGGGCGTGTACAAGTTCCGGGATCAGTACGGCCGGGTGATCTATGTCGGCAAGGCCAAGAGCCTGCGCAGCCGGCTCAATTCGTACTTCGCCGACACGTTCGGCCTGCATCCGCGCACGCGGCAGATGGTCACCACGGCAGCCAGCGTCGAGTGGACGGTGGTGTCCACGGAAGTCGAAGCGCTGCAACTGGAATACAACTGGATCAAGGAGTTCGATCCGCGCTTCAACGTGCGCTACCGCGACGACAAGTCCTACCCGGTGCTGGCCGTCACGCTCAACGAGGAGTTCCCCCGGCTGTTCGTCTACCGCGGGGCCCGGCGCAAGGGCGTGCGGTACTTCGGTCCGTACGCGCACGCGTGGGCCATCCGGGAAACGCTGGATCTGCTGCTGCGGGTGTTCCCGGCGCGCACCTGCAGCGCTGGGGTGTTCAAGCGGCACGGTCAGATGGGCCGGCCGTGCCTGCTCGGCTACATCGACAAGTGCTCGGCGCCGTGCGTGGGCCGCGTCGGCGCCGACGAGCACCGCCGGATCGTCGAGGACTTCTGCGACTTCCTCGCCGGCCGGACCGACAAGTTCGTGCGCGAGCTGGAACGCCGCATGCAAACGGCCGCACAGGATTTGGACTTCGAGAACGCGGCCCGCCTGCGCGACGACGTCGGCGCGCTCAAGCGGGCGCTGGAGAAGCAGGCCGTGGTCCTGGGCAGCGGCACCGACGCCGACGTGATCGAGTTCGCCACCGACGACCTGGAGGCTGCGGTACAGATCTTTCACGTGCGCAACGGCCGGGTGCGCGGCCAGCGCGGATGGGTGGTCGAAAAGGCCGGGGAGGCAATCGAACCCGGCGCCCCGCAGGACGAGCTGCCGGATCTGGTGGAGCAGTTCCTCACGCAGTTCTACGGCGAGCAAGCTGCCCACGACGACGCCGCCCCCGGCGAGCGAGGGGAGACCTCGGCGGTGCCGCGCGAGGTGCTGGTGCCGGCGTTGCCGCGCGATGCCGAGCAGGTACAGGAGTGGCTGTCGCGGTTGCGCGGCGCCACCGTGCACGTCCGGGTGCCGCAGCGCGGGGACAAGAAGACGCTCGCCGAGACCGTGCACCGCAACGCGATGGAGGCGCTCACTCAGCACAAGCTCAAGCGCGCCAGCGATTTCAACGCCAGATCCGCTGCACTGCAAGGCATTCAGGATGCGCTCGAGCTGGATCAGGCGCCGCTGCGCATCGAGTGTGTGGACATCAGCCACGTGCAGGGCACCGATGTGGTCGCTTCCCTCGTCGTTTTCGAAGACGGGCTGGCGCGCAAGTCCGACTATCGGCACTACGCCATCAAAGAGGCTGCCGGAGAAGGCCGTTCCGACGATGTCGCCAGCATCGCCGAAGTCACCCGGCGGCGTTTCGCGCGGATGCGCCGCGAACTGGACCGCGACGCCGCCGATCCGGACGGCACCATCCTGCTCAACGAGCAGGGCAAGCCGAAACGCTTCGCCTACCCGCCCAATCTGTACGTCGTCGACGGCGGCGCCCCGCAGGTGGCCGCCGCGGCGGAGGTACTGGACGATCTCGGCATCACCGACGTCGCGGTGATCGGGCTCGCGAAGCGTCTGGAAGAGGTGTGGGTGCCCGGTGAACCGGACCCGGTGATCTTGCCGCGCAACAGCGAGTCGCTGTTTCTGCTGCAGCGCGTCCGCGACGAGGCCCACCGCTTCGCGATCACCTTCCACCGCAGCAAACGCTCCCGTCGCATGACGGCCTCGGCGCTGGACGCGGTGCGCGGGCTCGGCGACGCTCGCCGCACCGCGCTGGTCACTCACTTCGGGTCCGTCGAGCGGCTGCGCAACGCCACTGTCGAGGAGATCGCCGAAGTCCCCGGCATCGGCGTCGCCACCGCGAAAGCCGTTCTGGCGGCGCTACATTCGGGGGGATAGCCGGAATTCCGGTGCCGGGCGGGGATCACGCTTGCGCAGCGACGCGTAGCGCTCGGGCGGCCCGGAGCTGAGCTGCTCGAACAACTCCTTGGCGTGCAGCCAGTAGGCGTGATCCGGCCAGAACGGGTTCGGAGTGCCGTCGTTGGTGTTCGGGACGGCCGCAGCGCGGGCCAGGTCCCTGTCGAACAGGTCGGTATAGAGCACCCGGGCGGTGAGCAGATCGTCGCGTACGGCGTCCAAGGTCGGCAGGGCCGTGCGCAGACGCAGCCATTGGTGCCGCGGCCACCGGTTCTCCACGGTGTAACGATGCCGGATCCGCGCACCGGCGAGCGCGCCGCGCAACGACATCGAGGCGATGACGCCCTTGGGCATGTACAGATTGGTGCCGCCCTCGTCGGGCCGCTGGCGCACCCAGGCGACGCGACCCCTGGTGCTGGTCATCCCGGTCTGCAGCACGTCACGCCAGGCCCGGGCGGTTGTCACGATCGACACCAGGAAGCTGGACAGCGACGGCCCGACGTGGGCCAGCGGCGGCGCGCCGGCCTGCCAGTCTTCCGGGAACCAGACATCTTGATGCTCGAACCCGAGCGAGTGCGGTCCCAGGTTGAGGCCGAAGGTCGGCCACTTGGGCAGCGGCAGGTCGAACAGGTGCACCGGGAAGTTCGAGGTGATCCCGCCGTCGGACAGCCACAGCTCTTCGGCGATCTCGTCGCCATCGGCCAGCGTCGGCGAGCGGAACGGTCGCGCGCCGTCGCGCGGGCCGATCTTGCGTCCGAACTCGTCGCGGACCGTGGTCGTGCGCCGCAGCCGGTAGATGCGCAGCGCCTTGAACAGACCGGGCAATGCCATGCTGGCGCGCACCCCGAACACGACCGGCATGTCCCAGGGTTGCGGCAGCTTGTACAGCGCACGGGGCTCGACCGACAGTTTCCCGTTCTCCCACACCCGGATCGGTCGTTTCGATCCCGGCCGAATCAGCATGCGGCGCACGTCTTCTGGGAAGATCCGGGCCACGTCGTCGGCGTCGACGTAGAACTCGCTGCCGACGACCTTCTTGAGCTCGCTGTCGTCGGGCAACGGAAACAGGAACGGCCGCTGCTGCGCGAGGTCGGTGGTGACGAGCTGCAGATTGACCAGCCGGTGGCGCGGGTCGTCGACCGCAGGGTCTTTGGCGAGCAGGTTCGGCCGCCGTAACCACCACAACTGGCCGAAGGTGAGCGGGGTGTCCTGCCCGGACAGGTCGCGCAGGCGGTGGTCGAGCCAGTCGATCAGGCGCTTGCCGGTGAGCAGGCCGTAGTGATGAACGGGTCCGAAATCCCGATTCATCCGCATCAGCGCGAGCACCAGGACCGTGGCTACCGCCAGGACGATCAGCGCCGCGAACGCGAACGTGACCGCGATGCCGGTCAGCCCGCTCGTCAGAAACACCGCCACCGCCAACGCGACGCCGAGCACCAGGATCGCAAGGTCGCGGCGCTGCCTCAGCACCGGCCAGTTGCGCCACCCGGTGGCTCGCGTGTCCGGTCGGGCGCTCGTCTTTTCGGTGCGCAGGGCGTAGTAGTCGGCGGCGTCACCGGACCATTCGCGGGCGGTACGCGCCCGGCGGGCCTGGGCCCCCTGAGCCAGCAATCCCCGCGTGAGCTCCACCGCGCCGAACACGATCAGTGCCGCGCCGGCGGCGCCGGCGACCGCGACCACGACATCGGCCGCTACCCCGTCCAGCCCCGGCACCCGTGCCGGCGGCAGCGCAAACACCAACAGCGAGAAGCTGATTGCGCCGACGACGAGCATGGTGTTGCGCCAGAACCGGCCCAGCGCGTACAGCGCCCAGAACACGGCCATGAGCGTTCCGGTGCCCTGCATCAGCGGTTTGAGAAACCGGAACACCTTCGGCTCGCCGGGCATCGGCTGAAACAGCCCGGCCACACGGAACTCGTCGCGGGGACCTCGCTCTGCGGTCTGCGCCAGCCATTGGGTCACCTCGGCGAGCCCGGCGAACCCGCGGGCCACGCCCTCCCGCTTGTCGCGGTGCTCGCGGTCTTCGATGCCCTTTACCGCTCGGATGCGGCCGAGCTCGGCAGCAGCCGCAGCGGACGCCGCGATCGCTCCGGCGGAGGCACCACCAAGGTTGCGCAGCCGGAATGCTCGCGCGATCTCGCACACCGCGAGCGGGTACACGATGCCGGACGTGGTTCCGCCACGCATCGTGATATCGGCGCTCTGTGCGCAGTAGTCGGGAAAATCTTCGGCCGCCAGCGCCTCGGCATGCGTGCGGTTGAGGCTCGCCGCGCCGATCCGGCCGTCGAGGTACAGGCGGGGGTCGGTGTAGCCGAACGCCGGCGGCTCGGGTTCCGCCGCGCCGGCAGCTTCCTCGTCGAGGAACAGCCGCACCCCGGCAGGCAGCGGATCGTCCATCAGCCATCCACGGGGGCCCGAGGTGCCGTCCAGTAGGGCGCGCAGCCGCGCGGTTGCTTCGTTGTCGCCGCCCGCAAGCGGCTGTGGACCGGGTACAGCCATAGTGGTTGTCTCGCCGTATCTCGTTGTGTCGGAGGCTTATCGGATTATCCGCGACGCGCGGCGAACCATACGCGCCCACCAGCGCCCCACATTGAGCCATCCCGTGTCGGGGAGGACCACGATCGACAACATCTTTCAACCCTCCTTCTTCGATGGTCTTCAGCATTCCCCGCTGCGGCCCCGTCGGCGTGAGTAGCGGACCACTCGATTTCGCGGTTGGACGTACCCGACACGTAAGGACCCGATATGGCGCCACGTGTGTGGCAAGCTTGAGTTCACACATCAAGCGACATGCGTCAGACGAACGAGGGCGGGACACCTTGAATCACGAGGCGCAGACGGTTGCCCGGACGGAAGCCGATGCAGGTGTCGAAGTTGTTGTGGTAACCGGGCTTTCGGGCGCCGGGCGCGGCACGGCAGCACGAATCCTGGAGGATTTGGGCTGGTACGTCGCCGACAACCTCCCGCCGGAACTCATTTCTCGCATGATCGAACTGGGCCTGGAGTCCGAGCCGTCGATCCGGCGGCTGGCGGTGGTGATGGACGTGCGCAGCCGCTTCTTCACCGGCGACCTCAGCGGGGTCGTCGCCGGTCTCGGAGACCGGGCCATTCGCACCCGGGTGCTGTTTCTGGAGGCGTCCGACGACGTGCTGGTGCGCCGCTTCGGATTCGCGCGGCGCCGGCACCCGTTGCAGAACGACAGCGCCGACGGCACCCTGTCCGAGGGCATCGCCGAGGAGCGGCGGCGCCTGGGACGCGTGAAGGCCGAGGCAGATCTCGTGGTCGACACCACCGCCATGTCGATCCATCAACTGCGCCGCAAACTCGAAGAGGCCTACGGCGGAGACCTGCCGCAAACGTTGCAGATCACCGTGCAGTCGTTCGGGTTCAAGTACGGTATTCCGATCGACGCCGACGTCGTGTTGGACGTTCGGTTCCTGCCCAATCCGCATTGGATTCCGGAGCTTCGCGAACATACCGGCCAGGAGGCGGTCGTCGCCGATTTCGTACTCTCGCGCGAGGGTGCGCAACAGTACGTGGCAACTGCGCAGCGATTGATCGAGCTAACCTCGACGGGCTACGGCCAGGAAGGAAAGCGATACATGACAATTGCGGTCGGCTGCACGGGCGGCAAGCACCGGAGTGTCGCGATCGCCGAGGCGCTGGGCGCGGCGGTCGGGGCGGATCCGGAGCATTCGGTGCGTGTCGTGCATCGGGATCTGGGCCGGGAATGAGTACGGAATCGGGCGCGGCGCCCGCAATCGTCGCACTCGGCGGCGGTCACGGTCTCTACGCGACGCTGAGCGCGGCGCGCAAGCTCAGTTCCCGGCTCACCGCGGTGGTCACGGTCGCCGACGACGGCGGCTCGTCGGGGCGGCTGCGCTCGGAGTTGGGGGTGATCCCGCCCGGTGATCTGCGCATGGCGCTGGCGGCGCTCGCCGGACCGGAGGCCGGGCCGTGGACCGAAACCGTGCAGCACCGCTTCGGTGGTACGGGTGCACTGGCCGGGCACTCGGTCGGCAACCTGATCCTGGCGGGGCTCACCGAGGTGCTCGGCGATCCGGTCGCCGCGCTGGAGGAGCTTGCCAAGGTGTTGCGGATCGAAGGTCGTGTGCTGCCTATGGCATCGATCCCGCTGGATATCGAGGCCGATGTCGCAGGTCTGGAGGAAGACCCGCGGGTGAGTCGCTGCATTCGCGGACAAGTTGCGGTGGCGACCACGCCGGGTAAGGTTCGTCGGGTGCGGTTGATTCCCTCCGATCCGCCGTCGCCCAGCGAGGCGATCGATGCGGTGACGCACGCCGATCTGGTGGTGCTCGGGCCCGGTTCCTGGTTCACGAGTGTGCTTCCGCACATGCTCGTGCCGGACCTGTTCGAGGCGCTTGTCATGACGCGGGCGCGAAAGGTGCTGGTACTCAACCTCGCTGCGCAGCCGGGGGAAACGGCCGGCTTCTCCGCCGAACGGCATCTGCACGTGCTGGCCCAGCACGCGCCCGGCTTCGGCGTCGACCACGTCCTCGTCGATTCCGGATCCGTGCCGGAAGGGCGCGAGCGCGAGCATCTGCAGCGCGCGGCCGAACAACTCGGCGGCACTATCACCTTCGCCGATGTCGCCGAGTCCGGCACGCACCGGCACCACCCAGGCAAACTGGCTGCAGCGTTGGCGCAACTGTCTGTGGCCGAAACTGATGTCGGTGCTGTCCCAGCGGGAGGACTGGGAAGCGTGGGGCTGGGCCGGCGGATGCCGCGGATCTCAGGGAAGGAGCGTGCCTCGTGGCGATGACGGCAGAGGTGAAGGACGAGTTGAGTCGGCTCGTCGTCACCGCGCAGACCGCTCGCAAGGCCGAATTGGCGTCGTTGCTGCGGTTCGCCGGAGGGCTGCACATCATCGGTGGGCGCGTGGTCGTCGAGGCCGAGGTCGACATGGGGTCCATCGCGCGGCGGCTGCGGCGGGAGATCTTCGAGTTGTACGGATACGGCTCCGACGTGCACGTTCTTGGTGCGGGCGGGTTGCGGCGCAGCGCGCGCTACATCGTGCGTGTGTCCAAGGAAGGTGAGCAGCTCGCTCGCCAGACGGGTCTGCTGGATGTGCGGGGGCGCCCGGTGCGTGGGCTGCCCGCCCAGGTGGTCGGCGGAACCATTTCCGATGCCGAAGCTGCTTGGCGCGGAGCGTTTCTCGCGCACGGCTCGCTCACCGAACCCGGCCGCTCGTCGGCGCTGGAGGTGTCCTGCCCGGGGCCGGAGGCCGCACTCGCGCTTGTCGGTGCGGCACGGCGGCTCGGCATCGCCGCCAAGGCACGCGAGGTGCGCGGCACGGACCGGGTGGTCGTGCGCGACGGCGAGGCCATCGGCGCACTGCTCACCCGGATGGGCGCCCAAGACACCCGCCTCACCTGGGAAGAACGCCGGATGCGGCGTGAGGTCCGGGCCACCGCGAACCGGCTCGCCAATTTCGACGACGCCAATCTGCGCCGCTCCGCGCGCGCCGCGGTGGCCGCCGCCGCCCGCGTGGAGCGCGCCCTGGAAATCCTGGCCGACGACGTACCCGACCATCTGGCCGCCGCCGGCAAGCTGCGCGTGGAGCACCGCCAGGCCTCACTCGAGGAACTCGGCCAGCTTGCCAACCCGCCGATGACGAAAGATGCTGTGGCCGGTCGCATTCGGCGCCTGTTGTCGATGGCGGACCGGCGCGCGAAGGAGCTGGGTATCCCGGACACCGAGTCCGCGGTCACGCAGGAACTGCTCGACGAAGCCTGAGGTCGCCGCCTACGCCCGGCAAGGTTCAGCGCGCCGGGGTGACCCGCGGGATCCAGGGCGGCACCTGTCGGCGATAGCGGTCGAAGCTGGCGCCGGGCCGGGTTCGACGGCATCACCGCCGCGCACCACCCGGTGTTCTACAACCTCGACCGCGACGGCACCCGGCTCACCGAGCTTGCCGCCCGCGCGGGCATCACGCATCAGTCGATGGGCGAATTGGTCGCTGCCCTGGTGGATTCCGGATACCTACGGCGAGTGCCCGACCCCGGCGACCGGCGCGCCCGCCTGGTCGCGCCGACCGCGCGCGGCGTCGCCGCCATGACGCGCGCACGGCGCGAGGTGGCCGACATCGAGGCAGCAACCTCACAGTCGAGCGTCCGCGCAGGTGTGAAACCTGGGTGAATTAGGGTAGTGGCCAGCACCCGCGAGCAAAGGAGCGAACAGTGACGGTCCGTGTAGGCGTGAACGGCTTCGGCCGTATCGGACGTAACTTCTTCAGGGCAGTAGAGGCGCAGAAGGCGCTCGGCGCCGACATCGAGATCGTGGCGGTCAACGACTTGACCGACAACGCGACGCTCGCGCACCTGCTCAAGTACGACTCGATCCTCGGCACCCTCGCCGAGGACGTGTCCCTCGAGGGCGACGACACCATCGTCGTCGGCAGCAAGAAGATCAAGGCGCTCGAAATCAAGGAAGGCCCGGCGGCGCTGCCCTGGGGCGACCTGGGCGTCGACATCGTGGTCGAGTCCACCGGCATCTTTACCGACGCCGCAAAGGCCAAGGGCCACTTGGATTCCGGCGCGAAGAAGGTCATCATCTCGGCACCGGCCAAGGGTGAGGACCTGACGGTCGTCATGGGCGTCAACGACGACAAGTACGACGGCAGCCAGAACATCATCTCCAACGCCTCGTGCACCACGAACTGCCTCGGCCCGCTGGCCAAGGTCCTCAACGACGAGTTCGGCATCGTCAAGGGCCTGATGACGACGATCCACGCCTACACCCAGGACCAGAACCTGCAGGACGGCCCGCACAAGGATCTGCGTCGCGCCCGCGCCGCCGCCCTGAACGTGGTGCCCACCTCCACCGGTGCCGCCAAGGCCATCGGCCTGGTGCTGCCCGAGCTCAACGGCAAGCTCGACGGCTACTCGCTGCGCGTGCCGATCCCCACGGGCTCCATCACCGACCTCACCGTCAACCTGACCAAGTCGGCCAGCATCGACGACATCAACGCTGCGTACAAGGCGGCCGCCGAGGGCACCCTGAAGGGCATCCTGCGCTACAGCGACGCCCCGATCGTCTCCGCCGACATCGTCACCGATCCGGCCTCGTGCATCTACGACGCGCCGCTCACCAAGGTCATCGACGACCAGGTCAAGGTGTTCGGCTGGTACGACAACGAGTGGGGCTACTCGAACCGTCTCGTCGACCTCGTGTCGCTCGTCGGCAAGTCGCTGTGAAGTCACTGTCCGACCTGATCGCCGAGGGCGTCGAAGGCCGGGGCGTGCTCGTGCGCTCCGACCTCAATGTCCCGCTCGAAGACGGTGTCATCACCGACCCGGGCCGCATCGTGGCCTCGGTGCCGACGATCGAGGCGCTCGTCGAGGCGGGCGCGAAGGTCGTGGTCACCGCGCACCTCGGCCGCCCCAAGGGCGCAGTGGATCCGGCGTTCTCGCTGGCTCCCGTCGCCGCCAAGCTCGCCGAGGAACTCGGCCGCAACGTCCAGCTCGCCGGTGACGTCGTCGGCCAGGACGCGCTGGCGCGTTCGGAGGGTCTCACCGACGGTGACGTGCTGCTGCTGGAGAACGTGCGCTTCGACGCTCGCGAGACCAGCAAGGACGACGCCGAACGCGCGAAACTCGCTGCCGCACTAGTGGAGTTGGTCGGCGAGGACGGCGCGTTCGTCTCCGACGGCTTCGGTGTGGTGCACCGTAAGCAGGCGTCGGTGTACGACGTGGCCAAGCTGCTGCCGCATTACGCGGGCGGCCTGGTCGCCGCGGAAACCGAAGTGCTGCGCAAGCTCACCGAAGATCCGGAGCGGCCGTACGCGGTGGTGCTCGGCGGCTCGAAGGTCAGCGACAAGCTGGCCGTGATCGAGGCGCTGGCCCCCAAGGTGGACACCCTCGTCATCGGCGGCGGCATGTGCTTCACTTTCCTTGCCGCACAAGGGTATTCGGTGGGTGCCTCGCTGCTGCAAGCGGACATGGTCGACACCTGTAAGGATCTGCTGGAGCGTTTCGCCGATGTCATCCACCTGCCGAAGGACGTCGTGGTGGCGGACAAGTTCGCCGCTGATGCCGAGTCCAAAACCGTTGCAGCGGAGGAGATCCCGGACGGCTGGATGGGCCTGGACATCGGTCCGGAATCGGTGTCGCGCTTCGCGGCGGTGCTCACCGCGGCCAAGACGGTGTTCTGGAACGGCCCGATGGGCGTGTTCGAGTTCGAGAAATTCGAAGCCGGCACTCGCGGGCTCGCCGAGGCGATCGTCACGGCCACCGGCAAGGGCGCATTCACCGTCGTCGGCGGCGGCGATTCGGCCGCTGCGGTGCGCCAGCTCGGCCTGCCGGACGACGGCTTCTCGCACATCTCGACCGGTGGCGGTGCGTCGCTGGAATACCTGGAGGGCAAGCAATTGCCCGGCATCGCGGTTCTGGAGGACTAGTTGGCAAGCAGGAAGCCGCTGATCGCGGGCAACTGGAAGTGCAACCTCAACCATCTCGAGGCCATCGCACTCGTCCAGAAGATCGCATTCACGTTGCCGGAGAAGTACTTCGGCGACGTGGATGTGGCGGTGTTGCCGCCGTTCACAGACCTTCGCAGCGTGCAGACCGTCGTCGAGGGCGACAAGCTCGCGCTGACCTATGGCGCCCAAGATGTTTCGGTGCACGATTCCGGCGCCTACACCGGTGAGATCAGCGGGCCCATGCTCGCCAAGCTCGGCTGCACGTACGTGGTGGTCGGGCACTCCGAGCGGCGCCAGTACCACCACGAGGACGACGCGCTGGTCGCGGCCAAGGCGAAGGCCGCGCTGAAGCACGGCCTCACGCCCATCGTGTGCATCGGCGAGGGACTCGAGGTGCGTGAGGCAGCGGGCCACATCGCCCACTGCGTCACGCAGCTGCGCGGTTCGCTCGCCGGGCTGAAGACGGACGACATCGCCAAGGTCGTCATCGCCTACGAGCCGGTGTGGGCGATCGGCACCGGCCGGGTGGCCACACCGAAGGACGCGCAAGAGGTATGCGCGGCCGTCCGCGTCGAACTCGCCGGCATCGCGTCGCCCGAGGTGGCCAACACGGTGCGCGTGCTCTACGGCGGCTCGGTGAACGCCAAGAACGTCACCGACATCGTGGCCGAGCGCGACGTCGACGGCGCGCTCGTCGGCGGTGCCTCGCTCAAGGGTGACGAATTCGCTCAGCTGGCCGCCGGCGCGGCGCAGGCGAGCGCTCGGGTACAGTAGTCGATCGTGGATCTGTTCCTGGACATCGTGCTGATCATCAGCAGCCTGTTGCTCGTGCTCCTCGTGCTCTTGCACCGGGCCAAGGGCGGCGGCCTGTCGAGCCTGTTCGGCGGTGGCGTGCAGTCGAGCCTGTCCGGTTCCACCGTGGCCGAGAAGAACCTCGACCGGATCACCGTCTTCGTCGGGTTGATCTGGCTCATCGCGATCCTCGGCATCGGGCTGCAGATCAAGCTCAGCTGACATTTCGGTCGAACGCGCCCGCGGGGTCCAGACGGATCCGCGGGCGCGTTCGTTGTCCGGGCCAGCTGAGGCTTCCGCGCATCCGTATCCCGCGCCGGCTGCGGCTCCCGCACATCGGTATCCCGCGCCTCTGACACTGGTATGACCACCAGACCTCCTGCCGAGGTGCGGACGAACTACCTACTCACGGGCGGAATTAGCCAGGGCAGCGATACTCGGCTGACAAGCCGATATATGCAGACCACTCCGGCAGCGGCGTCTCGTTCAACGCGGCCTCCAGCCGGTCCAGGTGGTACTGCCAGCGCGGCCCCGCCGTCGCCACGTCCGCCGGATGCAGGTGCCTGCGGACCAATTCCAGCGTGGTGACCACGCCGACCTGATACAGCCTGCACTCGAGCATCGCGCCATCCACCGTGACATATAGCTCGTGCGGGGCGACGCAGTGCACCACGCCCACCACGAGCTGCGCATCGTCGGACGCGATGCGCACCGCCTTGGTGGCCGGATCTCCGTGCACGGTGCCGAACCAGCCGGCCAGCCGGTCCGGATCGGTGAGGTACTCCCACACCTCCACGACGGGTAGCGCCAGCCCGCGGATGTAGTGCACGAGCACCAAGTCGCTGCCTGCGGGCCGATCATGCTCCGGGCGAACTTCTCCGGTCGTCGACGTCGTCGCGCTCACCCTCTCCATTGAACACCTCTTGTGTGCGTCCTCGTGGTCGTTGCCGGGGCATGGTTTGCGGACAACGACTATGCAGTGCGGCGGCAGCAGTGGGACTGAGCGTCCACTTTCGGCGGCGCCGCGGCCGAAGTTGCCATCTCGGCGCCGAAACTGGACGCTCCGTCCCGCACGAAGCTCAGCTCCGCAGGTTCGCCGCAGCGGCGTCGTCGAGGTACCAGATGGTGCGCTCGGTGCCGACGGCGCCGGCGGCGGGGATCTCGTCGGGCGATGCGCCGCCGAGCGCGGCGGCGACGGCGTCGGCCTTGGCGGCCCCGCCGACGAGCAGCCAGACCTCGCGGGCCTTGGCCACCGCGTGCAGGGTCAAGGTGATCCGCGACGGCGGCGGTTTCGGTGAATCCAGCACGGCCACAACGAAACTGTGTTGCTCTCGCACCGCGTCGGTGCGGGGAAACAGGGAGTTGACGTGGCCCTCGCCGCCCATGCCGAGCAGGTGGATGTCGAAGGCGGGCACGGCGGCAACGAGCCGGTCGTACATGCCGGCGGCTTCCATCGGGTCGGGGTATTCGCCGTCGGACGCCGACATCGGGAACACCCGGGCCGGATCGACCGGCACATGATCGAGCAGGGCCTCGCGGGCCTGCTTCTCGTTGCGCTCGGCGTCGTCGTGCGGGACGAAACGATCGTCGCCCCAATAGAAGTCGATGCGCGAGAAGTCCACGTCGGCCGACCGCAGCGACTCCAGCAGCTTGATGCCGGCGCCGCCGCCGGTGAGCACGACTGCCGCGGATCCGCGCGCGGCCTGCGCCGCGCGCACCACGTCGGTGAAGCGAGCTGCCGCGGCGGCGACGAAATCGTCGGTGTCGCTGTGCACTTCGACTACCACGCCGGTCGGGAGATCGTCGACGGGCTCACTCATAGGTCACCTTCTCCAACCCGGCAAGTGCCGTTTCGTAGATGTCGTCGGGGTCGAGCCGGCGTAGATCCTCGGCGAGGCAGTCTTTGGTCTCTCTGCGCGCCAAGGCAATCCGGGCATCCGGTTGCCCGGTGCGGGTGATGGTCGCGTTCACGCCCGTCTGTGGGCGCGCCAGCGTGATGGACACGGTGTCGCGTTGCAGCGTGACGAACAGATCTCCGGCCAGCCGCCGCACCGGGCAATCGAGCCGGGCCGCGAGCCAGCCCGCGAGAATGTCGAGCGCCGGTTCGTCGGCGAGCCCGGACACGGTGACGCTGCGCACCGGCTCGAACGGCGGAATGTCCAGCGCCGCAGCGAGCAACGCCCGCCAATAGGTGATTCGGCTCCAGGCCAGGTCGGTGTCGCCGGGGGAGTAGGAGCCGCGCCGGCTGCGCAGGGCGGCCAGCGGATCGGGCGCGAACGTGGCGTCGGTGATCCGTCGAACGGCCAAGCGCCCCACCGCATCCTCGGCCGGACGGGCGGGCGCGCCGCGCGGCCACCACGCGACGACGGGCGTATCCGGCAGCAGGAACGGGGTGACCACGCTGGCTTCGTGTTCGGCCAGCGCGCCGCGCAAGCGCAACACGATGACCTCCGAGGCGCCGGCGTCCCCGCCCACCCGGATCTGCGCGTCGAGCCGGTTGGCACCGTCGCGGGCGCCGCGCGCCAGCACGATGACCCGGCACGGATGTTCCTTGCTGGCCTCGTTGGCGGCCGCTATCGCTTCTTCGGCCTCCGGCTCGTCGAGCGTGCACACGACCAGCGTGAGTACCCGCCCGAGCGTGATCACACCGCTGTTCTCACGCAAGTTGACCAGTTCGCGGTTCACCGCGACGGTCGTAGTGTCCTGCAGGTCCACTATCACGGCCGCCGCCATTCCCGGCCGGTGCGGGCCAGCATCTCGTCGGCGGACTGCGGGCCCCAGCTGCCCGCCTCGTACTGCTCGGGACGCCCGTGCGCGGCCCAGTGCTCGATCACGGGATCGAGGATGCGCCACGACAATTCGACCTCGGCGTTGACGGGAAACAGCGACGGCACGCCCAGCAGCACGTCGAGGATGAGTCGCTCGTAGGCCTCCGGGGAGGACTCGGTGAACGCTTCGCCGTAGCTGAAGTCCATGTTGACGTCGCGCACTTCCATGCCGGAGCCGGGCACCTTCTCCCCGAAGCGCATGGTGACACCCTCGTCGGGCTGCACGCGGATGACGACCGCGTTCTGCCCGAGTTCGGCGGTCATGGTCTGGTCGAACGGCAGGTGCGGCGCCCGCTTGAACACCACCGCGATCTCGGTAACCCTGCGGCCCAGGCGTTTTCCGGTGCGCAGGAAGAACGGCACGCCCGCCCAGCGGCGGGTGTCGACGTTCAGCGTGATGGCGGCGAACGTTTCGGTGGTGGAGTCGGCGGCGAAGCCCTCTTCCTGCAGCAGCCCGACAACCGGTTGCGCGCCTTGCCATCCCGGACCGTACTGGCCGCGGGCGGTGGTCTCGTCGAGCGGCTCGACGAGCTTGGTGGCCGACAGCACCTTGATTTTCTCGGTCTGCAGTTCCGCGGGCTGGAAGCTCACGGGCTCCTCCATCGCGATCAGCGCGAGCAGCTGCAGCAGGTGATTCTGGATGACGTCGCGCGCGGCGCCGATGCCGTCGTAATAGCCTGCGCGCCCACCCAATCCGATGTCTTCGGCCATCGTGATCTGGACGTGGTCGACGTAGTGCGAATTCCAGATCGGCTCGAAGAGCTGGTTGGCGAAGCGCAACGCCAAGATGTTCTGGACGGTTTCCTTGCCCAGGTAATGGTCGATCCGGAACACCGTGTCTTCCGGAAAGACGTTGTTCACCAACGCATTCAGTTCCTGCGCGCTACGCAGATCGTGCCCGAACGGCTTCTCGACCACCACGCGCCGCCAGCGCCCGGACTCGTCGACCGCCAGCCCCGACTTCGAGAGCTGTTCCAGCACAACGGGAAAGGCGCCGGGTGGGATGGACAGGTAGAAGGCGTGATTGCCGCCGGTGCCGCGCTCGGCGTCCAACTCGGCGAGCGTGCGGCGCAGCCGGTCGAACGCGTCCGGATTCTCGAACGTGCCCTGCACGAACCGGATGCCGTCGGCCAGGTTGCGCCACACCTCGTCGCGAAACGGTGTGCGGGCGTGGGCCCGGACCGCGTCGTAGACCACCTTGGCGAAGTCGTCGTGCGCCATGTCACGGCGGGCGAAGCCGACCAGGCCGAACCCCGGAGGCAACAGCCCCCGGTTCGCGAGGTCGTACACCGCCGGCAGCAGCTTTTTGCGCGCCAGGTCCCCGGTTACGCCGAAGATGACGAGCGAGCTCGGCCCCGCGATCCGGGGTACGCGCCGGTCTCGCTCGTCACGCAGCGGATTCGGTTGAGACACCTCAGCTTTGGCGAGCGAGCTGCTCGGCCGTGGCGTCTTGCAGTTCCTTCCAGGACTTTTCGAACTTCTCGACGCCCTCGCGCTCGAGCAGTGCGAACACGTCGACCAGATCGACGCCGACCGCAGCCAGCTTGTCGAACACGACCTGTGCGTCGACGGCGGTGTGGCTGACCGTGTCGCCGCGGATCTCGCCGTGGTCGGCGACCGCTTCGAGCGTCTTTTCCGGCATGGTGTTCACCGTGTTCGGGGCGACCAGCTCGGTGACGTACATGGTGTCCGAGTAGTCCGGGTTCTTCACCCCCGTCGACGCCCACAGCGGACGCTGCCGATTCGCGCTGTCGGAACTGAGCTTGCCGTAGATGGTGCCGCTCTGGTCGCCGGCCTTGCCGTGCCCCTGCTCGACGAAGACGTCCTGGTAGCGCGCATACGCAAGCCGAGCATTGGCGACACCGGCCTTGCCGCGCAGCGCGAGCGCTTCCTCGGTGCCGATGGCTTCGAGTCGCTTGTCGATTTCGGAGTCCACCCGAGAGACGAAAAACGAAGCGACCGAATGGATCTTCCCGAGGTCGTGACCGTTCTGCCGGGCCCGGACCAGACCGTCGAGGTAGGCGCCCATCACCGAGAAGTACCGCTCGACCGAGAAGATCAGCGTGACGTTCACGCTGATGCCCTCGCCGATGACCTGGGTGATGGCGGGCAGGCCCGCCTCGGTGGCCGGGATCTTGATGAACAGGTTCGGCCGGTCCACCGTCTTCCACAGATCGATCGCCTCGGCGACCGTCTTGTCGGTGTCGTGCGCGAGGAACGGGTCGACCTCGATGGACACCCGTCCGTCGACCCCGCCGGTGGACTCGTACACCGGGGCGAGCACGTCGCACGCGGCGCGTACGTCGTCGGTGGTGATGGTGCGGATCGCCGCCGCCACGTCGGCCTTGCGTGCGGCCAGCTCGGCGACCTGGGCGTCGTAGGCGGTGCCTTTGGACAGCGCCGTCTGGAAGATCGTCGGGTTGGTGGTGACACCCACGACGCTGCGCGTGTCGACCAGTTCCTTCAGGTTCCCGGACTCGACACGTTCCCGCGACAGGTCGTCGAGCCACACGGAAACACCTTGTGCGGACAGCTTTTCGAGGTTCTGGTTCTGAGTCATCGAACTCATCCCTTCGCTTTGGCGATGGAACGCTGCGCGGCTGCGACGACGGCCTCGTCGGTGAAACCGAACTCGCGGAACAGCGTCTGGTAGTCGGCCGAGGCACCGAAGTGCTCGATCGAGACGATTTCGCCGGCGTCGCCGACGAAGCGGTACCACGGCATCGCGATGCCTGCCTCGACCGAGACGCGGGCCTTGATGGTGGGCGGCAGCACCTGGTCGCGGTAGCTCTGCTCCTGCGCGTCGAACCACTCGACACACGGCATCGACACCACACGCGCACCGATGCCCTGCTCCTCGAGCTTGGTGCGCGCGGCGACGGCGATCTGCAGCTCCGAACCCGTCGCGATCAGCACGACATCCGGTGTCGGCGTGGACGATTCGGCCAGCACATAGCCGCCCTTGGAAACGCCCTCGTAGCTGGTGCCTTCGAGCACCGGCAGGTTCTGGCGGGTGAGGCACAGCCCGGCCGGACGGTGCGCGGCCTTGTCTTGGCCCTGGTCGATAACGGCGCGCCAGGCATGCGAGGTCTCGTTGGCATCACCCGGACGCACCACGTCCAGCCCCGGGATGGCGCGCAGCGCCGCCAGGTGTTCGATCGGCTGGTGCGTCGGACCGTCTTCACCGAGGCCGATGGAATCGTGCGTCCACACGTAGATCACCGGGGTGCGCATGAGCGCGGCCAGGCGCACGGCCGGACGCATGTAGTCGCTGAACACCAGGAAGGTGCCGCCGAACGGGCGGGTGGGCCCGTGCAGCGCGATGCCGTTGAGAATCGAACCCATCGCGTGCTCGCGGACACCGAAGTGCAGCACGCGTCCGTACGGGTGTGCCTTCCACATGCCGGTGGAGATGGACTCCGGGCCGAAGCTGGGGGAGTCGGGGATCGTGGTGTTGTTCGACTCGGCGAGATCCGCGGAACCGCCCCACAATTCGGGCAGCACCGGGCCGAGCGCCTTGAGCACCCCGGCCGACGCCTTGCGGGTGGCGATGCCCTTCGGGTCCGGCTCCCAGGTGGGCAGGCCGTCGGTCCACCCGTCGGGCAGCTGGCGCCCGTGCAGCCGGTCGAACAGCGCCTTGCGCTCCGGGTTGGCCTGCGCCCAGGCATCGAACGCCTGCTGCCACTGCGCCTTGGCCGCCTGGCCGCGCTCGACCGCCTTGCGCGTGTGCGTGATGACCTCCTCGGAGACCTCGAAGGTCTGCTCGGGATCGAAGCCGAGGATCTTCTTGACGGCGGCCACCTCGTCCGCGCCGAGCGCGGCGCCGTGCGCCTTACCCGTGTTCTGCAAGGTGGGCGCCGGGTAGCCGATGATGGTGCGCAGCAGGATGAACGACGGCTTGCCCGTCTCGGCCTTGGCATTCTCGAGCGCCTCGCGGATGGCGGTGACGTTCTCGCCGCCCTCGACGACCTGCACGTGCCAGCCGTAGGACTCGTAACGCGCCGCGGTGTCTTCGGCGAGGGCGATGGCGGTGTCGTCCTCGATGGAGATCTTGTTGTCGTCGTAGACGACGACGAGGTTGCCCAGCTGCTGGGTGCCCGCGATGGACGACGCCTCGCTGGTGACGCCCTCTTCGATGTCGCCGTCCGAGGCGATCACGTAGATGAAGTGATCGAACGGGCTCTGCCCGGGAGCGGCATCCGGATCGAACAGGCCCCGCTCGCGGCGGGCCGCCATCGCCATGCCCACCGCCGAGGCCAGGCCCTGGCCGAGCGGACCGGTGGTGATCTCGACGCCCGCGGTGTGGCCGTGCTCGGGGTGGCCCGGCGTCTTGGAGCCCCACGTACGCAGCGCCTTCAGATCGTCGAGCTCGAGGCCGAAACCGGCCAGGTAGAGCTGGATGTAGAGAGTGAGGCTGGAGTGCCCGCAGGAGAGCACGAACCGGTCGCGGCCCGCCCAGTCGGGATCCGCCGGGTCGTGGCGCATGGTGTGCTGGAACAGGGTGTACGCCAGGGGGGCCAAGCTCATGGCCGTGCCGGGGTGGCCGTTGCCGACCTTCTGCACCGCGTCCGCGGCGAGAACGCGGACCGTGTCGACGGCCCGAGTGTCCAAATCGGTCCAGTCCGAAGGATGATCGGCCTGGGTCAGTTCGCGGATGTCGTCGGTGATCGACACGAGCAGAAGTCTCCTGGAAGTCGTCGAATGGTGGCGGTGCGGAGGCTGCCGGTATACCGCCTCCACCCTAGTTGTCCCGCTACCCGAACGTCGTCGATCCCCTCGATCCGCGATTCGCGGTCGCGGCGATGTGCGTGCCACCATGTGGGGGTTCGGCGTTGAGCACGCGCAGCGGCGTCTACCATCTTGTGTAGTAGTCGGTTCAGACGAGGAGAAATAGTGCGGATTGCGCAGGGTGGCCACGGCCTCGCTGGCCACAGCGGTTCCGCCTCCAAGACCGGGTCGCTCGGCGAGTCGCGCTCCGAGTCGGCGCGCCCCCGGTGGATCGCGCGCCCGCTCGCCTACCTCGCGCTCACCAAGCCGCGCGTCATCGAGCTGCTGCTCGTGGCCACCATTCCGACGATGCTGTTGGCCGACCGTGGCCACGTGAACGTCGGGCTCATCCTGGCCACGCTGTTCGGCGGCTGGCTCGGTGCCGCCAGCGCGAACACGCTCAACTGCGTCGCCGACGCGGACATCGACAAGGTGATGAAGCGCACCGAGCGGCGTCCGCTGGCGCGCGAGGCCGTACCCACCCGCCATGCGCTGATCTTCGGCCTGGTGCTCGGCATCGCGTCCTTCGCGTGGCTGTGGTGGCAGGCGAATCTGCTCTCCGGCGCCCTCGTCGTCGCGACGATTTTGTTCTACGTCTTTGTCTACACCCTGGGCCTCAAACGCCGCACCTCGCAAAACGTGGTCTGGGGCGGCGCCGCCGGCTGCATGCCCGCCCTCGTCGGCTGGTCGGCGGTCACGGGCTCCATCGCCTGGCCGGCGCTGGCACTGTTCGCGGTGATCTTCTTCTGGACGCCGCCGCACACCTGGGCGCTCGCCATGCGCTACAAGGAGGACTACCGCGCAGCGGGCGTCCCGATGCTGCCCGTGGTGGCCACCGAAGAGTTCGTCACCAAGCGCATCGTCGTCTACACCTGGCTGACGGTCGGCGCCACGCTCGCGCTGGTTCCCGTCACCGGCCCGGTGTACACGGCCGTCGCGCTCGTCGCCGGTGCCTGGTTCCTGCTGATGGCCCACCAGCTCTACAGCGGGGTCAAGCGTGGCGAGTCGGTGAAGCCGCTGCGGCTGTTCCTGCAGTCGAACAACTACCTGGCCATCGTGTTCTGCGGCCTGGCCGTGGATTCGGTCCTCGGCTGGTCGACGATCGGCAGCTGGTTCTGACCTCACCCCTGGTGACGGCCCTCGGCGAACTCTTCGACGATCTTCGCGCAGAACGCTTCCAAGTCCCCCGGATTGCGGCTGGACACCAAGCCGTTGTCGACTACCACGGCTTCGTCGACCACGGTGCCGCCGGCGTTGCGGATGTCGGTACGCACACTCGGGTAGGCGGTGAGGGTGCGTCCGCGCACCACGTCGGCCTCGACGAGGGTCCACGGGCCGTGGCAGATGACGCCGACGGGCTTGCCGGACTCGACGAACGCCTTGACGAACGCGACCGCAGCCGGTTCCTGGCGTAGCCGGTCCGGATTGGTGGTGCCGCCGGGCAGCAGCAGGCCGTCGAAGTCCTCCGGCGACACCTCGTGCACCGTCTTGTCGACGCGGAACGTCTCGCCCGGTTCGACGTCGTGGCGGCGGGCCTGGATGTCGCCGGATTGTAGGGACACCAGGGCCGTCGTCGCGCCTGCGGCCTCCACCGCGGCGCGCGGTTCGGTGAGTTCCACCTCTTCGACGCCGTCGGTGGCCAGGATGGCGATCGTCCGGTTCGCCAGCGTAGAGCTCATGTCGGACTCCTTTCGTCTCTCGTAGCGGTTGCCACGAGACGCGCGGCGCAAACGCGCCCGGAGTCAGCGGTAGTCGTCCTCGTCGAGCTCCACCACGCGCGCCTGCTCGGCGAGATCGGCGATGTTGCCGGTCGCCGGATCGATCGTCGTGAGTGGGCTGTCGTCGTGCGGTACGAGGTCGGCGTGCTGCTCAGCGGCGTCGGCCGCTGGTGTCTCGGTGCCGAGTTCGAAGAAGTCTGCGGTCATGAGTCCTCCTCCTTCGTGATGGGTTCCGTTCCATCCACGGTAGCGCCGTTCGGTCCGGGCAGCAGCACGATGGAACCGGTGGTCTTGCGGCCTTCGAGGTCGCGGTGGGCTTGCGCGGCCTGTTCTAGCGGGTACCGGGCGCCGATGCGAATCTGCAACGCGCCGTTGGCGATTGCGTCGAATATTGCGCCCGCGCGCCAACGCAGCTCGGCCCGGTCGCGGGTGAAATGGACCAGCGACGGCCGGGTCAGCAGCACCGAACCGGCGCGGTTGAGACGTTGCGGATCCACCGGCGGCACCGGCCCGCTCGCCGCGCCGAACAGTGCCAGCGTGCCGCGCACGCGCAGCGACGCGAGACTCTCGTCGAAGGTGTCCTTGCCGACGCCGTCGTAGACGGCGGCGACACCGTCTCCGGTGATCTCGCGCACAGTGGTAGCCAGATTCGGCCCGTAGCGCAGCACGCGGTCCGCACCCGCCGCCTTCGACAGCTGTTCCTTCTCATCCGACGAGACCGTCGTAATGACCTGCGCGCCTTTGGCTTTCGCCAGCTGGGTCAGAACCAGCCCGACCCCGCCCGCGCCGGCGTGCACGAGGATCGGCTCGCCGGGCTGCGGGGTGTACACCGATTCGAGCAGGTAGTGCGCCGTCATGCCCTGCAACAGCGCGCTCGCCGCCACCGCGGGGTCGATGCCGTCGGGCACCGGCACGGCGTTGTCGGCATCCACGGCGACCAACTCGGCATAGGACCCCTCGGCCGCCGCCCAGGCCACCCGATCGCCCACCGCGACGTCGGTGACGTCCGCGCCGACCTGCTCGACGACGCCGGTGCCCTCGGCGCCCGGGACGTAGGGCACCGCTCGGGGATAGGTGCCGGTGCGGATGTAGGTGTCGATGAAGTTGACGCCGATCGCCGCGGTCCGCACCAACACCTGGCCGGGGCCGATCTGCGGGTTCGCAACCTCCTCGGGAACGAGAACGTCGGGACCGCCGAGCTCGGTTACTCGAATCGCGCGCATGCGCCCTTTGTACCTGTGCGTGTCGGGGTGCGCCGAGGCGGCCGGTATTCTGGCGCCATGACGAAGGTGCCTGGCGGAGTTGTGAAGTCGCTCGAAAAGTTCCTGGCCGAGCACGGCGGCACCGCCAGCGCAGTGCTGCAGCCGGTCGGCACCGCCGGCGTCCGGATCACGCTCGTCGGCGCCGACGGTGTCCTGGGCGACCGGGTGGTTGCCGACCTCGACACTGCCAAGGCCGCGATCGCCGAATTCGATGCGATCACCATCGCCGAAGAGTGGGAGCGCGAGCTCGTCGCCGCCGCTACGCCGCGCGGGGGCCACTACGCCAAGATGGCCGGCTGGGTGGCCAGGCAGACACGCTTCCCGAAGGCGCGCAACGAAGTGATCGTCTAGCGCTGCTCAGGAGAGGCGGTTCTCGCCGAGAAAGCGGACGTATCGCGGTCCGAGTAGCGCCAGCTCCCGCTGGAAGTCCACGGCCCAGGTGCCGTAGGGCTGGTGGGCGAGGAACTCGTTCTTGAATCGTTCGTCTTCGGACAGTTCGGTGACGCAGAACTCCGGTATCCGCAGGTCGACGACGGGCCCGCTGCGTTCGACCTCGGCGACCACGAGTGGTGCGTTGTCGCCGAGGAATCGGTCGATGACCCACCCGTCTTCGTCGATCCACGCCGAGTACCGCACCTTTGCCACCACGTGCTCGGCGCGGCGCACGATTTGTCCGGCGACCATTCCGTCCAGTTCGCGTTCGGCCTCGTATCGGGTGCCACCGGCGGCCGGGCCCTTGGCCGCCATGGTCCCCAGGGCCGTGTCGCCGAGCGCGTCGACGAGGTCGGCGGTGGCCTCGGGTAGCTCGGCCGGTGCCGGACCCTGCACACGGACCCGGACCGCATAGCCGTCGGCCGCGAACAGGTACGCCTGGACGATCAGCGTGGGCGCGGGATCTGCGGTGGCAGCGACCGGCAGGTCCTGCACGAAGAACTTTCGCTCGAACTCGAAATCACCGCACTCGGACATGATCCGACCCTAGCGTCGAGCCGGGCAAACACCCGGGATTCGACGGTCAGGCGGGTACGGGTGTTGCGCTGGCCACCGTTTCCCGGCTGAAGCACGACGCCCACAGCGCCGCCGTCGCCGCGGTGCAGGCGGCCGCACCCGCAACATGGATCGCAACCAGCGCGGCCGGCACGTCCGTCAGGTACTGCACGACGCCAACGAACGCTTGCGCGACGACCAGGGCGACAAGCACTTCGAGGCGCACCAGCACCGATTTCGGGGCCCCGACGGCAAACAGGCCGAAGCCGAGCCCGACGAGCAGCGCGAGGTAGGCGACGAGTAGCTGCGAATGCAGGTGCACCAGCGTCACGATTTCGACTTCGAGGCGCGGCACGATGCGGTCGGCGCTCTTGTCGCCGGCGTGCGGGCCGGCGCCGGTGACGAGGGTGCCCGCGACGAGCACGCCCGCCAGCGCGGTCGCGGACAGGACGGTGAGCCAGCGCAGGGGAGCGGGCACGGCCGGCGCCGGGGTGCCGGTGTCGGGCTGGCCGACCTTGACGTAGAGCACCACGGCCAGCCACACCATCACCATCGAGGCCAGCAGGTGGATGGCGACCGTCCACCACAGCAGACCGGTGAGCACGGTGACCCCGCCGATCACGGCCTGCACCACGGTTCCGGCAGGCATCAGCCAGGCGTAGGCGAGCACCTCGTTGCGGCGGCGGGCCCGGGTGACCGCCAGCACGATCAGTGCGGCGCAGAGCACGACGACCCCGGTGAGCATGCGATTGCCGAATTCGACGGTCTGGTGCAGCACCGGCAC
This sequence comes from uncultured Nocardiaceae bacterium, assembly GCA_936936565.1. GTDB lineage: Bacteria > Actinomycetota > Actinomycetes > Mycobacteriales > Mycobacteriaceae > CAKZIX01. The sequence continues at coordinate 7,597 of CAKZIX010000146.1, read as the reverse complement.
CTCGGATACGCCCACCGGGGTGAAGCTGCCCGGGAAGCACTGCGGCCACGTCGGGCAGCCCAGGCCCGACGCAGTGACCCGCACGATCGCGCCGGTCACCGAGATCCCGGCCTGGGACAGGATCACCGCGATCGCGATCAGCCGCTGCGACCGCAACGACGGCAGCGGAAGACGATCGACGACCTGCAGGAACCCGCGATACAGCACGGACACGATGGTAGGCCAGGTCAACTACAGGGCGTCGTTGAGGGCTCAGGCGGTGAACCGGAACAACCGGGTGGCCAGCCACCCGCACCCGACGGCCCAGGCCGCGAGGACGACCACGCCGTACCAGTTGACCGTCAGGTCGAGCGCGTCGCGCAGGGTGGCGGCCAGGGCGCCGGAGGGTACGAGTTGGGCGACGACGTGCAACCAGGCGGGCAGCGAGTCGGGGGCGAAGACGATGCTGCCGATGCCCAACAGCACGAACCAGGCCAGGTTCGCGACGGCGAGCACGACCTCGGCCTTGAGGGTGCCGCCGAGCAGCAGGCCCATCGCGGCGAACGCGACGGTGCCCAGCGCGATGGCCACGGCGCCCAGCGCGAGGCCACCGACGTCCGGGCGCCAGCCCAGCAGGACGCCGATCACTCCGAGGACGACGGCCTGCAGGACCACCACGAGCAGCACCGCCGAACTCTTGCCGGCGATGATGCCCCAGCGCGGAAGTGGCGTGGCCCCAAGCCTTTTCAGTGCACCGTAGCGGCGGTCGAAGCCGACGGCGATGGCTTGGCCGGTGAACGCGGTGGACATGACGGCGACCATCATCACGGCGGGCACGATCGTGGCCACGCGTGGCTCGGCGATGTCGCCGAACGGCAACAGCGTGAGCCCGACAAGCAGCGTGATCGGAATCAGCATCGTCAGCAGGATCTGTTCGCCGTTGCGCAGCAACAGAATCAGCTCGAGGCGGGTTTGCGCGGCCAGCATCCGCAGGGGCGCGCTGGGGCGCGGATCGGGCGCGAACGTGCCCGCTGCAAATCTGTTCACCCGCGCAACTCCCGGCCGGTCAGTTCCAAGAACACGTCTTCGAGGCGGCGCTGCTCCACCCGCATGTCGGTGGTGAGCACGCCGATGCGCGCGCACCACGCCGTGACGGTGGCCAGCACCTGCGGATTGATGTCGCCCTCCACCAGGTATTGCCCGGGCGCCGCCTCGCGTGGCGAATAACCTTCGGGGAGAGCATCTTCGAGCAGTTTGAGATCGAGCTGCGGCGGTGCGGTGAAGCGTAGCTGGCCCTCGGCGCCGCGAGTGGTGAGCTCGGCGGGCGTGCCCGCGGCGACCACTTGGCCGTGGTCGATGATCACCAGCTGATCGGCCAGATGCTCGGCCTCGTCCATCATGTGCGTGGTGAGCAGCACGCTGACCCCGTCGCGGCGCAGCGCCTCGACGAGGTCCCAGACGAGCAGCCGGGCCTGCGCGTCGAGCCCGGCGGTGGGCTCGTCGAGAAACACCAGTTCGGGCCGGCCGACGATGGCACAGGCGAGCGCGAGCCGCTGCTGTTGACCGCCCGACAGCCGTCGGTACGGGGTGTGCCGGGCATCGGCGAGCCCGAGGGTCTCCAGCAGCCATTCGGGGTCCAGTGGGTGCGCCGAATAGCTGGCGACGAGGGACAGCATCTCACCGGCTCGCGAGCCCGGATACGCGCCGCCGCCCTGCAGCATGACGCCGATCCGCGGCCGCAGCGCGGCGGCATCGGCGATCGGGTCCAGGCCGAGAACACGCACCGTGCCACTGTCGGGTGTCACGAAGCCTTCGCACATCTCCACGGTGGTGGTTTTGCCGGCGCCGTTGGGGCCGAGGAGTGCGAGCACGGTGGCGGGCGCGAGCTCGAGGCTCAGCCCGTCGACTGCCGTGAGCAGCCCGTAGGTCTTCGCCACGGACTCGAGGCGAACGGCAGGCGGGGTCACGAGGATTCAGCGTAAGCCCCGGTGCGGGGCTCGGGCTCCGGCGCCCTCCGTTGTGCCCGCCAGGGCAACACATTTCGTGTGGCGACGATCACCAGGACGCACACGACGGTGGTGGCCACCGACGCCTGGAACACCACCCACGGGGATTCGTCCTTGCCCGTCGGCATGGTGATGACGCACACCACCGTCGAGAAACAGATGGTCGCGATGCGAAACGCCGGGCGGGTGGCCCACGCGGCGAGCGGGATGACGCCCCACAACAGGTACCAGGGCTGCACCACCGGGAAGAACAGCACGACGGCACCGAAGGCGACCCCGAGCGCGCCGACCGCGGGCAGCCGTCCCGAATAGGTGGCCACCAGCATCCGCACCACGATCAGACCCGCGGCGCAGGCGGCGATCGGGCGCGCGATCGACAGGATGGCGGTGGTGTGATCGCCGAGCCCGAGCAGCACCCCGACGAAGCCGGTGGCGATCCCGGTGGACGTCGGCAACGACATCCAGCTGCGCACCGCGTTGGCCGTGCCCAGCGTGTTGATCCACCCGAAGCCGAGACCGCTGCCGAAACTGACGACCAATGTGACGGCGAGCGCGACCGCGCCCATCAGCGCCGCCGAGGTGACCAGCGCGCGCAGGCTACCGCCCCAGCGCCGGGTCAGCGCCAGCCAGACGAAGCCCAGCGCCAGCGCGGAGGGAATTTTCACCGTCGACGACAACGCCAGCACCGACACGCCGCCGAGGAACAACCAGAATTGTGGCCCGCGTAACTCGGCGGTGCTGTCGATGGCGCGCAGGCACAGCTCCAGCCCGGCCACCATGAGCCCGATCATGAGCGCTTCGTTGTGCACCCCGGACACCAAGTGGAAGATCACCAGCGGATTGGCCGCGCCCAGCCACAGGGCGCTGACGACGGCGACGCCGCAGCGGCGGGCCAACCTGGGCAGCGCCCAGACGATGAGCGCCACGCCGACGAGCGCGAGGAGCCGGTGCAGGAAGATGCCGGCCACGATGTTGTCGCCGACGATCGCCGAGATGCCGCGCCCGAGCCACAGCGACAGCGGGCCGTAGGGGGCGGGAGTGTCGCGCCAGATGGTCGGCACGGTGCGGGTGAGCACGTGATCGACGCCGAGTGCCTGCGCGGGCCCGACGCTGTAGGGGTCGATGCCGCGGGCGGTGATCTCGCTTTGTGCCAGGTAGGAGTACACGTCGCGGCTGAACATGGGCGGTGCGACGGTGAGCGGCAGGATCCAGAGCAACAACGTTCGGTCCAGCTGCGCGCGGGTGAGACGCCGGGTGGTGCCGAGCGCGAACCGGCCCAACAGCAGCCAGGACAGCACCAGCAGGACGGCGCCGGTCATGGTGATCGCCATGGCCGTCGTCGGCATCCGGGACAGCAGGCTGAACAGCCGCATCCCGGCGACCGGATTCTGCAACACCGGCTGGGCGCCGGCGCCGAGGGCGCCGATGGCCATCATCACCGTCGCCGTGGCGCCGAGCAGCCGGACCCGGTTGAGCGCAACCTCTTCACGGGTGTCGAGACCGGGTAGTTCGCGTTCGTCGCCGTGCAGCGAGGCGAAGGTGTGGTCGTTGCGGACATCGATGCCCAGCGCGCGCCGCGCGAACCGCACAACCCGCGAACCCAGTGCCAGGTCCCGTCGCCCAGGTGTCGTCACAGCACGCAGCGTAGCGTTCACCTCTTGTTACACAGGGCACCCTTCGTAGACCTGGGAATCGAATTCCGTCACACTGGTGTTGTGAAAAGCGTGGGATCGACGGCCAAGGCAGGCGCACCAGGTGCACCTGTCGTGCCCGCGGACGGTCACACGCGAGCAGCGATCGTGCAGCTGCTGCTCGAAGACGGACCCATCACGGCTACGGCGATCGGGTCCAAGCTCGGTCTCAGTGCCGCCGGCGTGCGCCGCCACCTGGATGCGCTCATCGAGGCCGGTGAGGCCCGTGCGACCATGTCGGCGCGCTGGCAGCAGAAGGGGCGCGGTCGTCCGGCCAAGCAGTATCAGCTCACTGCCGCCGGTCGTGGCCGCCTCGGGCACTCGTACGACGACATCGCGGCGGCGGCCATGCGCCACCTGCGGGAGATCGGCGGCGACGCCGCGATCCGCGAGTTCGCGCGTCGTCGGGTGCAGGCCGTCGTCGCCGACGTCGAGCCGGCGCAGGAGGACAAGGCCGGCAAGGCGCAGGAGATCGCGGACGCGTTCACCTCGGCAGGTTTCGCGGCGTCCACCCGCGAGGTGGGAGCGGGCGTGCAAATCTGCCAGCACCACTGCCCGGTGAGCCACGTCGCCGAGGAGTTCCCGGAACTCTGCGAGGCCGAGCTGGACGCCTTCCGGAACCTGCTCGGCACCCACGTGCAGCGCCTGGCGACCATCGCCAACGGCGACTGCGCCTGCACTACCCACGTACCTCTCGGTGCACAGCCCGCACCGAAACGGCAAGGAGCGCTATGACTGAGATCCAGGAGCGGAGCGACTCGGCGACGCTGACCCAGGAGGAGACCATTGCCTCCCTGGGCAATTACGGCTACGGCTGGTCGGACAGCGACGTCGCAGGTGCCGCCGCGCAGCGCGGTCTGTCCGAGGCCGTCGTTCGCGACATCTCGGGCAAGAAGAACGAGCCCGAGTGGATGCTCGAGCAGCGCCTGAAGGCCCTGCGTATTTTCGACCGCAAGCCGATGCCCACCTGGGGCTCCAAGCTCGACGGCATCGACTTCGACAACATCAAGTACTTCGTGCGCTCCACGGAGAAGCAGGCGGCGTCCTGGGAGGAGCTGCCCGAAGACATCAAGAACACCTACGACCGGCTCGGCATCCCGGAGGCGGAGAAGCAGCGCCTGGTCGCCGGCGTCGCCGCGCAGTACGAGTCCGAGGTCGTCTACCACCAGATCCGTGAGGACCTGGAGGCCCAGGGCGTGATCTTCCTGGACACCGACTCCGGCCTGCGCGAGCACCCGGAGATTTTCCAGGAGTACTTCGGCACGGTCATTCCGGCCGGTGACAACAAGTTCTCCGCGCTGAACACCGCGGTGTGGTCGGGTGGCTCGTTCATCTACGTGCCGCCGGGCGTGCACGTCGACATTCCGCTGCAGGCCTATTTCCGGATCAACACCGAGAACATGGGCCAGTTCGAGCGGACGCTGATCATCGTCGACGAGGGTGCCTACGTGCACTACGTCGAGGGGTGCACCGCGCCGATCTACAGCTCGGATTCGCTGCACTCCGCGGTCGTCGAGATCATCGTGAAGAGGGGCGGCCGCTGCCGCTACACGACCATCCAGAACTGGTCGAACAACGTCTACAACCTGGTCACCAAGCGGGCCAAGGCCGAGGCCGGCGCCACCATGGAGTGGATCGACGGCAACATCGGCTCCAAGGTCACCATGAAGTACCCGGCCGTGTGGATGACGGGCGAGCACGCCAAGGGCGAGGTGCTGTCCGTGGCGTTCGCCGGTGAGGGCCAGCATCAGGACACGGGCGCGAAGATGCTGCACCTGGCGCCGCACACGAGTTCGACGATCGTCTCCAAGTCGGTCGCGCGCGGCGGTGGCCGGGCGTCCTACCGCGGCCTCGTGCAGGTGAACAAGGGTGCCTACGGTTCCAAGTCCACGGTGAAGTGCGACGCCCTGCTGGTGGACACGGTGTCGCGTTCGGACACCTACCCCTACGTCGACATCCGCGAGGACGACGTGACGATGGGTCACGAGGCCACCGTCTCCAAGGTGTCCGAGGACCAGCTGTTCTACCTGATGAGCCGCGGCCTCACCGAGGACGAGGCCATGGCGATGGTCGTGCGCGGCTTCGTCGAGCCCATCGCCAAGGAACTGCCGATGGAGTACGCCCTCGAGCTGAACCGGCTCATCGAACTGCAGATGGAAGGAGCGGTCGGCTAAGTGACTGCTGAAAATGTAGCGGTTGCTGCCGAGGCGCGGCCTGCCGTCAACAAGGGTGAGGTCTTCTCGTCCTTCGACGTGAACGCCTTCGAGGTGCCCTCGGGCCGCGACGAGGCGTGGCGGTTCACCCCGCTGCGCCGGTTGCGCGGGCTGCACGACGGCACCGCGGGGCAAGACGCCGGGATTGCCTATGAGGTGTCCCACCCTGCGGGCCTCGCCGACGCCGGCGTGACGGTCGAGCCGGTCACCCGCACCGACGAGCGCCTCGGCGCCGCCGGTGTGCCGTCGGATCGGGTTGCCGCCCAGGCATATTCGACGTTCGAGCACGCCGTGATCGTGTCGGTCGGCAAGGAAACCGAAGTCGCGGACGCGATTTCGATCGTGGTTCCGGGCCCGGGTGTCGACGCCTACGCCTACGGACACCTGCAGTTGCGCCTGGGCGCGTTCGCCAAGGCCACGGTGATCCTCGACTACCGCGGCAGCGGAACCTACGCCGAGAACGTCGAATTCGTGCTCGGTGACAGTGCGCAGCTCACCGTCGTCGCGATTCAGGACTGGGCCGACGACGCCGTGCACGTCACCCAGCACCACGCCAAGCTCGGCCGCGACGCCGTGCTGCGCCACACCAACGTCACCCTCGGCGGCGACCTGGTGCGCGTGTCCGCCAACGTGCGCTACGACGGCCCGGGCGGCGACGCCGAACTGCTCGGCCTGTACTTCGCCGACGCCGGCCAGCACTTCGAACAGCGCTTGCTCGTGGATCACGCGGTGCCGCATTGCAAGTCGAACGTCGTCTACAAGGGCGCGCTGCAGGGCCGCGAGGGTGCGCCCGATGCGCGCACGGTATGGATCGGCGACGTGCTGATCCGCGCCGCCGCCGAGGGCACCGACACCTTCGAGGTGAACCGCAACCTGGTGCTCACCGACGGCGCCCGCGCCGACTCGGTGCCGAACCTGGAGATCGAGACCGGCGAGATCGTCGGTGCCGGACACGCCAGCGCCACTGGGCGTTTTGACGACGAGCAGCTGTTCTACCTGCGTGCGCGCGGCATTCCGGAAGACCTGGCCCGACGACTCGTGGTGCGCGGGTTCTTCGGCGAAATCATCAGCAAGATCGCGGTGCCGCAGGTCCGCGAACGCCTCGAGGCAGCCATCGAGGCCGAACTGGCAGCGATTGGAGCCTGAGCATGACCACGTTGAAGATCGAAGGTTTGCACGTTTCCATCGACACCCCCGAGGGCGAGTCGAAGGAGATCCTCAAGGGTGTCGACCTCACGGTGAATTCCGGTGAGACGCACGCGATCATGGGCCCCAACGGCTCCGGCAAGTCGACGCTGTCGTACGCGATCGCCGGGCATCCGAAGTACACCGTTACCGCCGGTTCGATCACCCTCGACGGAGAAGACGTGCTCGAGATGAGCGTCGACGAGCGCGCTCGCGCCGGGCTGTTCCTGGCGATGCAGTACCCCGTCGAGGTGCCGGGTGTGTCGATGTCGAACTTCCTGCGCACCGCCGCGACCGCCGTGCGCGGCGAGGCGCCCAAGTTGCGGCACTGGGTCAAGGAAGTCAAGGAGTCGATGGGCGAGCTCGACATCGACGCCGCCTTCGCCGAACGCAGTGTGAACGAAGGCTTTTCGGGCGGCGAGAAGAAGCGCCACGAGATCCTGCAGCTCGGTCTGCTCAAGCCGAAGATCGCGATCCTCGACGAGACCGACTCCGGCCTCGACGTCGACGCGCTGCGCATCGT
>CAKZIX010000145.1 GCA_936936565.1 uncultured Nocardiaceae bacterium | reverse complement strand
TCGCCGACAACTGGCCCTGCCCGACGATAACGTGCATTTCGCGGCCGATGCCGGAGTCGCTGAGCAGTTCCTGCACGTCCATCAGCCGGCAGGAATTGCCGTTGATCTCGTACTCGCCGGCGCCGTCGCGGAACATGCGCCGCGTGATCGACACCTCCGAGTACTCGATGGGCAGCGCCCCGTCGGAGTTGTCGATCGTCAGCGTCACCTCGGCGCGTCCGAGCGGCGCCCGGCCCGCCGTGCCCGCAAAGATGACATCCTGCATCTTGCCGCCGCGCAACGCCTTTGCGCCCTGCTCCCCCATCACCCAGGTCAACGCATCGACGACATTCGACTTGCCGGAGCCGTTGGGCCCCACCACACAGGTGATCCCGGGCTCGAACCGCAACGTGGTGGCCGACGCGAAGGATTTGAACCCCTTCAGCGTCAGGCTCTTCAGATGCATCGTGCGCTATCGGTCGGCATGGTTGCTCAAGGTTACCGGGTGGCGTGGGTGGATCCGGCCAACCACCCGTCGATCCGCGCCACCTTTCAGGAACGCGTGCACTGTTCGATTGCCGCGATCACGAGAGCATCGCCCACGGCCTCGCAGCCGTCTACAGAATCGCGACGGCCACGACGAGTCCCAGTGCGAAGTGCGCGGCGGCGACCACCCAGGCGGCCGGGTCGTAGTTCGGGGACTGGATGGCGGTGCCGATGTCGATGCCGGTGAGCGCTTCGAGCACGCGCACCGAGACGACCTGCGCGATGATGCCGACCAGGCCGAACACCAGCGCGTTGATCAGGCCCTCGCTGAGCTTGCCCGACGAGGCGTAGATCGCGAGCACCACGATGAACGCCATGCTCACCATGCCCGTGGCGGTGACGATGACGGCGTTCGGGAGGCCTTGGCGCACCAGCTCGCGCAGCTTGCCGGGGGTGGTGAGGTCGATCGCGTAGAACCCGACGATCATCAGCACCAGGCCGACGACCGCGTACAGCAGGATCGCGCCGACACCGCGGCCGAGCGAGTTCCAGAACTCGCTCTCGAGCGCCAAAGTTGTTGTCATCCGTTGTCTCGCTTTCAGTTTTCCGGGATTCGGTGTGGTACGAACGCCGCGCCGTCGTCGGTGACGAGCCCGGCGGTCTCGCGGATGCCAAGTCCCGCGGCGGTGTCGCCGACGATCCATGCCCCCAAAGCCGGTCGCATGTCGTCGAATTCGGGCAGCGGGTCGAGCAGCTGGTAGACGAAGCCTTCGGCGCCGTACACGCCGCCGGTGGCGGTCTCCAGCCCGGCGCCGACGATGGTGATGTTGGCACCCTCGCGGCCGAGCTTGGGTTTGCGCACATACTCGGTGAGTTCGTGGGGGTCGTCGAGGTAGGCGGGCAACAGGTTCGGATGTCCGGGATACATCTCCCACAGCACCGCGAGGATCGCCTTGTTCGACAGAATCGACTTCCACAACGGCTCGAGCCACATGGTGCCGGGCAGGCTGGCGAGGACGTTCCTACCGAAATCGTCGTCGAGTACCCATTCCCACGGATACAACTTGAACATCGCATGGATGGGAGCTTCTTCGAGGTCGACGAACCGCTTCAGCAGTGTGTCCCAACCGATTTCCTCGACCGGCAGCGCAATCGTGTCGAAGCCGGCTTCGGCGGCGGTTTCCTGCATATAGGCCGTGGTGACGTTGTCCTCGCCGGAAAAGTCCGCCGCCGACCACGAAAAATGCAGCTCGGTGGCGGGCAGCACGTCGCGCAGCTGCTTCCATCGCTCGACGAGCTTCTCGTGCAACGAATTCCACTGGTCGTCGTTCGGGTACAGGTCGGTCAGCCAGTGCCACTGCACGATCGCAGCTTCGAGTAGCGATGTGGGGGTGTCGGCGTTGTACTCCAACAGTTTCGGTGGCCGACGACCGTCGTAGCGCAGGTCGAAACGCCCGTATACGTGCGGGTCGGAGCGCTCCCAGGACTGCTTGATCGGTTCCCAACTCCACTCCGGCAGGCCGAAATCCGCGAACCGTTCGGTGAGGATCACCTGCTCGACGGCCTTCAGGCACATCGAGTGCAGCACCTCGACCTGCGTTTCGAGGGCGAGCACCTCGTCCATGTCGAACTCGTAGTGCACCGACTCGTCCCAGTACGGACGCATCGCGCCGTTGGAATCGCGTGCGGGACTGCCGAATACGAGACCCTGCGATTCGATGGTCTGCTGCCAGCCCGGCCGCGGGTTGCCTCTGACTCTGCGCATGTTACGAGCCGCTGCTCTTTCCGCCGGACTTGCTGCCCAGCCCGCCGCGCTGAATTGTGGTGCCGGACTTGGTCTTGATGGTCGCGCCCTTCGGCTTGACGGTGGTGCCACCGCTCGGGCGCTGCCCCACCGAGCCCTTGCTGCCGTAGTAGTAGCGGTACTGATGGCCGCTGTAGATGAAGAATCCGTTGGAGACGTGCCCGCCGGAACTTGTGAACCGGCTGCCGCTCTCGTCGCAGTAGTCGTCGTCGACGATCACCGGTTGGCCGTTCACGTCCTCCTGTACGCACTGCGCGGTCACGTCGTCGCCGGACAACGCCCAATAGCCGAGTCCGGCAACAACTCCCACGACGCCGACGACGGCGGCACCGCCGATGAGCCTGCGGTTGCGCTTGCGTTTGCGTTCGGCGGTCTGCTGCGCGAGCTGCTGCGCTTCACGTTGCTGGCGTTCGGCCTTTTCCCGCGCCCGGGCCTCGGCTACCGACGGCGGCCGCGGCTGGGTGACGCCGCGCTCTTGGCGACGCATCCGACCCGCGTGCGGCTGCGGTGGCGCGGCGGGTGGGATCGACGGCTGTTGCGGTGCGGCCGGCGGCACCGGCGGCGGATACGACGACGGCAACGGCGGCGATCCCGGCGGCTGCGCCGAAGGCGGATCCTGGTCGGGACCCGCCGGCGGCTGGGACGCTCCCGGCGACTGCGGCCGGTTCGGGGGCACCGGCGGCGGGGTGGCATTCGGAGGCTGATTCGGCCGCAGGGGCGGCGGCGTGGCACCCGAATCGGCCTGCTGCGGCGGCTGATTCGGCCGCAGTGGCGGCGGGTTGGCACCCGGCGGCGGTTGATTCGGCGGCGCCGGCGGCCTGGCGCTCGGCGGCTGATTCGGCCGCATCGGCGGCGGCGTCGACCCCTGGTTCGGCCGCAACGGGGGCGGAGTCTGCGGCTGATTCGGCCGCATGGGCGGCGGAGTCTGCTCCGAATCGTCCCCGTTTGTCACTAACGCTCCTCGAATCCCGTCATGTCGCCCTTCGCGTCGCCCCAGCTTTCCACAACAAGGTCGACGCGTCCCGGGGTCTCGCCGGATCTCAGTAGTCTCAGCAGGTCGGCACAGCGTGCCCGGCGCCCCTCGGCGACGACGAGCACCCGGCCGTCGGCGGTGTTGGTGGCCGTGCCGGTGAGCCCGAGTTCCAGCGCGCGGCACCGGGTCCACCAGCGAAAGCCGACGCCCTGCACGTGACCGTGCACCCAGGCGGTGAGGCGAACCTCAGAGGTGGTCGACATCGAATTCGAGCGTGATCTTGCTGCCCGCCTTCAACGTCCGTCCGACGGTGCATGCCTTGTCGACGGCGCGCTCGACCGTGGTGAGCAGCCGTTCGCGGCCGGCCGCATCCAGCTCGGACAGGTCGACCTCGACGACCTCCTTCAGTTCCGGGTACGTCTCGTTCTCCCGGTCGGCATCTCCGGAGACTCGGATGGTGACGTCGTAGTTGTCGCCGAGCCGGTTCGCGAACGGAAAGTCCGAGCTCAGTCCGGTGCACGCGGCGAGCGCGATCTTGAGCAGCTCGCCGGGAGTGAACACCCCCTCCACCGTGCCCGATCCGATCAACACCTCGGCGCCGCGGGAGCTGCGCCCCGTGTAGCGACGAGTACCCGTGCGTTCCACCCACAGTTCGGTCGGTTGCTTGTCAGCCATGACACGATCAAACCATCCGAGCGGGTGCGCTGTTCCCGGGCCGCAGCAGCTGGGTGATCGCCTGCGCGGGCATCGGCCGCGCGAAGTACCAGCCTTGCGCGGAGTCCACGCCGAGTGCGCGTAGCCGCACCACCTGATGTTCGGTTTCGACGCATTCGGCGGTAACGGACAGGCCGAGGTCGTGTGCGAGTTGGACGATCGCTTCGAGCACCACCAGGTCGCGAGGGCCGGTGGTCTCGGCCGCCTCGACGCTCGTGACGAACGGGCCGGCGAGCTTGACGACGTCGAGCGGCAACTTGCCGAGATAGGCGAGGTTCGAGTAGCCGGTGCCGAAATCGTCGATGGCCACCGCGATGCCGTCACCCGACAGTTCCTGCAACGCCCGCAGCGGAGCGCCCGTGGTGCTCATCAGCGCACGTTCGGTCAGCTCGAACTGGAGCAGGTCGGTGGGCACCCCGGATGCGGCGACGATCCGGCGCACATGCGCCACCCAGCCCGGGTCGTCGACCTCCATCGCGGCCACGTTCACGCTGACTCGCGGTGCCCGCGAACCGAATTCGCGTCGCCAGCCGGCGACGTCGGTGCACGCGCGGTGCAGTACGAAGCGGCCGAGGTCGGCGATGACACCCTTCTCCTCGGCCAGATCGAGGAAGCGCCGCGGCGGCAGCACGCCGAGCTCGGGGTGCTGCCAGCGCAACAGCGCCTCGACGGCGACCACGCGGTCGTCGGACAGTGCGACGATCGGCTGGTATTCGAGGAAGAACTCGCCGTTGTCGATGGCATCGGTGATGGCGGCGGCGAGCTTGATCCGGGTGTGCTCTTTGCTGCCGCGGCTGGGATCGAATACGGCGAACCCGCCCCCGTCGGCCTTGGCCCAGTACATTGCGGTGTCGGCCCCGCGCAGCAGTTCTGCGGGTGTGCTGTCGTCGACGCATTGGGCGATGACTCCGACGCTGGCGGTGATCGACAGTTTGTGCCCGTGCACGTCGAACGGCGCCGCCAGCGCGCCCGCGACGCTGCGCGCGATCTCGGTAACCTCTTGCGGGCCATCGATTTTGGGCACGAGGATGGTGAACTCGTCGCCACCCATGCGCGCGACCACGCGGTCGGACGTGACCGCGCAACGGCGCAACCGGGTAGCCACCTGGACCAGCAGCGCATCGCCGACGGAGTGCCCGAGGGTGTCGTTGACGGACTTGAAATTGTCCAGATCGATATAGCAGAGGCCGACGGACGCGGCGCCTTCGGCAAAGGCGATCGCCAGCTCGTCGAAGAACCGGGACCGGTTGGGCAGGCCGGTCAGCTGATCGTGATTGGCGCGGTAGTGCAGGCGTTCGCGCAGCGCCCGCCGCTCCGAGATGTCTTCCAGCAGCACCAGCGTGTAGGCCGGGCGGCCGTCGGCATCGCGAATCAGCGACACGTTGAGGTTGGTCCACACGGTGCTGCCGTCCCGGTGGAAGTACGCCTTTTCCACCTGCACGCCGTCACGTACCCCGCTGACGATGTCGCCGTAGAGTTTCCACGTGTCGGCGTCGTCGCTGGGATGGCCGAGTTCGCGTACGTTGAACTGGCTGAACTCCGCTACTCCGTACCCGAGCATCCCTGCGAAGGCGGCGTTGACCTCGATGATGTTGCCGTCCATGTCGGAGAGCCCGGCCCCGACGCCAGCCTGCGCGAACACTGCCCGCATCCGGGCTTCGCTGTCGCGCAAGCGATCCTGAGCCGCCTGCCGGGCGGCGACCTCGGCGCGCCGGATGCTTTCCTGCTCCGCGAGCAACCAGCCGCGAAACGCGCGCACGTAACCGAGCGCGAACCCGGTGACCAGTTCGCCGAGCAGATGCGGCGGCAGCTCCGCCCGCGTGAAATGATCTTGCAACACGGCGAGGCTGCGCCCGAGCACCCCATCGCCGACGAAGTGGGCGCGTGCCAGCCGCGCGCCGACCGCCGAGGCACCGGCCGCAACATCGGGCTCGCCCGTGGAGTGCTCCAGTTCGGTCGCCAATTCGGCGAACAGAGCGTTCGCGTCGTGCAGGCTCATCGGCACCACATGGTCTGGGACAGGCAGGACTGCCGCCGCCCATTCCGCGGCGAGCGTGGCCCGCGAGTCGCCGTGCTGCGGCCCCACCCAGGCAGTCCGGCTCACCGACCGATCGTAACCGCATCGGCGTGCCACCGGGACGCCGCCTCTGCCGTAGGCTCGAGCCCGCGGGCCGGCACCGGCGGGCGGGCCGGGCGCAGAACGTTGGAGGGGCAGCACATGACGCGACCGAGCTGGGCACCGGAGGGCATCGATCTCGATCGCCCGAGCGCATCGCGGGTGTACGACTATTTCGTCGGCGGCATGCACAATTTCGAGGTCGACCGCCAGTTGGCGAACCAAATCCTCGCTATGACACCGAATGTCGCCGAGACCATGCGAGCGAACCGGGATCTGTTGCGGCGACTGATCAACGTCCTGAGCGACGCGGGAATCCGGCAATACCTCGACATCGGCTCGGGCATCCCGACGGTCGGAAACGTGCACGAAGTGGCGCAGGCACACGATCCGCAGGCGCGCGTGGTGTACGTCGACATCGACCCCGTTGCGGTGGCACACAGTGAGGCGATCCTGGCCGGCAACGCGAACGCCGGAATCATCCAGGCGGACGTCGCCGATGCGGATCGCATCCTCGCGGATCCGGTGGTCCGCAGGCTGATCGATTTCGACGAGCCGGTCGCGCTGCTGTTGCTGGGCGTGCTCCACTTCGTATCCGACGATCGGGATCCGGCGGGTGCGGTCGCCACGCTCGTGAACGCGCTGCCGGCCGGCAGCTATCTGGCGATCACGCACGCCACGCTGGACGGCCAGCCGACGGAAGTGCTGGAGGCGCAGAAGCTTTCCGGCCGCACCTCCACCGAGATCGTGCTGCGCACCAAGGACGAGATCGCCACGTATTTCGCCGGGCTCACCATGCTCGAGCCGGGCTTGGTGCACCTGCCGCTGTGGCGGCCGGAGTCGCCGAGCGACGTGGGCGAATTCCCGGAGCGCTCCGGTGCCTACGGCGGGGTTGCGCGCAAGGCGTAAGCCGGTCAGGCCTCGAACCGGTAGCCCATGCCGGCCTCGGTGCGCAGATGTTTCGGGTTGCTCGGATCGTCTTCGAGCTTGCGCCGCAGCTGCGCCAGATACACCCGCAGGTAGTGGGTCTCGGTGGCATACGCCGGGCCCCACACCTCCTGCAGAAGTTCCTTGCGGCCCACCAGTTTTCCGCGATTGCGCACCAGCATTTCCAGCATGCCCCACTCGGTGGGCGTCAGGTGCACTTCGACGCCGCCACGGGTGACCTTCTTCGCCGCCAGGTCCACCGTGAAGCTCGCGGTCACCACGACCGGCTCGTCGGGTTCGGCCGCTGCGCCGCGGCGTGCAGCGGCGCGCAACCGGGCCAGAAACTCGTCCATCGCAAAGGGTTTCGTGACGTAGTCGTCCGCTCCGGCATCGAGGGCGTCCACCTTGTCCGCGGAATCGGTGCGCGCGGACAGCACGATAACCGGTGCCTGCGTCCAGCCGCGCAGTCCGGCGAGCACGTCGGTGCCGTCCATGTCGGGCAGGCCGAGATCGAGGATGATCACGTCGGGATGTTTCTCGGCGGCCGCCCGCAATGCGGCGGCGCCCGTGGCGGCGGTGAGCACCTCGTAACCACGCACCGACAGGTTGATGCGTAGCGCGCGCAGGATCTGTGGTTCGTCGTCGACGACCAGCACCCGCGTCATCGCAGCGCCCCGGGATCGACGGCAGGCGTACCGGTTTCGGTGGCGGCCAGCTCGACCAGGACGGTGAGCCCGCCGCCGGGGGTGTCCATCGCCGACACCGTTCCGCCCATCGCTTCGACGAAACCGCGCACGACCGACAGCCCCAGCCCGACGCCGGTGGAGGTGTCCCGGTCGCCGAGACGTTGGAATGGTTCGAACAGGCGGTCGGCCGTGCCGCGCGGAATTCCGGGCCCTTGGTCGGCCACGGAGATTTCGACCCGGTCGCCGACGGTTGCGGCGTTCACCCGCACCACGCTACCGGGGGCATAGCGCAGCGCGTTGTCGACGAGGTTGGCAAGCACGCGTTCGAGCAATCCGCTGTCGGCCCACGCCGACACGGTGCCGACGTCGACCTTGATGCGGTCGTGTGCCGCTTGCCGAAACCCCCTGGTGCCCAAGCCGACTCCGAGCAAAGACCGGTGCACGACCTCGTCGAGGTAGACCCGGCGCAGCTGCGGGGTCACCGCGCCGGCCGCCAGCCGCGAGGAGTCGAGCAGATTGCCGACCAGTCCGGTGAGCTGATCGACGGATTCCTCGACCGTCGCGAGCAGCTCCCTGGTGTCGGCCGGGGAGAACTCGACGTCGTCGCTGCGCAGGCTCGACACCGCCGCCTTGGCAGCGGCGAGCGGGGTCCGCAGGTCGTGGCTCACCGCGGACAACAGGGCGCGCCGCAACCGGTCGGCTTGTGCCAGCGCCGACGCTGCCCCGGCCGCCTCGGTGAGACGGGCCTGTCGCACCAGCCCGACGGCCTGATTGGCAACGGCGCCGAGCACCCGCCGATCGTCGGCGGTCAGGGTGCGCCCGGACAGCAACAGCCAGTGTTCGTCATGCGCCTCGATCGCGGTGGTCGCCGCGTCGAGCTCCTGGGGCGGGTCGGTGCCGACGCCGGCGAGCACGACCGGCCCCGGGCCGATCAGACTGACCGCCCGCTGGCCGTAGGTGCCGCGGGCCCGCTCCAGCAGGCCGGGCAGGTCGGCACCGCGCAGCACCGATCCGGCGAACAGCGTGAGCAGCTCCGCCTCCTGGGCTGCCTTGCGTGCCGCCACGGCGCGTTTGGCGGCGGTGTCGACCAGCGCCGCCACCGCCACCGCCACCAGCAACAGCACCGAAACCGTTACCGCACTGTCGGGTTCGGCGATGGTGAGGCTGTATCGCGGCGGGATGAAGAAGTAGTTCAGCAGCGCCCCGGAGACCAGCGCCGACAGCGCTGCGGGCGCGATCCCGCCCAGCAGCGCGACGATCACCACGCCGATGAAGAACACCGCGCTCAACCCGTTCACGCCGAGCGGGGCATCGAGCGCATAGTACGAGATCGCACACAACACCGACGGGACCACGAGCGCGGCGAGCCAGGATCCGATGCGACGCTGCCGCGGGGTCGCGCGCTGCGGACGCCAGCCGCGGTCGGCCGCCTCGTGGGTGACCATGTGCACGTCGATCTTGCCGGAGCGCTGTACGACGGTGGCGCCGATGCCCTCGTCGAACATCCGCGCCCAGCGGGACCGTCGCGAGGTACCGAGGACGAGCTGAGTCGCGTTGACCTGCCGGGCGAAATCGAGCAGTGCACTCGGCACGTCCTCGCCGACGACGGTGTGCAGGCCGGCGTTCAGGCTGGCCGCCAGCTCGCGCACCCGCCCCATCTGCGGGCCGGACATGCCCGAGAGCCCATCACCTCGAACCACATGCACCACAACCAGTTCCGCGCTCGCCTTCTGCGCGATCCGGCTGGCCCGCCGGACGATGGTCTCCGATTCCGTGCCGCCGGTGACCGCGACGACGACCCGCTCTCGGGCCTCCCACGGCTCGGTGATGGCGTGGTCGGCGCGGTATCGGGCCAGTGCCGCGTCCACCTGATCGGCCAGCCACAGCAATGCCAGCTCGCGCAACGCCGTCAGGTTGCCGGGCCGGAAGTAGTGCCGCAATGCCGCGTCGACCTTGTCGGGTGCATACACGTTGCCGTGGGAAAGCCTGCGCCGCAGCGCCTCCGGGGTGATGTCGATGAGCTCCACCTGGGCCGCGCCGCGCACCACCGCGTCGGGAACCGTCTCCCGCTGCGCGATTCCGGTGATCTGCTCGACGACGTCGTTGAGGCTCTCCAGATGTTGCACGTTGACCGTGGAGACGACGTCGATCCCGGCGTCGAGCATTTCCTCGATGTCCTGCCAGCGCTTGGCATTTCGGCTGCCCGGCGCGTTGGTGTGGGCCAGTTCGTCGACCAGTGCGACGGCCGGGGCACGCCGCAGCACCGCGTCGACGTCGAGTTCCTGCAATGTGGTGCCGCGGTACTCGATCGTCTTGCGCGCGAGCACCTCGATCCCTTCGAGCAGCTCGGCCGTCTTGGCGCGACCGTGCGTTTCCACAACGGCGGCAACCACATCGGTGCCGCGGGCCTGCCGCCGGTGCGCCTCGCCGAGCATCGCGAACGTTTTACCCACTCCGGGCGCGGCGCCCAGGTAGATCCGGAGCTCGCCGCGCTTGCTGCCGGAAGCCTGGGCGCCGAAGGGCCGCTCGCTCACAACTTCATCATTCACCTGCGCGGCCGGCGGGTAGGGACGACCTGCCGTACCGGGCGGGTGTTCGCACGCCGGATGACGAGCGCGCACGTCACGAAGAGCGCGATGAGCAGCAGCGCGAAGGCTAGATCGAGCACGGGTGTCGTCGCTTTCCGTCGGTAGGCAGTCCGATCCAGGATGCCTCGACGTGGTGCGGGCAGCGCTCTTCTTTACGGATCGCTAACGCCCGCCACGACGGATATCGACATTGCCTGGTGCCGAAGGCATCGACTGCGGAATCACGCGCCGGTGTATGCGGACCGTAAAGGTCGCCCACTGCGGCGCTAAGAACCCGTCAAGGACAGCTGGGTGGGCCGATATCCGAACTTGACTCACGGTGGCGCCCAGACGGCGTCACCGCGTGTGCAAGCGCGGGATCGGATGGAGGTTGGATGTCGGTCTTGGTCTTCGTGGTGCTCACCGTCGCGGTGTTCGCGGTGCTCGCCGGCGCGCAGCGAGCGGTGGAGCGGCTGTGAACGCCGCCAACGCAGTGGGTCTGCTACTCGCAGTTCTGGTCGCAGTCTTCATGGCTGCTGCCCTGTTCTTTCCCGAGAGGTTCTAGTGAGTTCGACCGTGGCGGGACTGATCTTCCTGATCAGCCTCGTCGCCGCGCTGGCGCTGGTGCACGTGCCGCTCGGCGACTACATGTATCGCGTCTACGACACGACCACGCACAACCGAATCGAGCGCCTCGTCTACCGGATCATCGGCGTCGAACCCGGCGTCGCCCAGACCTGGGCGGTCTACGTCCGCAGCGTGCTCGCGTTCTCGGCGGTGAGCATTCTGGTGCTGTTCGGATTCCAGCTGTTGCAGGATCAGCTGCCGCTGCACCTGAACGATCCGGCCACCGACATGACGCCCGCGCTGGCCTGGAACACTGCGGTCAGCTTCGTCACCAATACGAACTGGCAGGCGTACTCGGGCGAATCCACGCAGGGCCACCTGGTGCAGATGGCCGGTTTGGCGGTGCAGAACTTCGTCTCGGCGGCGACGGGCGCGACGATCGCGGCGGCCCTGGCGCGCGCCTTCGTCGCCGATCGCGGCCAGGGCGTGGGCAACTTCTGGGCCGACCTGACGCGGACCACCCTCTATGTCCTGCTGCCCGCCGCCTTCGTGCTGGACTGGCTGTGGTTCACGCCCAAGGGCCGGCTGCGCTGGATCGACCCGGTGTCCGAATCGTCGACCACTTCGGCCAGCGGTGCCGCGCCGTGCGAGTGCTGCCCTTCGACACACACCTCGCGGAGGGATCGGTCGTCGATCTCGACGTTCTGGCTCCGGCGACGCGCGTCGCGCTACTCGAGACGGCCGCCTCGGTGGGCCCGTAGAGGT
>CAKZIX010000144.1 GCA_936936565.1 uncultured Nocardiaceae bacterium | reverse complement strand
TGCAGCCGACGTAAGGCTTTATGCGTCTGGCAGGACCACGTTGACGTCGAGGACTTCCAGGTTGCCCTGGCGGTCCAGCGAGATCTTGATGTCGTCCGCGTTGACCTTGGTGTACTTCGAGATCACTTCGATCAGTTCGCGGTGCAGGGCCGGCAGGAAGTCCGGGCCGCTGCGGCCGCCGCATCGATCGGCGAGGCGATCCAGACCGGCCAGCCGCGCACCCAGGGGCTGGCGCAGCTGCAAGAAGCCGGGGTGGAGCCGCCCGCCGCGCTGACCGCCGACGTGGCCGTGCTCATGCTCACCCACGTCAACTACCGCACCGGCGCCATGCACGACATGGCCGCCGTCACGGCCGCGGCGCATGCGGCGGGCATCCCGGCGGTGGCGGTCGCGTTCGTGGCCGGCCGTGAGCAGCAGTCGGCGCTGTGGTGGGTCCTGGCCGCGGCGGTGCTCAACCTCGCCGCGCTGATCTCCACCTTCGTCTTCAACATCCCGCTCAACAACCGGATCGACCAGGCCGGCGATCCTGCCGCCCTGGCCGACCCCGCGCGGGTGTGGGACGACTTCGCCACCCCATGGATGGTGTGGCACTGGGTCCGCACCGTGGCCTGCACGGTGGCGTTCGGATTCCTCGGGTGGGCGCTGGTACTGGTCGGAAAGTCGAGCGCTTAGCGCGCGGAGCCTGCCGGCCCGCCTCACGCCGCCAGCGCGAAGGGCCGGTCGCGGTCGGATCCGGAGATTCGCGCCAACAACTGCACAAGTTCCTCGGCAACCCGCGCCGGCTGCTCCATGATCACGGAGTGGCCGGCGCCGTCGACGGTGACGAATTCCGAGCCGCGGATCAGCGCGGCCATGGCCACCGCGTGCGTCGGCGGCGTCATCAGATCCGCCGAGCCCGCGAGGATCAGCGTGTGCACATCGGAAAGTGCTGGGAGCGAATGGGATTCGTCGTAGCACATCAGCGAAGACAAGAAGGTCGCCATCGTCACGATCGAGGTCTGGTTGCGCATCGCGGCAGCGAGCGCGATGACGCGCGGGCTCACCGTGCGATCGCCGTACTCGGCCCAGCGGATCACCGGGGCAAGTACGGCGCACGCCGCCCGCTTGACCACGTGCATCAGTCCGGGGGCGCGGCGCACCGCGCCCTGGAACCACGACACCGCCGGGTTGCGCAGCAGGCGTCCGCAGCCGGCGTCGGCGACGCCGCTGGCTGCCGTCGCGATCAGCGCCAGTCCGTGCACCCGGGCGCCGATTTCGTGCGGGTACTGCCGGGCGAAGGTCATTGCCGTCATGCCGCCCATCGAATGCCCGACGAGCACGACCGGGCCGCCGATCGCGTCGAGCACCGCGCGCAGGTCGTGACCGAGCTGCTCGATGGTGTACGTGGCCGCCGCCGCCTGCTCCGAATCTCCGTGCCCGCGATGGTCGTAGGCGACGACCCGCACCCGGGTGTCGCGCTGGATCAGGTCGCGCACGTAGGTCCACGACTCGCTGCGCAGGCAGTGCCCGTGCAGGAAGACGACGGTCAGCTCGGCGTCGGCGGGCCCGTACTCGCGCGCCGCCAGCCGCACCCCGTCGTCGGCGACGACGGTGAACCGGCGCTCGGCACCGTGGCCGGGGCGAGCGCTGCGACGGGAAATGTCGCGGCGGATGCTGCTCGTGGACATGCCATAACTGTCCGCGCGCACGGGTCCGGCGATAACCGCCCCGACGGGTGACCCCACCCCTCCCGGGGTGATCGTTTGGCTACCTAGGTGGTGGCCCGCCACTTGATCGAGCAGCCGAGGCTGGGTCGGTGCGGCTCGGGCACCGGCTGCCCGGCGAGTACCCGGGTGATCGCCTCGCGCAGCAGCTCGCCGGTGAGCGGCACCTGGTTGCCCGGCGTGGAGCCGTCGAGCGCGCCGCGATAGGCGAGCGTGCGCGCGGCGTCGTAGAGAAAGAAGTCGGGCGTGCAAGCCGCGCGATACGCCTTGCCCACGTCCTGGGCCTCGTCGACGAGGTACGGGAATGCCCAGCCGGCCCGCTCGCGTTGGGCCCGCAGGCCGCCGGGTCCGTCGTCGGGATGGGAGCCGGCGTCGTTGGTGCAGATGCCGACCACGGCCAGCTCCGGGAATTCGGCGACGACCGCGCCGAAGGTACGCTCGATGTGCTTGACGTACGGGCAGTGGTTGCAGAGGAACGCCACGAGCAGGGCGGGTGCGTCCGCGAAGTCGCCGAGGCCGACGGAGTGGCCGTCGATCGACGCAAGCGTGAAGTCGGGGGCGGGTGTCCCGATCGGGACCATGAGTGACTCGACAGCCATGGCGTCGAGGTTAGCCTCGGTCCGGCCGGGCCGAACCCTTACGCAAACCCGTGAATCGAATGCCGCGTTCGCTGTCGGCGTAGCGGATCGGGGAAACGATTCGGCTGTTTCCCGAGTTAACTGGAGTAAGCCCGCACACAGGTGGAATCTGCGCCAACTACAGTAAGAGGCGGGGGCATGGACTTGCGTCCGGGAAACCGGGCGAGCTCGGAGTTTCGCCGCACCGTGGCGAGCGAAGCGCCGGGATAGGCAGGAGAGTGAGGGAGAGCGATGTTCGAGAGGTTTACCGACCGCGCGAGGCGCGTCGTCGTCCTGGCCCAAGAAGAGGCCCGGATGCTCAACCACAACTACATCGGCACCGAGCACATCCTCCTCGGCCTCATCCACGAGGGCGAGGGCGTTGCCGCGAAGTCGTTGGAGTCGTTGGGTATTTCGCTCGAGGGTGTGCGCAGTCAGGTCGAGGAGATCATCGGCCAGGGGCAGCAGGCGCCGTCGGGTCATATTCCGTTTACGCCGCGGGCGAAAAAGGTCTTGGAGCTGAGCCTGCGTGAGGCGCTGCAGCTCGGCCACAATTACATCGGCACCGAGCACATTCTGCTCGGCCTGCTGCGAGAGGGCGAGGGCGTGGCCGCCCAGGTCCTGACCAACCTCGGCGGTGACCTGTCCAGCGTGCGCCAGACCGTCATGCAGATGCTCTCCGGCTACGAGGGCAAGGAGACTGTCAACGCTGGCGGCCCCGCCTCCAAGGAGGGCACCCCCTCCGGCTCCGCGATCCTCGACCAGTTCGGCCGCAACCTCACCGCCGCCGCGCGCGAGGGCAAGCTGGACCCGGTCATCGGCCGCCACAAGGAGATGGAGAGGGTCATGCAGGTCCTCTCCCGGCGCACCAAGAACAACCCCGTCCTCATCGGGGAGCCGGGCG
>CAKZIX010000143.1 GCA_936936565.1 uncultured Nocardiaceae bacterium | reverse complement strand
TTCCGATCTCGTAACGCCTGCCGCACCGAGGGTGCGGAGTGCGTGCAGCCGCCAGATCTTGGTGAGGAACCGGCCGAACAGGACGTGGTGGACGATGAACACGGAGATCGGTGTCCACGGCTGCCATGGTGCGGGGCGGTGGTTGAGTTCGGTCAACTCGATGGCGTCGGCATCGGCTAGCGTTGCGTTTACGCCTTCGGCGTAGGCGGCCAACAGCTTTCGCGTACGTGCCGACGATGCGTCGTGGATACGTCGGGCAGCGCGATCGAGCTGGGCACGGCGGGCGAACTCGTCCCACGCGATCGTGTCGGCGCCGAACACCTCGGCGGTCCGGCCTTCGGCGCGCAACCGCAGGAATTCGAGCTGCCAGGCTCGGTCGAGTCCGCTGGCTCGACCCTGGCCGTACAGCGCTCCCGCCGCCGAGTCCGCGGCAATGTGCGGGATACCCCAACGGTCCCTGATGATTTCGGCGTTTCTCGTGGATTCGGTCATGAGTAGCTCGCAATCGGGTTGGTCAACAGGTGCTCGGTATCGACCAGCGTCGAGTACGAGTCGCCGAGATTGACCATCCTGCGGTTGTTCGAAATCTGAAGCCGGTTCATGTGGATCGCCTGGAACGTGGGGGCGAAGAGATCCCATTTCGCGAACTGCTCGGCCAGGTCCGCGAAACCGATCTCAGCGCGTTTGCACATGCGGAGGTGCCCTTCGAGCAACTGGTCGAGGCGCTCGATCCGCAACGGTCGCAGGCGCGTCACCCGATCTTTCAGGTCGCGCTCGCATTCCAGAACATGCAGCTGCCTACGGTCGAGATGCCGGGCCTGACAATCACCGCTGCGGATCTGCCCACCGGCACCGCGAAGTTCGACCTGCAGGTCACCGTCCTGCCGGACGGATCCATCGAAATCGACTACGCCACAGATCTGTTCGACCGCGCGAGCGTCACGGCCATCGGGACCCGCCTGTCGCGAATCCTCGAAACCGTGGTGGCCGACCCGGGCACGGTGATCGGCGACATCGAGTTGCTCGACGCCGACGAGCGCGTGCGGGCGCTGCAGGTGTGGCCGTCCGGCGGTGCGGACACCGCACCCGAAACGACCATCGTCGAGCTTTTCCGCGCCGTCGCTGCGGTGCACCGCGACCGGATCGCGGTTCGCTACGACACCGACGCACTCACCTACGGTGAGCTCGACGAGTGGTCGAACAAGCTGGCGCACTTGCTGGTTCGTCGTGGAGTCGGTCCGGAGACGCTGGTCGCCGTGGCGCTGCCGCGTTCGCTCGAGTTGGTCGTCGCGGTGCTGGCGACGCTCAAGGCCGGCGGTGCGTACGTGCCGATCGACCCGGCCTATCCGGCCGACCGTATCGCCTACGTGCTCGCCGATGCCGCGCCGGGCGTTGTGATCACTTGGACTGCAAGAACTTTCGATGTGCCTGCCGGTGTCGCGGCGCTCGATCTGGACGCGCTCGACGTCAGCGACCTGCCCGGCACCGCGCTCGACACCGTTGTGGCGCCCGCACACCTCGCCTACGTGATCTATACCTCCGGGTCGACCGGCCGGCCCAAGGGCGTCGCCATCCCGCACGGCAACGTCGCCAAGCTGCTGGCAAACACGCAGGCGCAGTTCAAATTCGGCCCGGAGGATGTGTGGACGCTGTTCCACTCCTACGCGTTCGACTTCTCCGTGTGGGAGCTCTGGGGCGCCTTGCTGTACGGCGGCACGCTGGTGGTCGTCGACTACTACACCGCGCGATCGCCCGAGCAGTTCGTGGAACTGGTGCACCGCGAGGGTGTCACGGTGCTCAACCAGACACCGTCGGCGTTCTACCAGTTCGCCGCCGCCGACGCCGCGCTCGGCAAACCACTCGCGTTGCGGTACATCATCTTCGGCGGCGAGGCTCTCGAGTTGCGCCGCCTCGGCGACTGGTACCGCCGGCACGATGCCGCCGCGCCACAGCTGGTGAACATGTACGGCATCACCGAGACCACCGTGCACGTCACCAGCCGCCCGCTCGATGCGGAGACGGCGGCAAGCGCATCGGCAAGCCTGGTCGGCGCGCCGATTCCGGGCTTGCGCGGCTACGTCCTCGATGCGCGGCTGCGGCCGGTCCCGGCCGGGGTGGCCGGCGAGATCTACGTCGCCGGACCACAGCTGGCCCGCGGATACCGCAATCAGCCGGGACTCACGGCGGTCCGATTCGTCGCCAATCCCTTTGCCGCGGACGGTTCCTGCCTGTACCGCTCCGGCGACGTCGCGCGCTGGAGCGCGGCGGGTGAGCTCGACTACGTGGGCCGCGCCGACGCACAGGTGAAGGTGCGCGGCTTCCGCATCGAGCTGGGCGAGATCGAAGCCGCCGTGCTCGCCTGCGCCGATGTCGCACAGGTCGCTGTGATCGTGCACGCCGACCGCATCGTGGCCTATGTGGTCCCGACGACCGCTGCGATCGATGTGCACGAGGTTCGCGACACGGTCGCTGCCACGTTGCCCGACTACATGGTGCCCGCGGCGTTCGTCGTGCTCGATGCGATCCCGCTGACCGTCAACGGCAAACTCGATCGCCGGGCCCTGCCGGCGCCGACGGTCGAAACGACCGTATTCCGTGCCCCGGCCACCGCCGTGGAGGAGATCGTTGCCGGCGTGTTCGCCGCTGTGCTCGGGCTCGACGGATCCGGCGCCGAGGCGCCGCGGATCGGTCGCGACGACGACTTCTTCGCGTTGGGCGGCAATTCGCTCGTGGCCGCTCAGGCGGCGGCCCGCATCGGTGCCGCCCTGGAGTGCACGGTGCCGGTGCGAGCACTGTTCGAGGCGTCCACGGTCACCGCGCTCGCGAGCCGAGTCACCGCCACCGGTGGCGCCGCGCGAGCACCCAAACTTGTCGCGCGGCAACGGCCCGAGCGGGTTCCCCTCTCACTGGCGCAGCAGCGGATGTGGTTCCTCAACCGGTTCAGCGCCGGCGCCGCGGACAATGCGGCGATCGCCTACAACATTCCGTTCGCCCTGCGGCTGACCGGATCCCTCGACCTTGCCGCACTGCGGGCCGCGGTACGCGACCTGTGCGAGCGTCACGAGACCCTGCGCACCGTGTACCCGGACGCCGGTGACGGGCCGGTGCAGGTGATTGTGCCTGCCGCGCAGGCAGTTCCGGGGCTGGAGGTCGAACACATCGCCGCGGGCCGGTTGCGTGCCCGGCTCGACGAGTTTGCCACCGCAGGCTTCGACGTGACCGTCGATGTGCCGATTCGCATGGCGCTGTTCGCAACCGACACCGCCACGCACGTGCTGGCGGTTGTCGTGCACCATATTTCGGCCGACGGATACTCACAGGTGGCCTTCGTTCGCGACCTGGCCACCGCCTACGCCGCGCGGCTGGCC
This sequence comes from uncultured Nocardiaceae bacterium, assembly GCA_936936565.1. Lineage (GTDB taxonomy): Bacteria > Actinomycetota > Actinomycetes > Mycobacteriales > Mycobacteriaceae > CAKZIX01. The sequence continues at coordinate 17,497 of CAKZIX010000143.1, read as the reverse complement.
GGGCGGGCACCGGCGTGGCAACCGCTGGCCGTGCAATACGCCGACTACGCACTGTGGCAGCGAGATTGGCTGGGCGACGAGCACGACGAGACGTCCGTTGCGGCACGCCAGATCGCGTTCTGGCGCACCGCACTGGCCGGTTTGCCCGATCAGCTCGAACTACCGCAGGATCGGCCGCGCCCACCGGTGCAGTCGTACCGGGGTGCCCGCGTCGAGTTCGATCTCGACGCGCGCGTGCACGCCGGTCTGGTATCGATTGCGCGCGAGCAACACACGACGCTGTTCATGGTCGTGCACGCCGTGTTCGCGGTGCTTCTGGCGCGGTTGTCGGGCACCGGCGACATCGCGGTCGGCACCCCCATCGCCGGTCGCGGCGCGGCCGAACTCGACGGCCTGGTCGGCATGTTCGTCAACACCGTGGTGTTCCGCACCCAGGTGCAGCCGGCGCAGCCGTTCACCGAATTGCTTGCCCGCGTTCGCGAATCGGACCTGACCGCGCTCGACAACGCGGATATCCCCTTCGAGCGCCTGGTCGAGGTGCTCAATCCGGCGCGGTCGACGGCCCGCCACCCCGTGTTCCAGGTGGGCTTGTCGTTCCAGAACATCGCGCACACCGAACTGGCACTGCCGGGGCTCGCTGTCGCCATGCACGAAGTGGACACCGCGGTCGCCCAGTTCGACCTGCAGTTGGTCGTGGTCGATCGCTACGGCCCCGACGGCCGGCCGGGCGGATTGGACTGCACGTTCAGCTACGCAACGGACTTGTTCGACGCCGCCACCGTGCAGTCGTTCGCGGACCGGCTCGGCCGGCTCTTCGAGGCGGTGATCGCCGCGCCCACCACCGCGGTCGGTGCGATCGATCTCCTCGACCCGGTGGAGCGCGCGACGATGGTCGCCAAGTGGAACGACACGTCGCGTGCGGTGCCTGCCGCGACGCTGGATACGCTGTTCGCCGCCCAGGTCGAGCGCACGCCGGATGCTGTTGCGCTGCAATGCGATGCCAGCACGGTGACCTACCGTGAGTTGGACGCGCGGGCCAATCGTCTGGCCCGCTACCTCATCGCGACGGGTGTCGGTCCGGAGTCGTTGGTGGGTTTGGCAATTCGCCGTTCCGTCGATCTCGTCGTGGCGATGTACGCAATCGTCAAGGCGGGCGGAGCCTACGTGCCTATCGATCCCGAGCACCCCGCCGAACGGATCGCCCAGATACTGCAGACTGCCGATCCGGTATGCGTCTTGACCACCCGCACCGACACATTCGGTGCGCGGACCGTCGCCGTGGACGCCGTGGAGCTGTCGGCCTACGCCGACACCGCCGTCTCCGATGCCGAGCGCCGGGCGCCGCTGCGCGGTGCGCACACCGCCTACGTCATCTTCACCTCCGGCTCCACCGGGGTCCCGAAGGGCGTCAGCGTCCCGCATGCCGCCGTCGTCAACCAAATGGCCTGGCTACAATCGGAATTCCCGCTCGCTGCGGCAGATGCGGTGCTACTGAAGACGGCTGCGACGTTCGACCTGTCGGTGTGGGAATTCTGGTCTGCACTCACCGCAGGCGCCCGCTTGGTGGTGGCCCGGCCGGGCGGCCAGAGCGACCCCGACTACCTGCTCGACGTGCTGCACGACGCCGAGATCACGACGCTGCACGCGGTGCCGTCGATGCTGACGATGCTGCTCGCCGCGGCCGGCGCGCGGGGCCTGCCGGGGTCGTTGCGCCGCGTGCTCGCGATCGGCGAAGCCTTGCCTGCCGCGACGATTCGCGACTTCCGGGCTGCGACATCGGCCCGATTGGTCAACCTCTACGGGCCCACCGAGGCGGCGGTGTCGATCACCGCCTGCGACGTCACCGATCTCGCCGGCCACATCGTGCCGATCGGTGCGCCGGAATGGAATTCGCGGGTCTACGTGCTGGACGCCCGGCTGAATCCGGTGCCGGTAGGTGTGGCAGGCGAGCTCTATCTCGCCGGCGCGCAGCTCGCCCGCGGCTACCACGGGCGGACCGGGCTGACGGCGGATCGATTCGTGGCAGATCCGTTCGGCGCCATCGGCGAGCGGATGTATCGCACCGGCGACATCGTGGCCTGGCGCAGCGACGGCACCCTCGTCTACCGGGAGCGCGCCGACTTCCAGGTCAAGGTACGCGGATTCCGGATCGAGTTGGGCGACATCGAAGCAGTGCTCGCCGCGCAGCCCGGGGTCGCCACCGCGATCGCCGACGTGCGCAACGACCGTGTCGTCGCCTACGTCGTAGCCGCCGCCGGGCATCCGGGTCTCGTGGAAAACCTCAAAGCTGCTGCCGTGCAGGCATTGCCGAGCTACATGGTGCCGTCGGCAATCGTCGAACTCGCGGCCGTGCCGTTGAGCGTCAACGGCAAGATCAATCGCGCGCTACTGCCGGACCCGGACGTCACCACGGCGGAATTCCGGGCGCCGGCAACCGAACTCGAAACGTGCGTGGCCGACGTCTTCGCGCAGTTGCTGGGTGCGAGCACAGTCGGTCGCGACGACGACTTCTTCGCCCTCGGCGGAAATTCGTTGAGCGCCACCCAGGCCGCCGCCCGTCTCGCAGCGGCGCTGGGCACCCAGGTACCCGTCGCCTTGTTCTTTGCGGCGCCCGTGGTCGCCGACTTGGCCGCACACTTGGCCACCGCCGCGCGCGCCGAACGGCCGGCCCTGACCGCGCGCGAACGCGACGGCGACGCGCCGCTGTCGCTGGCGCAGCAGCGCATGTGGGTGCTCAATCAGATGGACCGCACCGCAGCGGCTTACAACATTCCGATCGCGCTGCGCCTGCGCGGACAACTCGACACGGCGGCACTGCACGCCGCCATCGTCGACATCATGGGTCGGCACGAGGTACTGCGCACGTCGTACCCCGACACGCCGGCCGGTCCGGTGCAGCGGGTACACGACCGACCCACCGTCGACCTCGCGGTGCGTACGGTGCCCCGCGACGAGGTCCCGCGGCAGGTCGCGGCGGCTGTCGGGGCCGGATTCGATGTCGCCGAACAGGTTCCGATACGACTGCAGTTGTTGCGTGTCCGCGAGCACGACGAGCACGTGCTGGTGGTCGTCGTGCACCACATCGGCGCCGACGGGTTCTCGGTCGGTCCGCTGACGCGAGATCTGTTGGCCGCCTACGCCGCGCGGACCGCCGGCGCCGCGCCCGACTGGCGCCCGCTGCCCGTGCAGTACGCCGACTACGCCGTATGGCAGCGCGAGCTGCTCGGAGACCCCGCTGCCGAGGCGAGTCGGGCCCGTCGCCAAATCGACTACTGGACGAAGGAATTGGCGGGCTCGCCCGAGCAACTGGAGCTGCCGACCGACCGGCCGCGGCCGCCACGCCCGTCGATGCGCGGCGCGACGATCGACGCCGTGGTTCCCGCCGATGTGACCGCACGCGTCGCGGCGATCGCTCGCGAGCGCAACGCGTCGAGCTTCATGGTCGTGCACGCCGCGATGGCAGTCTTGTTGTCGAAGTTGTCCGGCAGCAACGACATTCCGATCGGCACCCCCGTGGCTGGGCGCGGCGACGCGGCCCTCGACGACCTGGTCGGCATGTTCGTCAACACGGTGGTGCTGCGCACCCGGATCGACCCGGCGATGACGTTCGCCGAGCTGCTCGACCGCGTCCGCACCACAGACTTGGCCGCTTTCGAGCATGCCGATGTGCCGTTCGAGCACGTCGTCGACGCGCTCGGCCGGCCGCGCACCAGCGCGCACACGCCGTTGTTCGGAGTCTTGCTCGCCTTCCAGAACATGGCGCCCGCACAATTCGCGTTGCCCGGCCTGGAGGTCGCGCTGATCGACGATCAGTTCCGGCAGGCCAAGTTCGACCTGCAGGTGACCGCCGCGGCGCGCGACAGCGAACTGGACATGCATTTCACATACGCGACCGAGCTTTTCGACGAAGCGACCATCCGCACCTTCGCCGATCGATTGCGCCGGGTGCTCGACGTAGTGTGTGCCGACCCGCAGGTGCGGCTGCGATCGATCGATGTGCGCACCGAAACCGAGCGCGCGGCGGGCGCGCGCCGACGGTCGGCCGGCGCCGGCCGGCTACCGGAACTCGTTGCCGCAGCGGCACAGTGCGCGCCCGAGGCGATCGCCCTCGAGCACCCCGGACACGTCGTGCGCTTCGGCGAGCTGGCAGCCAAGCTCGCCGCAGTATCCGCCGCGATGGGCGCCAAACTGACCGCGGATGCTTTGGTCAATGTGGCCCTCGCCGGGCTGGTGCCCGGCCTGCTGCCCGCGCTCGGCGCCGATGGATTGGCCGCGGCATTGAACTCGATACGCGCAACTGCGACACAAATTCTCGACCATCACGGCAATCGGAAGGAACGCTAGATGTCCATCGCAGAACCCGGTCTCAACCCAACGACGGGTTCGGCTGCCGATCTGCCGCGGATGATTGCCGTTGTCGCGCAGACACATCCCGAGCGAATTGCGCTGTCGTTCCACGGGGCTGCGGTCAGCTACGCCACCCTGCACGCCGAACTGGATGCCATGGACACCGCGATGGGCGGGGCGCTCGGACCCGATGCCCTGATCCCCGTGGTGATTTCGGGGCTGCTGCCCGACGCCGTGGCGGCCGGTGACGGCGCGCTCGGCGTGCTCGTCGACGAGCTGCTCGCCGACGCCGCATCGGTGGCCGACGCCCCCGTCCCCACCACGCTGGCGTCGTTGTTTGCCGATCAGGTGCAGCGCAGCCCCGATGCCGTTGCACTGCGCTACGCCGACGACGTACTCAGCTACGCCGAATTCGATGCCCGAGCCAATCGGCTTGCCCGGCATCTGATCTCGCGCGGCGCCGGTCCGGGGGCCTGCGTCGGGCTCGCGATACGGCGATCTGTCGAACTGCTGGTGGCGATGTATGCGGTCGTCAAGTCCGGTGCAGCGTATGTGCCGATCGACCCGGATCATCCGGCCGAGCGCATCGGGTACGTGCTGGATACGGCCGCACCCGCATTGGTACTCACGGTGGCGGCCGAGGTGGCGAGCCTGCCGGCCGGAGCCCCGGTACTGGCCATCGATCACATTGACACCGAACGGTATTCGGCCGACGCGATCACCGACGCCGACCGCACCGCGAACCTGCTGCCGGAGCATCCGGCGTACGTGATCTTCACCTCGGGCTCGACCGGCCGGCCCAAGGGCGTGGCCGTCGCGCACCGCGCCATCGTGGCGAACCTGCAATGGCGCCAACGCACCTACGGCTTCACCCCTGCAGACGTGATTCTGCAGAAGACCCCGTACACGTTCGACGTGTCGGTGTGGGAATTCTTCTGGCCCTTGCAGGTCGGTGCATCGCTGGTGATCGCCAAGCCCGACGGACACCGCGATCCGAGCTATCTGGCCGCACTGATGATCGAGCGCAATGTCACCGTCGCGCACTTCGTGCCATCGATGCTTGCCGTCTTCGTGACCGAACCGGCAGCCGCGCAGGTCGATTCGCTGCGCATGATATTTGCCTCGGGCGAGGCGCTGGCGGCCGGGACCGCTGCCCGGTTCCGCGAGCTCAGCACCGCCGCACTGCACAACCTGTACGGGCCGACCGAAGCCGCGGTCGACGTGACCTACCACGAAGTCACCGTCGCCGACGCCGAATCGGTGCCCATCGGTGCAGCGGTCACCGGGACCGAACTGCTGGTGCTCGACGACGCCTTGCGGCCGGTCCCCGACGGCGTTGCCGGGGAGTTGTATCTGACGGGGGTGCAACTGGCCGAGGGATACGTGCGGCGCCCCGACCTCACCGCAGATCGCTTCGTGGCCAACCCCTTAGACACCGGGTCGCGCATGTACCGCACCGGCGACCTGGTGCGGTGGCGCGCGGACAACGAACTCGACTATCTGGGACGCACCGACTTCCAAGTGAAGCTGCGTGGATTGCGTATCGAACTCGGGGAGATCGAGGCTGGGCTGCTGTCCTTCCACGGTGTCGCGCAGGCCGTCGTGATCGTGCGGGCAGAGCGGCTGGTGGGCTACATCGTCGCGGACGCCGCCGTCGATACGGCCGCGTTGCGGGCACACGTGGCCGGCCGGGTCCCGGAGTACATGGTGCCCGCGATGGTGGTGCAACTCGACGAGTTCCCGGTCAACGCCAACGGCAAGCTCGATCGCAAGGCGTTGCCGGATCCCGACATCGAGTCCGCGCGGACCGAATTCCGGGAGCCCGCAACCGAGACCGAGCGCACCGTCGCGGCGGTGTTCGCCGAATTGCTCGGCCTGGAGCGGATCGGTGCCGACGACGACTTCTTTGCGCTCGGCGGCAACTCACTGATCGCGACCCGCATGCTCGCGCGCCTGGCCGCCGTCTTCGGTGTGCGGCCGGATGTGCGCGACTTCTTCGATCGCCCAACGGTTTCCGGCGTCGCCGCGCTGCTCGACATGCTGCCGGCGCGGACCACCGTAGCGCTGGCCGCGCGCACACACGACGCGGCGGTGCCGTTGTCGCTGGCGCAGCGGCGCATGTGGTTCCTCAACCGGTACGCGGCCGGTGCCGAGGGGCGCGGCGCCGTGGACAACATCCCGCTCGCCGTGCGGCTGTCCGGCGCGCTCGATGTAGCCGCGCTGAACGAAGCGGTTGCCGATGTCATGGCCCGTCACGAGGTGCTGCACACCGTCTATCCGGACTCCGCGGACGGCCCGGTCCAGCACGTCGTCGCACCGGTTGCTCCCACGCTGGCGCCGGAGCCGCTCGCCCCGCACGAACTTCCCGCGCGCATTCGAGAGCTGGCCGCCACCACCTTCGACGTCACAGTCGAAATTCCGTGCGCGGTGCGCCTTTACGAGACTGGGCGTGACGCGTATGTGCTCGCCATCGTGGTACATCACATTGCGGCCGACGGCTTCTCGATCGCACCCCTGGTACGCGATGTCGTCACCGCCTACGCCGCGCGTCGCCGGGGCAGCGCACCCGAGTGGTCGCCGTTGCCGGTGCAGTACCGCGACTACACGATGTGGCAGCGTGATGCGCTCGGCGCGGAATCCGATCCGGACTCCGTCATCGCCGGCCAGCTCGCGCACTGGACCGCGGAGTTGGCGGGACTGCCCGCACAGCTCGATCTGCGTGCCGATCGCCCGCGTCCCGCGATCGCCTCCTACCGGGGCGCCACACACCGGTTCGACATCGCCCCGGCCTTGGTGTCCGATCTGGAAGATATTGCGCGTCAGCACAATGCGACGTTGTTCATGGTCGTGCACGCCGCGCTTGCCGTGCTGCTCGCGCGCTTGTCGGCCACCGCCGACGTCGCCGTCGGCGCACCGATCGCCGGCCGCGGCGAGCGCGCCCTCGACGACCTCGTCGGCATGTTCGTCAACACGCTGGTGTTGCGCACCCAGGTCGACCCGGCGGAAACCTTTGCCGCGCTGCTCGATCGGGTACGAACCGGCGATCTGGCCGCGTTCGCCAACGCGGACGTGCCGTTCGAACGGCTCGTCGAGGTGCTCAATCCGGCGCGCTCGCAAGCCCGCCACCCGTTGTTCCAGGTGGCACTGTTCTTCCAGAACCTCACCGCCCAGCAGCTTGCGCTGGGCGACGTCGAGGTCGGCACCGTCGAATTCGACACCGAGACAGCGAAATTCGATCTCCAGTTTACCCTCACGCCCCAGCCGGACGGTGCCCTGCACACCGAGTTGGTCTATGCGACCGATATCTTCGGCGCCGCGGACGTCGCCGAGCTGGCCGCCCGGTTGGGCCGCGTCCTGGACGCGGTCGCCGCCGACCGCGAGGTGATCGTCGGCGACATCGAGCTGCTCGACGCGGGGGAGACGGACTGGGTCGTCTCCTCGTGGAACATGAGCGGTGCCCGGGTTGCCGAGCACCTGTTGCTCGACGGATTCGACGGACAGGTCCGCCGCACGCCGAACGCTACAGCCGTCACCGACGGCGCTCGCTGCCTGAGCTATCGCGACTTCGACGCCGAGGTCAATCGGCTTGCGCGCTGGCTCATCTCGGCGGGCGTCGGCCCGGAGACCTACGTGGCGCTGGCCATCCGCCGGTCCGTCGAGCTCGCCGTCGCGATCTACGCGGTCGTGCGGGCCGGCGGAGCATACGTGCCGTTGGACCCGGACCACCCGAGCGATCGCATCGGCCACATCCTCGCCACCGCGAATCCGGTGCTGGTGCTCACCACCACCCGGGACGACTTCCAGGCCGCGACAGTGCCGGTGATTGCCGTCGACGCCATCGCGCTGGACGGACTGTCGGCGGCGCGGGTCACCGAAAGCGAGCTGCGCCAACCGCTTCGACCCGATAATCCCGCGTACGTCATCTTCACCTCCGGCTCCACCGGAAAGCCGAAGGGCGTGGCAGTGAGCCACCGTGCCATCGTCAACCAGATGGCTTGGATGCAGGGCGAATACGCGCTCGGCCGCGAGGATGTGTACCTGCAGAAGACCGCCACCACCTTCGACGTCTCGCTGTGGGGGTTCTTCCTGCCGCTGTGCAGCGGTGCGCAGCTGGTGATCGCGGACCACGACGCGCACCGGGACGCCCGCGCCGTCGCCGAACTTGTTGCCCGGCATGGGGTTACGGTCACCGACTTCGTCCCTTCCATGCTCACCGTTTTCGCGGCTGCCGCATCGCGTGCCGAACTCGACACGCTCACACAGATCTTCGTCATCGGCGAGGCGCTGCCGCCGGAAACCGTCGCCGCGTTCGGCGCCGTCAGCGACGCTGCCGTACACAACCTCTACGGCCCCACCGAGGCCGCGGTGAGCATCACCTATCACGAGGCCACCGCCGATGACACGCGCGTGGTGCCCATCGGCGAGGTGGAGTGGAATTCTCAGGCCTACGTTCTGGATTCGCGGCTGCATCCGGTGCCGGTCGGCGGTGTCGGGGAGCTGTACCTCGCGGGTACCCAACTCGCCCGCGGCTACCACCGCCGTCCCGACCTCACCGCGGACCGGTTCGTGGCCAACCCGTTCGGCGCCACCGGGGAGCGGATGTACCGGACGGGCGACCTCGTCTACTGGACCGAGGAAGGCGAGCTCTGCTATCTGGGCCGTGCCGACTTCCAGGTCAAGTTCCGCGGTCAGCGCATCGAACTCGGCGACATCGAAGCTGCGTTGCTGGGCGCCGCCGGCGTCGTGCAGGCGGCCGCCAAGGTGGTCTCGACCGCGACCGGCGACCACCTTGTCGGTTACGTGGTCACCGAGCGCGCGGCGCCCGGGGAGGTCTCCGACGATCTTCGGTCATACCTTACGACCGTGTTGCCCGGTTACATGGTGCCATCGACAGTTGTTGTGCTGGAGGAGTTCCCGCGCAACACCAGCGGGAAGCTCGATCGCGCTGCGCTGCCCGCACCCGAATTCGCAACCGCGGCGTACCGTGCGCCGGTCACCGCCACCGAGCGCCTGGTCGCCGAGGCCTTCGCCGACGTGCTCGACAGCTCCGGCACCCTTCGGGTCGGCATCGACGACGACTTCTTCGAACTCGGCGGGAACTCGCTCAACGCAACGCAACTCGTCGCACGACTGAGTGCCGGCCTGGGCACCCACGTGCCCGTGCGCACCATCTTCGAAACAGCCACCGTGCACGGGCTCGCCACCGTGCTGAGCAAAGCCGCAGGGGCGGCCCGACATCCCCTTGTAGCGGGTCCGCGCCCGGCCCGCATACCGCTCTCGCCTGCTCAGCAGCGACTGTGGTTCCTCAACGCGTTCGAGGCCGGCGCCGGCACAGCGGCTGGGGCGTACAACATTCCGCTGGCGATTCGCCTCACCGGTCGACTCGACCGGCAGGCGCTGACCACCGCGATCGCCGACCTGGTCACCCGACACGAATCGCTGCGCACCTCCTACCCGGATTCCGAGGCCGGCCCGCAGCAGTTGATTCACGATGCGGCACAAACAGTTCCGGTGGTGGAACCGCTCGGCTCGGAAGCGGAGCTCGGGGCCTTTTTCGGCCGCGGCTTCGACGTGACCACCGAGGTACCCATTCGGATCGGGTTGGTGGAGATCGACGCCGAAGACCACGTGCTCGCCGTCTCGGTACACCACATCAGTGCCGATGCCGTCTCGATCCAACCGCTGGTGCGCGATCTCGTCGCCGCCTACTCGGCGCGGATCACCGGTGCTGCACCGCAATTGCCGCCCTTGGCGGTGCAGTACGCCGACTACAGCCTCTGGCAGCGCGACGTGCTCGGTGCCGAATCGGACGAAACCAGCGTCGCAGCAGGGCAATTGAACTACTGGCGGGCGGCGCTCGCCGAGCTGCCGACGCTGCTGGAGTTGCCGGTAGATCGGCCCCGGCCGACCGCAGCAAGCTATCGCGGTGCGGCACTGCCGTTCCGGATTGCCCCGGAGGTCGCCACGGCCGTGCGGGCGATTGCGCGCGCCGAGCAAGCGACCCCGTTCATGGTGTTGCATGCGGCGCTGGCAGTCCTGCTGGCGCGGCTCTCGGCAACGGCCGACATCGCAATCGGATCGCCGGTCGCCGGGCGGGGCGCACGCGAACTCGACGACCTCGTCGGCATGTTCGTCAACACCGTCGTGTTGCGGACCCAGGTCGACACCGCGGTCGGTTTCCGCGACGTCCTGCGCACGGTGCGTGATGTCGACCTCGCGGCGTTCGACAACGCCGACATCTCATTCGAGCGCCTCGTCGAGGCACTCGCGCCACAGCGTTCGGCGGCGCACCATCCGCTGTTCCAAGTCATGCTGTCGATGGAGCCGACGCCGGGTGACCCCGTGCAACTGCCCGGGCTGCGTATCTCCGGTGTCGAGATCCCGACCACCACCGCAAAATTCGACCTGCAACTGGTGGTCGCCGAGTCCGCCGACCACAGCCTGTCGGGCAACCTGGTGTATGCGACGGACCTGTTCGGCGCACCCACCGCAACGCGGATCGCCGCGATGTACACCACCCTGCTCGCCGAACTCACCGCCGCGCCCGAAACCGCCGTCGGCGACGTCGAACTGATCGATGCCGCCGAGCGGCTGCACGTGATCCAGACGTGGAACGACACCCGCACCGGCGAGTGCCCGACGACCATCGTGGCCCAGCTCGACGCACAGGTCGTCCGCACCCCGGACGCGTTCGCCGTCGTGGACGCGGAATCGGGTGTCGCGCTGACTTTCCGAGAGTTCGCGGCCCGCGTCAACGGCCTGGCGAACGCCCTGCACGAGCGTGGTGTGGGGCCGGAAACGATTGTTGCGCTGAACATGCGGCGCTCGCTCGACCTGGTGGTGGCCGTTTACGCGGTGCTGCGGGCCGGTGGTGCCTACGTGCCGCTGGACCCCGACCACCCGCAGGCCCGGACCGAACTGGTGGTGCAGTCCGCTGCTCCCGCAGTCGTTCTCGAGGACGCCGACGTGGCAGCGGTCCATCCGGCCGCCACCGGCCCCGCCGTGCAGATCCGGCCCGACAACCGCGCGTACGTGCTGTACACATCCGGCTCGACCGGAGTTCCCAAGGGCGTCACCGTCACCCACGCCGCGGTCGCCAACCACGTGCGATGGCTGCAGCGCCGGTACGAGTTCACCGGTGCCGACGCCGTGCTGTTCAAGACCCCGGCCACCTTCGACGTGTCGGTATGGGAACTGTTCCTGCCCTTGGCGACCGGCGCCCGCATGATCGTGGCCGCGCACGACGGGCACCGCGATCCGGCCTACCTGGCACGGATGGTCGCCGCGCACCGGGTCACCGCCATGTCCTTCGTGCCGTCGCTGCTCGGGGTATATCTGGACTCGGGTGCCGCTGCCGTGCAGGGAGATTCGCTTCGGATCGTGCTCTCCGCCGGCGAAACGTTGCCGCGTGAGACGGCCCGGCGCTTCGCCGAACTGGCTCCCGCGCGCCTGTTCAACCTGTACGGGCCGACCGAAACCACGGTGCACTGCACGCATTGGCCGACACCCGCCCACGACGCGCCGGTGATCCCGATCGGCGTGCCGATCGACAACACCGGCCATTTCGTGCTCGATTCCCGGCTGCGCCCGGTACCGGTCGGCGTGCCGGGAGAGCTGTACATCTCCGGGCGCCAGGTCGCACGCGGCTACGAAGGCCGCCCGGATCTGACCGCAGGCCGGTTCGTCGCGAACCCGTTCGAGGCCGGCGCGCGCATGTACCGCTCCGGTGACCTCGTGCGGTGGAACTCCGACGGATTGCTGGAATTCGTCGGGCGCAGCGATTTTCAAGTCAAGCTGCGCGGACAGCGCATCGAGCTCGAAGAGATCGAAGCCGTACTCGCGACGCATCCCGCCGTCACACAGGCGTGCGTGCTCGTTCGTGACGAACGGCTCGTCGGCTATGTGGTTGCGCGTGGCGCGGACGGTGCCGACATTCGCACGGTCGCCGCGGATCGCCTGCCGCGCTACATGGTTCCCGTCGTTGTGGTGGTACTCGACGGCTTTCCGCTCAACGCCTCCGGCAAGCTCGACCGGCGTGCGCTGCCCGCGCCGCCGAGCCCGGCGGCTGTCTTCCGTGCTCCCGCAACACCTATGGAACAGCTTGTCGCCGAGGCATTCCGGGATGTGCTCGGCGCGAATGCGGACCGGCGGATCGGGGCGGACGACGACTTCTTCGAACTCGGCGGCAACTCGCTGTCGGGCACGCGAGTGATCGCGCGTTTGGCAAGCACGCTCGGCGTCACCGTGTCCGTGCGCGCGCTGTTCGAGGCGTCGTCGGTAGCCGCACTGGCCACCCGGCTCTCACAGGAGAACGACGGGGGCGCGCGCGTGCCGTTGGCACGCCGCGACCGGCCGGATCTCGTCCCGTTGTCGCTTGCACAACAACGGATGTGGTTCCTCAACCGGTTCGATCCACAGTCGCCCGCCTACAACATCCCGGTTGCACTGCGATTCACCGGCGCCCTCGACATCGATGCGCTGCGTGCCGCAGTTGCCGACATCCTCGGCCGGCACGAGGCGCTGCGTACCTGGTATCCCGAATCCGACGGTGTCGCACATGAAGTCGTGTCGTCGGTGGCCGAGGTGCTGCCGGACCTGTGCCCGATTGCCGCGGGCTACAACGACATTGCCGATCGCGTGCGTGCGACCGTGCAAGCCGGTTTCGACGTGACGACCGCCGCCCCGTTGCGCGCGCGCCTGTTCTGGGTGGGCGATGCCGAGTACGTGTTCGTGCTCGTCGTCCATCACATCGCCGTCGACGGTTGGTCTTTGGGCCTGCTCACCCGCGACCTCGTTGCCGCCTACAGTGCCCGGACCAACGCGATGGAGCCGGCGTGGACACCGCTGCCGGTGCAGTATGCCGACTACGCGCTGTGGCAGGCGGAACTGCTCGGCGACGAACGTGATCCGGAATCGCTGCTCGCGCGCCAACTGGACTTCTGGACCACCACGCTGGCTGGCGTGCCCGATGTCCTCGAGCTCCCGACCGACCGGCCGCGTCCGGCCGTGGCGTCCAATCGCGGGGCCGAGATCGTCGGCGCCGTCGATGTCGCACTGCACGAACGGATCCTGGACGCCGCCAAGCGCCACGACGCAACGCCGTTCATGGTGGTGCACACCGCACTTGCCGTCTTGCTGAGCCGCCTTGCCGGTACCACCGATATCGCCGTGGGCACCGCTGTCGCCGGACGCGGTGCGGCCGCGCTCGACGAGGTTGTCGGCATGTTCGTCAATACGGTGGTGCTGCGCACCGCGGTGGAGCCGGGCGTATCGATCGCGTCGCTGATCGCCCAGGTTCGCGACCGCGACCTGAACGCATTCGCGCACCTCGACGTGCCGTTCGAACGGGTCGTCGAGGCCGTGAGTCCGGTTCGCGCACAGTCGCATTCACCGCTGTTCCAGGTTTCGTTGTCGTTCCAGAATCTGGACCGGCCCAGCCTAGAGCTCCCCGATCTGCAGGTCGACAGTGTCGACCTCGACGTGGCTACCACCCAATTCGATCTCGATTTCATCGTGATGGAACGCTACGGACCCGATGGCAGCGCCGCCGGCATGCACATCCAACTGACCTATGCCACCGACCTGTTCGACCGGGCGACGGTGCAGCGCATGCTCGAGATGTTCGTGCGCGTCCTCGACGTCGTGGTCACCGATGCCGAAACCACGGTTGAGACAGTCGAATTGCTGAGTTCGTCGCAACGGCAACGCCTGCTGGTCGATTGGAACGAGACGGCCGTCGAACTCGTACCGACCACCCTCTGCGACCACTTCGACGTGCAGCTCGCGGCACGTCCCGAAGCGGTCGCGCTCGTATTCGACGGGACCGCGCTGACCTATGCGGCGGTTGCCGAGCGCTCGAATCGCCTTGCCCGCTGGCTGATCTCGCGCGGCGTCGGGCCCGAATCCCGGGTCGGACTGATGGCCGAACGGTCCGTCGACATGCTCGTCGCCATGTATGCGATCGTCGCGGCCGGCGGCGCATATGTGCCGATCGACCCCGCGCAACCGCGCGAGCGGATCGAGCACATCCTCGACATCGCCCGTCCGGCAATGGTTCTCGTCGCCGGCATTGCCGGTGCACGGGGCACGGGCGAGGTGCCGGCGGTGTCGGTGGCGGAACTGGACGTGGCGGCATTCGACGCGCATCCGGTGACCGACGCCGACCGGCTCGCGCCGCTGCGTCCCGACAACGCCGCGTACGTCATCTTCACCTCCGGATCGACCGGACGGCCCAAGGGCGTCACGATCTCGCACACCGCGATTGTCAACCAATTACGTTGGCTTGCAGCCGAGTACGACGTCACGCCTGCCGACCGCATCATGCAGCGGGCGCCGTTCACCTTCGATGTGTCGGTGTGGGAGTGCTTCCTGCCCGTGGTGGTCGGCGCTCGGTTGATCGTGGCGAAGCCAGGCGGCCATCTCGACCTGGGCTACCTGGCAGCCATGCTGCACGAACATCGGATCACGATCGCCGAATTCGTGCCGTCGGTACTCGGTGCTCTGGTCGCCGAAGGCTACGGCGACGCACTCCGGTCGTTGCGGCATTTGCATTGTGGTGGTGAGGCGTTGCCGCCCGCCTTGGCCGTGGAGCTACGCCGCCACTGCGGTGCGTTGCACAACACCTATGGTCCGACCGAGGCCGCCATTTCAGCCACCTACTTCGCAATCACGGGCCCGGTGGCCGGTGGCGTACCCATCGGCCGGCCGGTGTGGAACACCCGTGCGTACGTCCTGGATGCCGCATTGCGCCCGACACCGATCGGCGTGCCCGGTGAGTTGTACCTGGCCGGAACGCAATTGGCGCGGGGATACCAGCGTCGCGCCGACCTCACCGCGGAGCGGTTCGTCGCCGACCCGTTCGCGTCCGGCGAACGGATGTACCGCACCGGTGATCTCGCGGCGTGGAACGTCGACGGCCAATTGATGTACCTGGGCCGCACCGATTTCCAGGTGAAACTTCGCGGCCAGCGCATCGAACTGGGCGACATCGAGGCGGCGCTGGTCGCACTGCCCGGCGTCACCGGTGCGATCGTGAGCGTCGTGGCGGACCAGCTGGTCGCGCACGTCGCCGGAGCGGTGGCCGCTGCCGACGTGAAAGCCGCCGTGGCGCAATCGTTACCCGCCTACATGGTGCCGGCCCAGGTGGTAGTGCTCGACGCATTTCCGCTCAGCTCGGCAGGCAAGGTGGATCGAAAGGCGTTGCCGGCGCCCGAGTGGGCTGTCGAGACGTCGATCAGCCGCGCGCCGCTGCCGGGAAGCGAATCCACCATCGCCGCGATCATGGGCGAATTGTTGGCCGTCGAGCCCGTGTCGGCCGACGACGACTTCTTTGCGCTCGGCGGAAACTCCCTGCTGGCAATGCGATTGGTGGCCCGGATCAACAACTCGCTCGACAGCGCGCTGGCGGTGCGCACCGTCTTCGATGCGCCGACCGTCGCCGCCCTCGCAGCCGCCGTCACTCCGGCACCGGCAACCGCCGCCAACGCTCCGCTCGTTGCCGCTGCCCGTCCGGCACGAATTCCGTTGTCGCCGGCCCAGACCCGCATGTGGTTCCTCAACCGCCTCGAACCGGACTCGGCTGCCTACACCATCCCGCTGGCCATCGCGCTGACCGGCGCGCTCGACGTGAGCGCACTGCGCAGCGCCGTGCTCGATGTGCTCGAGCGCCACGAATCCCTGCGCACCGTGTACCCGCTCGACGAGCACGGTCCGCACCAGGTCGTGGTCCCGGCGCGCGAGGTTGGACTCGACCTGCCCGTCGTCGACGTGAGCGCCGAATCGGTGTCCGAACACGTTGCGCGCGTTGTGCATACCGCCTTCGATGTGACGATCCAGGTGCCGATCCGCGGCACGTTGCTGCGTATTGCCGACGACCGGCACGTGCTGGTGCTCGCGGTGCAACACATCAGCGCCGACGGTGTGTCCATGGATCCGCTCGCGCGGGACGTGATGCTCGCCTACTCGGCACGTCACTCCGGCTCGGCACCGGGGTGGGCGCCGCTGTCCGTGCAGTACGCCGACTACGCGCTGTGGCAGCGTGACCGGCTCGGCGCCGACCACGACCCCAACTCGGTGCTGCACGAGCAGCTTTCGTATTGGACCGGTGCCCTCGCCGGACTTCCGGACGTGCTGGAGCTGCCGGCCGATCGGCCACGTCCAGCGGTGGCGAGCCTGCGTGGCAGCCGGGTACCCGTTGCGATCGCCCCCGAATTGCGCACCGCCCTGGACCAATTGGCGCGCAGCCGGGGTGTGTCGCTGTTCATGGTGGTGCACGCCGCGTTCGCCGTGCTGCTCGCTCGCTTGTCCGGTACCCGCGACATCGCGATCGGGACGCCGATTGCCGGCCGCAGCGCCGAACAGCTCGACGATCTTGTCGGCATGTTCGTCAACACCCTCGTGCTGCGCGCCGATGTCGATCCGCACGCCGGGTTCACCACCCTGCTCGAGCAGGTCCGTGCCGCCGATCTCGAGGCGTTCGCGCATGCCGACATCCCGTTCGAGCGGATCGTCGAAGAGATCAATCCCGTTCGATCGCAGTCGCATTCGCCGCTGTGCCAGGTGTCGCTCACCTTCGAACAGGGCGACGACACGAGCTTCGCGTTGCCCGGGCTGCACATCGAGCCGTACCCGTTCGACACCGAGGTCAGCCAGTTCGACCTGGGCCTGGTGGTCAGCGAAACTCCGGATGCGATGACCGTGTCGTTACGTTATGCGACCGACCTGTTCGACGCGTCGACGGTGGCCGGGTTCGGGCGGCGGTTGGTGCGGATTCTGGAGGGTGTGGCTGCGGATCCGGTGGTGCCGTTGGGTGATGTGGCGTGGGTGGATGCTGCTGAGGTTGCGGCGATCGGGTTGTGGAACGAGACGGCGTTTGGGGTGGATCCGGCTGCGACGTTGGTGTCGTTGTTCGCGGCGCAGGCGGTGCGCTCGCCGAATGCGGTGGCGGTGTCGTTCGAGGGTGAGTCGCTGACCTATGCGGAGTTCGCGGGCCGTGTGTATCGGTTGGCGCGGTGGTTGCGGGCCGAGGGTGTGGGTTCGGGTTCGCTTGTCGCGCTCGGGATGCGGCGGTCGCTCGATCTTGTGGTCGGCATGTACGCGGTGGTGGCTGCCGGTGGTGGTTATGTGCCGGTGGATCCGGATCAGCCTGCCG
>CAKZIX010000142.1 GCA_936936565.1 uncultured Nocardiaceae bacterium | reverse complement strand
CAACCCCAAATGCTGGGCCGGATGTTCTAGATTTGTTATGTGACACATAACGATTCCGAGGCAATCTCCACTGTGCGTGCATGGTGGGAGCTCGAGCAGGCCTTCGCCGCGTTCAACGCTGAGCTGCACCGAGACTACGACGTGACGGGCGGCCAACTCGCGCTCTTGCGCATCATCGCGGGGCTCGAGGTGCCGGACAGCGGCACGGTGCTCTTCCACGGCGAGGACGCCACCGGGACGGACGTGCGCGAGCGCCAGGTCGGCTTCGTGTTCCAGCACTACGCGCTGTTCCGCCACATGACGGTGTTCGACAACGTCGCGTTCGGCCTGAAGATCCGCAAGAAGCCGAAGGCCGAGGTCAAGGCCAAGGTCGAGCAGGAGCGGGCGGGGCGTCTGGCGCGTCTCGACGAGCTGGCGAAGGAGCTGCAGGGCATCGAGGGCATGCTCTTTGCGAATGCCGACACGCTGGACGACAGCTTCCAGCTCAACTCGCTGCACGCCGCGCTGCGCACGCTGCGCGCGCGGCTGCCGGACGGCATCGTCGCACCCATCACCGACCAGAGCGCTCTCGACGCCTGGGCCGCGGCCCACACCCGCGGCATGATCCCCGCGTTCCCGCTGCAGCTGCAGCCGAGCGACCTGCTCATCCTGGCCACCGCACTCGCCGCGGAAACCGAATGGGTGACCCCGTTCACCGACACCGACGGCACGCTCCACCGTTACGGCGCCCAGCGCAGCGCAGACATCTTGGGCGACAACGTGATCCGGGTGATCGTCGAGGGCCGCGACGACTTGGACGTCCACCTGCTCAGCGGCGCCGACACGCTCGGCACCGGCATCGCCGCACTCGCGGGAGACGTTGCCGCCATGCCCGCGAGCGAGCTGCCGATCGGCACCGATCGGCCCGGCCTGCGGGTCCGCGAAGTGTCCGCAGCGACACCCGGAGATCTGTTCCGGCTGACGGTCCCCGCGTTCGACATCAGCGACGCCCACGACCTCACCGACCACGTGGATCTCTTCGGGCTACGCACGGCACTGGACGCCACGCGCGGACACTTCCCTGGGCTCGCCCCGGACACCGCACTGTCACGGGGCCGCCAATCCGTGCGAGCACAGTTCTCCGCCACGGGATTTCGCGCGGCCGTGATCACGGCGTTCGCATTTCTCGCCGGCAGCGCGCCCCTGCCCGACGAGCACCTGGTGCGCCTGCTGGAGATCGACTTCGAGCCGCCCTTCTGCTTCATCGCGGTTCATCGAAGTAGCGGACTCGTTATCGTCGGCGGCCGCATTTCCGCCACGAACTAGTGCAGCGCGTGGTTACGGTCACACACCGTAGGACCGATCGACCACAAGGAGCTGGAATGGGTTTGCCCCGCGTACGGCGCCTCGGCGCCGCGTTCTTCGCCGCCGCATCCGCGGCGGTCGTTCTCACTGCACCGGCCACCGCGCAACCCGTCGTCGACTGGAACGACGCCGCGCACAAACTGCACGCCGCCGCTGTCGCCAGCGGCAACCCCGAAGCCATCGCCGCCATGGAACGGTTGCTCGCCGCCCCGAAGACGATGGCACCACAACGCGCGGCGCTGCCCGCACAGGTGTTCCAGGTGCCCGCGTACTCCGATACCGGGCGTCTCGATCCGGCCACCGGCCAGCTCTACGGCTCCGGAATCGCGCTGGGCATCGACGGCTTCCGCTTCGGGTTCTTCGGCGGGCCAGGCACCATCTCACCGAACCAAGGCGGCGCCCGCATGGACGTCATGTGGTTCAACCTCGCCAACGGCCGCAGCGGCAGCAACCAGCTCGTCGAGCACCAGGACGTGCCGGTGGACACCTCGATCCGCACGCCGAAACTCGACACCGGCACCGGCACCATCGTCGCCGCCGTCTACGGCTCGCTGTGGCACCGCTGGCCCGTCCCGGTCAGCGACCAGCACCCCGACGGGTATCAGTACGTGAAGAGCACGATCTTCTGGCCGTCGCTGGGTGCGGTACTCGGGTAGGCAGAATCTCCCCTCGCGGCGGCCGGGTCCAAGCCGGCCCGGCCCCGCTGGGCGGGTGGGAATGCCAGCTCTGCCAACGTCCTTGCACGAAGCATGACCGTGTTGATGATCTCTGGCAGCACCCGATCCGGCTCCACCAACACCGCCACCTTGCGCACCGCCGCCGAATCGACACCCGCGGTGCTCTACGACGGCCTGTCCGCGCTGCCCGCGTTCAACCCGGACGACGATCGCGATCCGCTGCCGGAACCCGTTGCGGCCCTGCGCGATGCGGTCACCCAGTCCGACGCCGTGCTGTTCTGCACGCCCGAATACGCCGGGACGTTGCCGGGCAGCCTGAAGAATCTGCTCGACTGGCTGGTCGGCTCGACCGCACTGACAGACAAGCCGACCGCGTGGATCCAGGTCGCCGCCGCAGGCCGCGGGGACGGCGCACACGACACGTTGCGCACCGTGCTGGGCTACCTCCAGGCGCGCGTCGTCGATGCCGCCTGCCTGCGAATGCCCGTGGGCCGCACCGACATCGATGCCGACGGCACCCTGATCGGCGAACAGCACCGGTTACAGCTGGCGGCCGCGCTCACGGTGTTGACCGAGGCGGGCCCGGCGGACCGCGGCTAATCCGTGCGGCTCGGCGGCACCTGCGACTGCGTCGCAACCCCCGCCCTCCGACAGCGTCTAATCCGTGCGGCTCGGCGGCACCTGCGACTGCGTCGCAACCCCCGCTCGCCGACAGCGTCTAATCCGTGCGGCTCGGCGGCACCTGCGACTGCGTCGCAGCTGCCGCTCGCCGCACGTGCTCGGCAACGAGCACGATTTGGCCGAGGATGCCGTTGACGAAGGCCGGCGAGTCGTCGGTGGACAGCTCTTTGGCCAGTTCGACGGCTTCGTCGACGACCACGACGGGCGGCACGTCGTCGGCGTGGAACAACTCCCACACTGCCAGCCGTAAGATGGCGCGATCCACCGCGGGCAGGCGCGGCAGCGTCCAATCCTGCAGATGATCGATGATCGTGCGGTCGATGCGATCTTGATCGGTGGCAACCCCGCGCACCAAGGTGGCGGTGTACTCGCTCACCGGCGGCACGGAATCGTCGGCGAGGGCGAGCTCGCGGCGCTCGACGACCAGGTCGTCGAGGTCGACACCGCGCGCTTCGGCCTCGAACAGCAGATCCACGGCTCGCTTGCGCGCCTTGTGGCGCGCGCCGTGGCGCTTGATGTCACTCACGCATTCACACGGCCCAGGTAGTTGCCGTCGCGCGAATCGATCTTGAGCTTGTCGCCGGTGTTGATGAACAGCGGCACCTGCACCTCGGCGCCGGTCTCGAGCGTGGCCGGCTTGGTGCCACCGGTCGAGCGGTCGCCCTGCAGGCCCGGATCGGTGTGCTGCACAACGAGTTCCACGGTGACCGGCAGTTCGACGAACAGCGGCTCGCCCTCGTGCGTGGCGACGTTGACCGTCATGTTCTCGAGCAGGAAGCGCGCGCCGTCGCCGACCGTTTCTTCGCTGATCGAGATCTGGTCGAAGGTCTGGCCGTCCATGAAGATGTAGTCGCTGCCGTCGTGGTAGAGGTAGCTCATGTCGCGGCGGTCGACGGTGGCCGTCTCCACCTTCACCCCGGCGTTGAAGGTCTTGTCGACGACCTTGCCCGACAGCACGTTCTTGAGCTTGGTGCGCACGAACGCGGGCCCCTTGCCCGGCTTGACGTGCTGGAACTCGATGATCTGCTGCAGGTTGCCATCGATCTTCAGCACGAGACCGTTCTTGAAATCGCTGGTGTCCGCCACTGTTCTCCTTAAACCACGGTGAAGTCTTTGCTGGTGCGCGTGAGCAACTCCGGTTCGTGCTCGCGGACCACGAGGGTGTCTTCGATCCGTACACCACCGCGTCCGGAGAAGTACACGCCTGGTTCGACGGTCACTGCCGCGCCGCTGAGCAGTGTACCGGGGGCGCCTTTGCCGATGCCCGGCGCTTCGTGGATCTCCAGGCCCACACCGTGACCGAGTCCGTGCAGGAACAGCTCGCCGTGCCCCGCGTCGGCGATCACGGCGCGGGCCGCGGAGTCGACTTCGGCGAGCGCAACACCAGGGGTGAGCGCCGCGCGCCCGGCCGCCTGAGCCCGGGCGACCAGGTCGTAGACCTCGCGCTGCCAATCGGCCGCGCGGCCCAGCACGAAGGTGCGCGTCATGTCCGAGTGGTAGCCGTCGACGACGGCGCCGAAGTCGAACTTCACGAAATCGCCGGTGGCGAGCACGGCGTCGGTGGGGCGGTGATGCGGCACCGCCGAGTTCGCGCCCGCCGCGACGATGGTCTCGAACGCGATGCCGTGCGCGCCGTGGGCGAACATCTGGAACTCGAGCTCGCGGGCCACCTCGCGCTCGGTGCGTCCCGGCCGCAGCCCCCCGCCCGCAAGCAACGCCGCCAGCCCCGCGTCGGCGGCCGCACACGCCGTCCGTAGCCGCGCAATCTCGAACTCGTCCTTCACCTCGCGCAGTGCCTCGACCCGCCGCGGCGCGCGCCGCAACGTCAGGTCCGGACCGGCCTGCTGGAACACCAGCAGCTGATCGACGGTGACGACGTGACTCTCGTAGCCGATCGCGGCCCGCACCGATTCGTTGGCGTACGCCACCAGCCGCCGGGCGCTGGCCCGATCGATCTCCGCGCGCAGGTCGGGCACCTGCGCGGCCACCTGCGTCAGATAGCGGCCATCGGTGCAGATCAGCGAGGCGGCATCGCCGTCGCGGTGCACCAGCAGCGCCGCGTTCGAGCCGGTGAACCCGGTCAGATAGCGGATGTTGAGCAGGTTCGTGACGAGCAGCGCATCGAACTCGTCGAACGCGTTGCGCAGTGCTGCGCGCCGCGCGGCGAAGTCGGGCCGCACCTCATCGCTGGACATGACCACCTACGGTACCGCCCTCGTTTATGGTGTCGGCCATGAGCAAGTGGCTGTTTCGCGGCGTGCTCCTGGCCGCGCTGTTCGTGCTCGTGCGGGCCCTGATCGGGTTCGCGAAGCTCGAGTGGCCCACCCACGGCTCGCCGATGCGCTGGATCGGTCTCCTCGTGGTCGTCCTGGTCTCCCTTGCCGTGGCCTTTGCCGACGGCCGCGAGGACCGGCGCCGCTACCCGGATCCCGAGGACGGCGCCGACCTGACGGTGGTGTGGCTGCAGACCGCCGCGGTCGCCGGCATCGTCGCGGCCGTGGCGGCGTGGCTGGTGGACCGGCTGCCGCGGTTCGACCTCGACGACAACACCGTGTTCTTCGAATTGACCTCCGGCGCGGCGTGGACGTTGCTGCTGGTGTTCATCTCCGCGATGGCCGGCGTCGGGATCGGGCGGCTGGTCGCCGGGCGCAAGCTGCGCGCCACCTCGGCCTAGCTCAGACGCGGGCACCCACGGCCGCAGCCACCACCGCCGCGACGACGTCGGGGTGCGTGAGCTGCGGATAGTGCCCGCCGCCCGCGGCGACCGTCACGGGTGCCGACACCTCGTAAACCAGCGGATCGTCGGCGCCGACGACGATGTGGACCGGCACCTGGACCTGGGCGAGCAGCGTCCGCAGGTGTTCGCGATGTGCGAGCGCGCTGGTCTCGCGCAGCGTGGCACCGGTCCGGAACGCGACCCCGGAGCGGTGCAGATTGGCCGCGGCACTCTGGATCGCGGGACCGTCCGGCACCCCGAGCCGCCGCGCCAACTGGGCTGCGGACATGTGCCGCAACGCAATTGCCGCGAGCGGGGATCGGGTCGGCCAGCCGGCGCGCGCCTGCAGGAAGGACGGAGACACCAGGACCAGCGCACCCACCCGGTCGGGATGCGCGACGGCGTACTGCACGGCGATATCGGCGCCCAGCGAATGCCCGACGAGCACCGGACGCCGCCGCGTCGGCGCGTGCGCATCGAGCCATTCGGCGGCCGCGCGCGGGGTCGGAGCGGAGCGCCCGGTGCCGGGCAGGTCGATCGACACCGCAGGCACCCCGAGCCGGTCCCGGACGGGCTGCCAGGATTCGCCGTCGAGAGGCAGCCCGTGCAGCAGGACGACGTCGGCGTCGCGACGCGCCCCGGCAACCCAGGTGCCGTCGACGAAGCCGGCCGTCGGATCGGCGGCCACCGCGCCGACGCGGCTGGCGACCAAGTGGTCGGCCCACCGCCGCAGCGTGTCGTCGATCGGCGGCATGACGAGTCCGGCACGCTGCGCGAGCGCATCGGACTCGGCGGTGTCGTAGCGGTCCTCGGTCATGAACGACAGGCGCTCGGCGTCGGCGCCGGTGAGCCGCTGCGGCAACCGGGCCAGGATCGACACCGGCACGGAGAACCGCGGCTTCGCGACACGCAGATGATCGGCGACCCGCGCCACCAGCTCGGGTAGGGCCGGGGTGTCCTGGTCGAGCACCAGGTACTGCCGGCCCGCCGTCTCGGGCAGCGTCGGCAGCAGTGCCAGGAAGCGGACGAGGTAGTCGAGGTCGACGAGCGGCAGCAGCGTTTTCGGGCCGCCCGGCAGTGCGACCAGCTTGCCCGCCCACAGTTCGGCGACGAGTTCGGCCAGGCCGATGTACTGGCCGGGTCCGGCGACGACGCCCGGCAGCGCCGTGGTCAGCGCGACGCCGAGCTCACCTGCCCGGTCCCGGATGCGACCGTGTGCCTCGACCTTCGACGCCTCGTATGCGCCTGTCGCGTAATCGCTTTCGCCGGAGTCGAGGGCCGCCCGGAAACCGCTGAGGTGGACGAGGCGGCGCAGCGCGGGCAACGTCGCCGCCCAGTCGACGACGTGCAGGGCACCGTCGACGTTGACCGCGCGCGCCACCTCGGGGGCGAGCCCGAACTCGTAGCGGGCCGCGCAGTTGTAGACGTCGCGGACCGACGCGACATCGACGGCCGCGGGCAGTTGCAGGCCGGGGACGGCGATGTCGCAGTCGACGACGGTCAGCCGTGCGGTGTCGGCGCCGCGCTGGGCCAGCCGGTCGAGCAGCCGTTGGCGGCCACCGGCGCGGACCGTGGCGCCCACGGCGTGGCCGGCGTCGAGCAGGTGCGCGACGAGGGCGCTGCCGATGAACCCACCGGCTCCGATCACAATGCTGTCCATGATGTCTCCTCTGTTGACTGATCTACATATTTTTTGCGCCGCAGCGGCGACGCAGTGATGATTCGAGGGCTGTCAGAGCATGGCGCCGACGACGCGTTCGATGCGTTCGAGCGGCTCTCGGCTGCCCTGCACCTGCGCCAGCAGCAGCCCGCCTTCGATCATCGCCAGGATGGCGGTAGCACTGTCGTCCGGATTGGGATGACCGTCTGCGATCAGCCGCTCGCGCAGTGCCGCTTCCCAACCGGCATACGCCGCTCGGCACTCGTCCTGCACGACGCTGTTGGTCCCGGCCACCTCGAGCGCGACCGTCGCAATGGGGCAACCTTTGCGCCAGCCCGACGCTTCGAGCCGGTCACCGAAGGCCTGCGCCATCGCCGCCGCGACCGCCCGCATGTCGGTGGCCTCGATCGCGTCGAGCGCCTCGCGGATCCAGCCGGCCGCCCGGCCGATCGCCTTGGCGACCAACTCGTCCTTGCCGCCGGGAAAGTGGAAGTACAGCGAGCCGCGCGGGGCTCCGCTGGCGGCGAGGATGCTGTTGAGCCCGGTACCGAAATAGCCGCGCTCCTCGACGAGCGACACCGTTGCGTCGAGCAGCCGCTGCCGCGTTTCCTCGCCCTTTGTACCCATGCACAAAACAGTAGACCGGTCGTCATATTCCGCGCAACGGTTCGACTCAACTCAGGGCTGGGATACCGAGCCGGGGCGCAACCGCCGCGGCCACGAGTCCGGCACCGACACCGGTCCACGCGATCGGGCCCAGCGGCGTACAGCCGAAGAACTGGCTGACCACCGGAGTCTGCACGATGGCCGCAAGCACTGCCGCCGATGCGAGCACCGTCCCGACGACCAACGGACTGTCGTGCCGGTCGAACGTCGTCTGCACCAGCTGCGCGCCGACCAGCCCGCACAACGCCATCGTGCTCGTGCGACGCTGCGTGCCCGGAGTGAACGTGCCCGCCGCCCACGCCGTCGCCGCGCCGATCCCGGTGAGCATCCCGCGGGTGCGCACGGCATGCGCCAGCGGCTCCCCCAGCAGGGTGTCCCCCGGGGCGGCGTCGGTTCGCCGCGCCGGTGTCATCGCGATTGCCATCGCCGGAAACATGTCGGTGAGCAGGTTCACCAGGAGCAGCTGTCGCGTCGAGAAGGGCGACGATCCCGCCACACCCGTTGCCAGCAACGTGAATCCGACCTCGCCGGCATTCCCGCCGAGCAGAATGGCGACGGCGTCGGCGACGCTGCCCCACAGGGCCCGGCCCTCGGCGAGCGCATCGTTCAGGCTCGACAGATCGTCGCCACGCAGCACCACGTCGGCGGCGTTGCGCGCGGCCGCCGAGGACTTGGCGGCGACGCCGATGCCGATGTTCGCCGCTCGGATCGCGGCGGCGTCGTTCGCGCCGTCGCCGACCATGGCCACCACCCGGCCGGTGTCGCGGATCGCCTCGACGACCTGCAACTTCTGCTCGGGCGCCACCCGCGCCACGACGTGTGCGCGCGCGAGCAGCTCGCGGCGCCGGGTACGGTCCTGGGCGGCCAGTTCGTCACCGGTCACCACCTCGACATCTTCGGGCCAACCCAATTGCACCGCAATCGCTTTCGCGGTGTGCGGATGGTCGCCGGTGAGCATCACCGGAACGATGTGCTGCGCGCGCAGCCCGGCGACTATCTCCCGCGCTCCGGCGCGCGGCGAATCGGCGAGCGCGACGAAGCCGCGCAACGTCAGATCGGCGAGATTCTCGGGGTCTTCCCCGTCGGGCCGGGTGGCCACGGCCAGCACCCGCAGCCCCGATCGGGCCAGCTCCCGGGCCGCCGATTCCCCGCCCGCGGCATCCGAACATGCGGGCAACACCACCTCGGGTGCACCCTTCACCACCAGTTCCCGGGCGCCGTCGGCCACGCCGACCGCCGCCGCAAAGCCGCGTCGCGCCTCGAACGGCTGTCCGCGTTCCTGTGTCCAGTCGTCGGGCAGGCCGCGGGCCGCCTCCAGCACGGCCCGATCGGTCGCGTGCCGCGGTTTGCTGTCGCCGGTGACCGCCGGACAGGCGCGTGCCGCGGTGCGCAGCAACTCGTGCCCGGCAGTGCTGTCGGTGTCCAGTTCGGTGCCGTCCGGTCCGATGATCCGGACCAGCCGCAAGGTGTTCTCGGTCAGCGTTCCGGTCTTGTCGAAACACACGGTGTCCACGCGTCCGAGCGCCTCCAGAGCGCGCGGCGTGCGCACCAGCACGCCCAGCCGGGACAGCCGGCGGGCCGCCGCGGTCTGCGCGATCGTCGCCACCAGCGGCAATCCCTCCGGAACCGCGGCCACCGCCACCGATACGCCGTCACCCAGCGACTTGCGCATCGGATGCCCGCGCACCCGCGACAGCAGCGTCACCGCCGCCCCGCCGAGCAACGTCACCGGCATCGCGATCGAGGTGAGCCGGCTCAGTTGCGCCTGCACCCCACGCGTCGGCGGGACGCGGGCCGCCAGTTCCGACGCCCGCGCCGCCGCGGTGTGCGAGCCGATCGCGACGACGACGCCGCGCGCTCGCCCGGCCACCGCGATGGTGCCGGCGAACGCCATGCAGGTGCGGTCGGCCAGCGCCGCGGAGGGCGTGGGATCGGCGTGCTTGAGCACCGGCAACGATTCCCCGGTCAGCGCGGACTCGTCCACCTCGAAGTCGGTGCAGTCCAGCAGCCGCACGTCGGCCGGGACGACGTCGCCGTCGCGAAGTTGGATCTCGTCGCCGATGCGCAGTTCGGCGGCGTCGACGATGTCACCCTGCACGCGCGCCTTGGGCTGCTCGCCGGTGACCAGACGGTCCAGCGCATTGCGGGCCCGGTGCTGCTGGATGCCGCCGATCGACGCATTGATCACCATCGCGGCCCCGACCAGCACCGCGTCGACCGTGGAACCGAGCACCGCCGAAGCCGCGGCCCCGATCGCGAGCACCGGCGTCAGCGGGTCGTTGAGCTCGCGTCGAATGGCGTCGAGCATCTGCACGCCGGGAACGCCGGACAAGCGGTCGGTGAGCGCCGGGCCCGGCTCCTCCGGGACCGGCAGTTCCGCGATGCGGGCCCGAACCTCCTCGGCGGGCAACGCGTGCCAGGCGACGTCGTGCTGGCCGGGCGGCGCGGAGCCGAGCGCCACCCGCGCCGCGGCGGACCAGCCCAGCATCAGGGCGATCCCAGAGGCGACGTTGACCGGCGAGAACCGCAGCGGCGGCAGCACCCGCAGCCGGATGCTGCCGGTGCCGACGAACCCGAGCCCGGCCAGCGTGCTCGCGGCCCGGGCCAGCACCGTCGACCGGGTCGTGGTCTCGCGGGCGACGCCCACCGCGCGCAGCAACCGCCACAGCGGCCGCAGCCCGCCGCGCACGAGCACGTCGGCATCCCACGGAACCGGCCCGGTGCCGGCGATGGCGACGACGAGATCGCCGGAGGCCACCAGGTCGTCGCGAGCGACAGTGAGCACGTGGCTGCCGTCGGCCTGCAGCTCACGCACGGTGGCGTCGAGCTCGTCGGCGGGCACGGCGCGGTCGATGAGGGCGCGGTATTCGTCGAGGTCGTCGGCGGCCGCGACAATCTGCAGACCCGCGCTACGGGCGGCACCGAGCACGGCCTCCACGTGCGGATCGAGTTCCCAGCCCACCCGGACCGTGCCGACCTCGCGCCCGTCGCGGCGCACCACCATGAGCCCGACCCCGCGGTCGGCGTCGTCGGGGGTGGGATGCAGCGACACCGCCGCTGCCTCCGGATCGGTGAGCGCGGCGGCGGCGTCCTGCCAGAGTTCGGCGTTTTCGGCCTCCAGCACACGGCGCCGGCCGGTGCGGATCGCGCTCGCGTCGACGGCCAGGGTGTCGACGGCGGCGAGCGCGTCGAGCCGTTCCGGGGCCAGCACCAGTGTGCCCTCGCGCGCCAGCACCACCGTGAGTCCGGCCAGCAACGCGCGCGGGCCGAAGCGCGCGGGCCTGGGCGAACCGGCCAGCACGGCGTCGGCCGGATCGCCCCCAGTCGAGGTCAGCGCCGCCGCCGCGGCGGCGAGCAGCCCACCGGCCATGGAGCGATCGGCATACTCCTCGGCGGGGCTGCGGAACAGCTCGGCGCGTTCGGCGTCCGACGGCCGATGCGGGCGGCCGACTAGATCCGCGGCATCGTCGAACGCCGCGGCGCGCGCGACGGCGCGCACGAGATCGCCCGCCTGGGCGGCGGCCTCGAGACCCAGCGCCGACGGATCCTGACCGAGCGTGTGCCCCACGTTGTGCGCGAGCCCGCGCACCAGGTTCGCGCCCGTCACGCCGAGCGACCGTTCGATGAACGCGGCGACCGTCGGGCTTTCCCGCGGGAGCGTCGCCAGCGCCTGCGCCACATGATTGCCCTTGCCGGGGCGCAGCAACGCATACGCCGACGCGGCACACACGCCGACCGCGGTGATCGCCAGCGAACCCGCCGCGGTGGCCACGTCCGACGCGGCGCCGGGGTGCTCGCCGCGGTGCTCGACGAGGCCGTGCTCGGCAGCGTACTGGGCGACCCGATCGACGACCGGTCGGGCGTGCTCGTCCCGCGGCACCAGCACCAGCCGGCGCAGACCGCGATGCCACGAGACGGTCTCCACGTCGACCCAGGCCTGCACCGCCTGCGCAACAGCGTCCGCCTTGCGATCCAATTCGGCTGCGCTGGATGATGTTTCGACGTCGGTCAGGGCCAGGTGCCAGATGTTACGGTGACCGCCGGCGGCCCAGCGCCCGCCGCCGAATGCCGCTCGCGCGGCGTTTGCTGCAATTGCGACCAGATCGACCATGCCTATGGCCGTACCCGGGGAGTGTAGAAGCTAAGCGCTCACAAGAGCACGGATCCGCTCGGTGCCCCCTCGCGCGCCACCGCGGAGTAGGCCGCGGCCAGCAGCGCCGGGTCGGGACCTTCGAGACGACCCGGTTTGGCGAGCCCATCGAGCACGACGAAGCGCAGCATTCCAGCCCGAGTCTTCTTGTCTCCCTGCATATATTCGATCAGCTGCGGCAGCGCGTCGGCGTCGTAGCTCGTCGGCAGGCCGACGCTTTCCAGAATCGCGCGGTGCCGGTCGGCCGTGGCGTCGTCCAGCCGCCCGGCGAGACGGCCCAGTTCGGCGGCGAACACCAGGCCCACCGCAACGGCCGCGCCGTGACGCCAGCGGTATCGCTCGCGACGCTCGATGGCGTGGCCGAGGGTGTGCCCGTAGTTGAGGATCTCGCGCAGGCTCGACTCCTTGAGGTCGGCCCCGACGACGTCGGCCTTGACCTGGATCTTGCGGCGCACCAGCTCGGGCAGCACCTCGCCGGTGGGATCCAGTGCCGCCTCCGGGTCGCGCTCGATCAGCTCCAGGATCACCGGGTCCGCGATGAACCCGCCCTTGATCACTTCGGCCATGCCGGCGACGATCTCGTTGCGCGGCAACGATTCCAGCGTTGCCAGGTCCACCAGCACCGCGGACGGCTCGTGGAACGAGCCGACCAGGTTCTTGCCCGCTTCGGTGTTGATGCCGGTCTTGCCGCCGACGGCGGCGTCCACCATCCCGGCCAGCGTCGTCGGGACGTGCACCACGCGCACCCCACGCATCCAGGTGGCCGCGACGAACCCGGCCAGATCCGTGGCCGCGCCGCCGCCGAGGCCGACGATCGCGTCCTGGCGCGACAGCCCGATGCGGCCGAGCACCTCCCAGCAGAACCCGGCCACGGCCAGATCCTTGCCGGCTTCGGCGTCCGGGATTTCGATGCGGTGCGCGTCGACGCCGTTGTCGGCGAGGGCGGTGCGGATCGCCTCGGCGGTGGCGGCGAGCGGCGGCTGATGGAAGATTGCCACCACACGGGTGCCGGATGGGGCAAGCGCAGCGCCGGAGGGACGTACCAGCTCGTCGACGAGCTCACCCAGCAGGCCACGCCCGATGATCACCGGGTACGGGCTGGCCGTCTCGACCTCGATACGCACAGGCTCGCTCATTGTTGCTGCTGCTCCGATTCTGTTGCTGGATTTCGCGGTCCACGACGCCGGGGCCGGCGCGGGCGGCGGCGCCGCGGCGCCGGTTTCGGTGCGGCGGGCACCGCTTCGGGTTCGTGCGATTCGAGCCGGACGTCCACCTCGCCGAGCTTGGCGAGGATCTGCTTGACGACGCGCCCGGGGCTGCGTCCGTCGGTGCGCACCCGCACCGAGGCGACCTCCCGGTACAGCGGCCGCCGCCGCCGCATCAGCTCGCGATACTTCGCCTTCGGGTCGGCGCCGTTGAGCAGCGGACGCGCCGTGCTGGTGCCCGTGCGCCGCAGCCCCTCGCCCTCACTGATCTCCAGGTACACGACGGCGTGGCCCGCGAGCAGCGTGCGCGTGGCGCGCGAGAGAACGGCGCCGCCACCGAGGGACACCACGCCCTTCTGCTCGAGGACCGCGCGGCGCACCACGCGTTCCTCGATGGCGCGGAACTCCGGTTCGCCGTCGGTGGCGAAAATCTCGGCGATGGTCCGGCCCGCCTCGGCCTCGATCGCGGCGTCGGTGTCGAACAGGTCCACCCCGAGTGCGTTCGCCAGCCGCCGCCCGACCGTCGACTTGCCGGCACCGGGGGGTCCGACGAGGATCGCCCGCGGTGTCTTCGGGTTGCTGCGAACGATCAAGGCTGCGGTGGGGACGTGAGGTGCCGGACGCCGATGCCCTTGACGTAGCTGTCGATGTTGGACCTGGTCTCGGCCAGCGAATCGCCGCCGAACTTTTCCAGCGCCGCCTGCGCGACCACGAGCGCGACCATCGTCTCCGCGACCACGCCCGCCGCCGGCACCGCACACACGTCGGAGCGCTGATGAATCGCCACCGCCTCGTCGCCGGTGGCCATGTCCACCGTCGCCAACGCCCGCGGCACGGTGGAGATCGGCTTCATCGCCGCGCGCACGCGCAGCGCCGCACCGTTGGTCATGCCGCCTTCCAGGCCGCCCGCCCGGTTGGTCGAACGCACGATGCCGTCCGGACCGGGGCGCATCTCGTCGTGCGCCTGGCTGCCGCGCCGGCGCGCGGTCTCGAAACCGTCGCCGACCTCGACGCCCTTGATCGCCTGAATGCCCATCAACGCGCCGGCGAGCCGGGAATCGAGCCGGTCGGCGCCGCTGGTGAACGAACCGAGGCCCACCGGAAGCCCGTGCACCACGACCTCGACGACGCCGCCGAGGGTGTCGCCGTCCTTCTTGGCGGCATCGATCTCGGCGATCATCGCGGCCTCGGCGTCTTTGTCCAGCGCCCGCACGGGGCTGGCGTCGATCGCCTCGATGTCCGCGGCCGTGGGCACGGAACCTGTCGGGGCGCTTGCCGTTCCGATCGACACCACGTGCGAGACGACTTCCACGCCGAACGCTTGCCGCAAGAAGTTGCGCGCCACCGTGCCGACCGCGACCCGGGCCGCCGTCTCGCGGGCGCTGGCCCGCTCCAGTACCGGGCGGGCATCGTCGAAGCCGTACTTGAGCATGCCCGAGTAGTCGGCATGCCCGGGGCGCGGGCGCGTGAGCGGCGCGTTGCGCGCCACATCGGCAAGCTCCGCCGGATCGACCGGATCGGCGGACATCACCGTTTCCCACTTGGGCCACTCGGTGTTGCCGACCTGGATCGCGATCGGGCCGCCCATCGTCGACCCGTGCCGCACGCCGCCGAAGATCGTCACCGCGTCCGCCTCGAACTTCATGCGCGCGCCACGGCCGTACCCGAGCCGGCGCCGCGCCAACTGGTCGGCGATTTCCTTCGACGTCACCTCGACGCCCGCGACCATGCCTTCCAGCACGGCGACGAGGGCGGGACCATGGGACTCTCCGGCAGTTATCCAACGCAGCACGTGGGAATTGTCCCACGTCGCAGGAGTGGCACCGAGCTGAGACCTCGTTGTCGGTGTCGGCCGCTAGATTCGGAGCCAGGGAGGAGGCCGCGATGGGGATGTTCGGATTCATGGTGCTGATCGGGTGCGCCGTTGCCGCGGGGGCGGTACTGCTGCGCCGGCACACCGCGCTGTCGCAGGCACCGGCGGCGGACGAGAGAGCGCCGCTGCGCAGCCTCTACGAGCTCGCCTACCTGGCCGGCGGGCCGCACCGCGCGGTCGATACGGCCGTTGCTGTGCTGCTCGAGCAGCACCGGCTGCGGGTCAGCCAGACGCTGAATCTGCTGGTCGCCACCGGCACCCGCCCGGCCGAGCCGTTCGAGGCAGCGGTCTGGGACGCGGTGCACGCCGCACCGCGCGGAGTCGACGTCGCCGCCCTGCGCGACATGGTCGGGCGGGCCCCGGACCTCGAGCGCTTCGCCACCGCGGTGTACGCGCGCGGATTCATGGTGTCCGCCACGCAACGCCACCGGCACCATCAGCGCGCCGCCGGCGGGCTCTGGTTGGTCTGGGTGGGCCTGCTCGTCGGAATGTTCGCGGCGGCATCGCGCGGTGAAGATGTCACCGGGCTGGTCATGCTGCTCGTCGTCGCGGCCATCGGCATCGTCGTGTTCGGCAATCGCCGGCGCGGCCTGGGTGCCAAGCGCACCGCCGCCGGAGACCGGCACCTCGCGTACGCACGCGTGCCGGTGCCCGCCGCGGCCGCCGGCGCGGGGCTCCTGGTCGCGCTCGGTGGTCTGACCGAATTCCCGGATCCGGTTGTCGCCCAAGCAGTTGCGCCACCGCCCGGGGCCGGCGGCAGCGGCTCGGGCGGCTCGGGCGGCGACTGGGGTTCGGGCTCGGACTGCGGATCCGGCGGCGGCGGGGGCGACGGGGGCAGCGGCGGCGGAGACGGTGGTGGCGGCTGCGGAGGTGGCGGCTGTGGCGGGTGAGCCAGGCCGGCTCGGGATCGGCATCGGCTGGCGCCCCGAGATCGACCTGACCATCGCCCGGCTGCCCGTCGACTGGGTCGAGGTCCTCGCCGAGGCCCTGTTGCCCGACCATCTGCCCGCGGCGCTCACCGGATTGGGCAAACCCGCACTCCCCCACGCAGTTTCGCTGTCGCTGGGCGGCGCCGACCCGCTGGACATCGCGCGCGTGGAACACCTGGCTGCCGTCGCCACGGCGCTCGATGCACCACTGGCCAGCGATCACGTCTGCTTCGTGCGGGCCGGCGGCCTGGACGCCGGGCACCTCATGCCGGTGCCACGCACACCGGACGCGCTCGACGTGCTCGTGGCCAACGTGCGGGCCGCGCAGTCCGTACTTCCGGTGCCACTCGCCCTGGAAAACATTGCAGCGCTTATCGATTGGCCGGAGAACACGATGTCGGAGGGCGAGTTTCTACGCCGCCTCTGCGAACGCACCGGCAGCCTGCTGATCCTCGACGTCGCGAACGTCTACGCCAACGCCCGCAACCGCGGGCTCGACCCGGTGGCGCAGCTGGAGGAATTGCCGTTGGATCGAGTCGCCTACGTGCACGTCGCCGGCGGCGTCGAACGTGACGGCGTCTACCACGACACGCACACCCACCCCGTGCCGTCAGGCGTGCTCGACCTCCTGGGCGAACTGCGTGCGCGCATCGATCCGCCCGGCGCACTACTCGAGCGCGACGGCGACTATCCACCCGACGCCGAGCTGGCTGCCGAGCTCACAGCCATCCGGGAGCGGCTGTGACCGGACCCGCGCTGGGGAAAGATGCCGGCGGGCCGTCGCAACCGAACGTTCGGTCGCGCGAGACAGCCGCGCAGGTGGACGATCACACACCGACCATCGCCAGCCCTGCGGAGCCGCACGGCGTGCGCGGGGCGGCGAG
Source organism: uncultured Nocardiaceae bacterium (assembly GCA_936936565.1). Lineage (GTDB taxonomy): Bacteria > Actinomycetota > Actinomycetes > Mycobacteriales > Mycobacteriaceae > CAKZIX01. The sequence continues at coordinate 3,769 of CAKZIX010000142.1, read as the reverse complement.
CGACGGGTTGCGCGCCGACAACGCCACCGGCAAGCGCATCGATCCCGCCACCGGCAAGCGCATCGATCCCGACGCCCGGCGCCGTGCCCTCGCCGAGCGCCAGGGCGAGCTGCTGCAGGCGTTGCTCGCCGGCGGCGCGCCGCCCCCCGGATTCACTGCCGCGGACCTGCATGTGCAGTCGAAAGCCTTGCGCGCCAAGCGCAGACGCGTCGTCGCCAGCCTGCGCCCCGATGTGTACACGACACTCGGCGACCGGTTCGTCGCCCTCTTCGACGACTACGCCGACCGTTTCCCCCGCGCCGACGATCAGCGCGCCCGCGACGACGCCGCCGCCTTCGCCGGCTGGCTCGTCGCCCGCGGAGACCTCCCCGCGCCGCGCAAGCCCCGTTGGTGGAACCGCTTCCGCCGCTGAGCGTGACCGTGCCGCGCTGTCCAGATCGGTCCGCGCGTTGGGCGCTGCATCGTCGAGTGTGTGGTGCGGGCGGAAGGCCGCCCGACTTCCCGCCCGCACACCACATTCGATATCGCAGCCGTCGCCCGACCACGATTGCCTCGCGTCGACGACCCGCTCGTCGCATCGACGAGCGTGGCGCCTCGTACCGTCACGCCCGGGCGACACCGAACACATCGCAACCGTCAACGAACTCGGCGACGTCGCATCGTCGACCCAGCTCACGATCGGCGTTGCAAACCGGCGATTCCGTGCCATAGTCCCGGGCGTGCTTGTCGGGGGATCTTCCTAGCGTGGTGTGTGTTGCTGTGCGCGTACGACATTCGGGAGCAGCGGCTGCCGAATTGGTTGACGCTGCCGGGCGCGCTCGCGGTGTGGACGTACGGCGCGCTGCTCGGGCAGCCCCGTGTCGCGATCGTCGGAGGCCTGCTACTCGCCGTGATCCATCTTGTGCCGCATCTGCTTTCGCCGTCTGCGCTGGGTGCGGGCGATGTCAAGCTGGCGCTCGGCGTGGGCGGGGCCGCCGCGCTCGACGGTGCCACGGCGTGGCTGTTCGCGGCGGCCGCGGCTCCGGCACTCACCGCGGTGGTCGCGCTCGCCACCCGGCAACGCCGCGTGCCGCACGGCCCCTCGATGTGCGCGGCGACGCTGTGCGCCCTGGTCGCCTGATCCTCGAGCCGCAGCGCAACCTGCCGCGCGCGCTGTCAAGGCGGGCGCAGATTCGCCCGCAGCGCACACTCGAAGCGGAAATCATCACTCGACCGCGACCACGCGGCCGATCTGCGTGCGTTCGAGTGTGTTGTGAGGGCGGGAAATCGGCCGAAATCCCGCCCTCAGCGCACTTTCGAGGCGGACATCATCCGCGCCCGACAGCCGATCCCGACCACGCAGCCCGCCGCGCTCGAGCGTGCTGTCAGTAGAGCGCAGCCCGCATGGCCTCGCGCGGGGCGGGCATCCCGGTGAACTGTTCGACTTGGCCGTATGCCTGGTTCAGCAGCATCTCCAGGCCGCTGACGACGATGCCGCCGTTGGTCGCGACAGCCGCGGCCAGCGGGGTCGGCCAGGGGTGGTAGATCGCGTCGAGCAGGAACCGGGCGTCGGACACGGCGCCCGAGATGGCGACGCCGGCTTCGGCGGGCACGGTGGAGACGACGGCCGCGGCCTGCCGGCAGGCGGCGCCGACCAGCGCCGGGTCGAATTCGATGACTCGCGCGCGCATGCCGAGTTCGGCAGCCAATTCGAGTGCGGCACTTGCTCGTTGGGCACTGCGTGCGACGAGCGTGATGCTGGCGGCGCCGAGACCGGCGAGCGCGATCAGTGCCGGCCGGGCGGTGCCGCCCGCACCGACGACGACCACCGCGGCACCGGAAAGCTCGCCCACGCCGCCCTCGACGAGCGCGCCCCGTACGCCGTCGACGTCGGTGCAGTCGGCACGCCAGCCGTCCGCGGTGCGCACCAGGGTGTTGGCCGATCCGGCGAGGACGGCGCGCTCCGTGCGTTCGGTGGCGAAGCGCAGCGCGGCGACCTTGCCCGGCATGGTTACCGACAGGCCCACCCACGCGGGCCGCAACGCCGCGACCAGCCCGGGCAACTGCTGCTCGTCGCATTCGATGCGCTCGTAGGTCCAGTCGAGCCCGAGCGCTCGGTAGGCCGCCAGGTGCAGTTGCGGCGACCGCGAGTGTGCGATCGGTTTGCCGAGTACCGCCGCCCGCCTAGGCGCCGACCAGTCACCGCCCACTTTGCAGAATTCCGCTTTGCGCGGCCTTGTCGATGTTGCGCAGGTGCTCGTCGTAGCTTTCGGTGAACAGCGTGGTGCCCTGCTTGTCGATGGTGACGAAGTATCGCCACGGACCGGCCGCCGGCACCTCGACGGCTTCGAGCGCCTTCAGCGACGGCGACGAGATCGGCGTGGCAGGCAGGCCCGGCATCGCGTAGGTGTTCCACGGCGTCTTCTTCGCGCGGTCGGCGTCGGTGGTCGCCACCTCGGTGGTATCGAGTGCGTAGTTCACGGTGGAGTCGAACTGCAACGCCTGGTTGATCGCCAGCCGGTTCAGGATCACCCGGGCGACCTTCGGGAAGTCTTGCGGCAGCGACTCCGCCATTTGCAACAGGGTGCGCAGTTGCGTTTTGGCGTTGCGGGCGATGTGGGCGGCGGAGGCTTGTTCTTTGACGGCGGCTTCGGTGATGGGTTTGGCGCGTTCGAGCAGTTCGATACTGCCGTCGAGCCGTTTGACGACGCCTTCGAGGGTGATGAGGGTCTTGAAGAGCATCACGAGGTCGCCGGGCAGGGTCAGCCCGTGGCGGCGCATGATGGAGGTGATGTCGTTGATGACTTGGCTGACGCGCAGGTCGCGGATGGGCGTGTGTTCGTAGTTGAGCAGCATTTCCAAGACGTCTGCGCCGAGCAGGTTTTCGTCGGGCAAATCGCCCTGCGCCCAGTCGCTGAGGACGTATTGGATGAGCATCGCGTCGTTGTTGGTCAGGGCGTTGATAAGGTTGAGGATTTCGCGGCGGCGGGTATTGCCGAGGTGTCCGACCAGCCCGAAGTCGATGAAGGTGATGCCGCCGTTGTCGTTGATGAAGATGTTGCCCGGATGGGGGTCGGCATGGAAAAAGCCTTGTCGCAGCATCATGGTGAAGAGGGTGTCGGTAATCCGTCCGGCAAGCCCGTTGCGCAAGGTGTGGGGCATGGTGTCGAGGTCGGCGTCTTTCAGGAGCGTGCCGCCGATGTAGTCTTGTACGAGGATGTGCCGGTTGGAAATGTCGGGATAGACTGCGGGGATGCGGACCAAGGGGTCGTCTGAAAAGGTCTGACCGAAGCGCTGCATATAGCGCAGCTCCACCGATAAGTCGGTTTCTTTCGCCAGACTCTTGGCAAAATAGGCGACCATCAATACGGGCTGGTAACGGCGCACTTCGGGGATTTCGGATTCCATCAGTCTGGCGAGGTGGTTCAAAATCCGCAAATCCGCCTGAATGACCGGCTCGATGTCGGGGCGTTTGACTTTGACGGCGACGGCGGTTCCGTCTAAAAGTTCGGCGCGGTGTACCTGAGCCACCGACGCGCTGCCTGCGGGTTTCGGGTCTATGCTGCGGAACACTTCGGAAACGGGTTTGCCCAGATAGGCTTCGACCAAAGTATAGATTTCAGACGACGGTATCGGCGCGACGTTGCTTTGCAGTTGTTCAAACTCTTCAATCCACTCCGCCCCGAAAATATCGACCCGCGTGGACAATACCTGACCGAGTTTGACGAAGGTCGGACCCAGCTCCTCAAACGCTTTGCGGAAGCGTCGCGGCGTACTCATATAACGGCTG
>CAKZIX010000141.1 GCA_936936565.1 uncultured Nocardiaceae bacterium | reverse complement strand
GACACTCGGCCCTTGCGCACCACCTTCCGATCCCCGAGCTCGACGACGCCGACCTGTCCCGCCTCGCCCGCCGCGGCTCCGGCTCGGCGACCCGCTCCGTCTTCGGGGGCCTGGCGCTCTGGCACGCGGGTACCGACGACGCGACGAGCTACGCCGAGGCCGTTCCGGGCGCCGACGACATCGACCTCGCCATGGTCGTCATCACCCTGGAGACCGGCCGCAAGTCGATCTCCTCCTCCAAGGCCATGCAGGCCACCATGACGACCTCGCCGCTCTACCCGGCCTGGGTGGAGGCCTCGGCCGCCGACCTCGAGGAGGCCCTCGCCGCCGTCGAGGCCCGCGACCTGCCCCGCCTGGGCGCCGTCGCCGAGGGCAACGCCCTGGGTATGCACGCGACGATGGTCGCAGCGCGTCCCGCCATCGTCTACTGGCTTCCCGGCACCGTCGAGGCGATCCACGCCGTCACCGCCCTGCGCGAGGAGGGCCTGCCCGCCTGGGTCACCATCGACGCCGGCCCCAACGTCAAGGTGATCACCTCGGGAGCGCGCGCCGAGGAGGTCGCCGCGGCGCTGCGCGACCGCCTGGCCGGCGCCGTCGTGAGCGTGCGCCGCCCCGGCGGCGGCGTCCGCTACGAGCAGGTGGGCCAGTGAGCGGGGACGGCTTGGGCGCCGTCTCGCGCCGCGCCCCGGGCAAGCTCTACGTGGCCGGCGAGTACGCCGTCGTCGAGCCCGGCCACCGCGCCGTCCTCGTCGCCGTTGACCGCTTCATCACGGTCACCGTCTCCCCCGTCCACGACCCCGGTCGTCGCTCGGGCCGGATCGCCTCCAGCCTGTACGCCGGGGGCCCCCGCTCATGGCGCCGCCGCCCCGAGGACGGGACCGCGCTCGTCGAGGGCGCACCGGTCGACTACGTCCTCTCCGCGATCCGCCTCGTCGAGTCGCTCGCCCGGGAGCGCGGCGGCGAGCTCCGCCTCTTCGACCTCGACGTCGACTCCCAGCTCGACGACGCCTCCGGCCGCAAGCTCGGCCTCGGCTCCTCCGCCGCGGTCACGGTCGCGACGGTCCGCGCGGTCGCCGCCTTCTACGGGCTGCGCCTCACCGACACGGAGGTCTACAAGCTCTGCCTGCTCGCCTCGGACTCCGTCGAGCCCATCGGCTCCGCAGGCGACCTGGCCGCCTCGACCTTCACCGGCTGGGTCGACTACTCCTCGCCCAACCGGACGTGGATGCGCGAGGAGCGCGCCGAGCGCAGCGTCGGCGACATGCTCCTGGCCGAGTGGCCGGGGCTGCGCATCGAGCGCCTCGAGCCCCCCGCCGGCGTCGACCTCCTCGTCGGATGGACCGGGGACCCGGCCTCGACCGCCGGTCTCGTCGCCGACGTCCAGCACGGCGCCCACGCGGCCGCTCCCGCTGCCCTCGACTACGAGGAGTTCCTCGCGGGCTCCCAGGCCTGCCTCGCGGGCCTCGTGAGAGCGATGGAGTCCGGTGACCTCGACGCCGTCGCCGCCCGTGTCCAGGAGGACCGGACGCTCCTCGCCGGGCTCGCCGCCTCGACCGGCGTCACCATCGAGACGCCCCTGCTGAGCAGCCTCGTCGAGATCGCCCGGGAGCACGGCGCCGCCGCGAAGTCCTCGGGCGCCGGCGGCGGCGACTGCGGCATCGCGCTGTGCCCGCCGCACGTCGAGGAGCACGCGATCCGCTCCGGATGGATGGCCGCTGGCGTCGTCCCCCTCGACCTTGCCGTCCACACCCGAGACCCGAGGACCGAGGACCGATGAGCGAGCAGCCCGCCGAGCCGCAGGCGGCCCACCAGCAGACCCAGCCGAGCGTCGCCCAGCACGCCCACCGCAAGGACGAGCACGTCGCCCTCGCCGTCAGCCTCCACGACCCGGAGCGCCGCACCGGCTACGACGACGTCGCCTTCATGCACCACGCCGTGCCGGGCACCTGCATCGACACGGTCGACACGCGCACCGAGGTGCTCGGCGCCACCTGGGGCCTGCCCCTCTACATCAATGCCATGACCGGCGGGACGCCCAAGACGGCCGCGATCAACGCGGACCTCGCGCGCGCCGCCGCCGGCGCCGGCATCGCCATCGCGACCGGCTCCCAGCACGTCGCCCTGCGCGACCCGGACCTCGCCGAGACCTTCTCCGTCATCCGCCGGAACGCTCCGGAGGCCTTCGTCCTGGCGAACGTCGGGCCGACCGTCTCCCCCGAGCTCGCCCGCCGCGCCGTCGACATGCTCGACGCCAACGCCCTCCAGGTCCACCTCAACGTCACCCAGGAGGTCGTCATGCCGGAGGGCGACCGCGACTTCTCCTCCTGGGCCGACGCCGTGGCGGCCATCGTCGAGGCGGTCGACGTCCCGGTCGTGGTCAAGGAGGTCGGCTTCGGGCTGTCCCGGCGGACCGTGGACGAGGTCATCGGCCTCGGCGTCGCCGCCGTCGACGTCGCAGGCAACGGCGGCACCGACTTCGTCGCCATCGAGAACTCGCGCCGCCCCGAGATGGAGTTCTCCTACCTCACCGGCTGGGGCCAGTCCGCGATCCTCAGCCTCCTCGAGTCCGCCGCGGGTCCCGACCCCGTCGACGTGCCGGTCCTCGCCTCGGGCGGCGTGCGCACGCCGCTCGACGTCGTCCGGGCGCTCTCGCTCGGCGCCTGCGCCGCCGGTGCGTCGGGGCACTTCCTGCGCACGCTGGTCGGCGGAGGCCCGGAGGCCCTCGAGGCGGAGCTCGCCTCGTGGACGAGTCAGCTGCGCTCTCTCATGGCGCTCGTCGGCGCCTCGGACGTGCCGGGCCTGCAGCGCACCGACGTCCTCATCACGGGCGAGACGGCGGAGCGGGCGCGCCTTCTCGACATCGACCTGGAGCGGCTCGCCCGGCGCTCGCGCGCCTGAGAGCGCACGTACGACGGCGGGGCCGGTCTCCCTCTCGGGAGGACCGGCCCCGCCGTCGTCGTCAGCAGCCGGCTGTTCAGACCGCCGTGAGCCAGGTGACGACGCCGGCCGAGGCGTAGAGCGTCATGAACTGGACGCCGTAGGAGACGCCGAGGCGGTTGAAGGCGCCGCACACGACGCCGATGAGCAGGACGCCGAAGACGTTGGCGACGCCGGCGTCGATGTAGGCGAGCACGAGGATGAGCGCGATGAAGAGCGCGAGGACGGCCTCGTGGGGCACGTGCCGCATGACGAAGCGCGTGATCTGGCTCGACCACCGCACGGCGACGACGTAGGTGACGACGACCGCCAGCAGTGCCCCGATGAGCGTGCAGACGACGAACTGCCAGGTGCTCAGCAGGTGGTGGAGGTTGTGATCGAGCGTGTAGACGGTGCCGGCCTGGAAGAGCGGCCCGGCGGGCCCGGCGGAGACGCCGGAGATCGGGATGCCGAGCGCGACGAGCGGGATGATGACGCCCGCGAGGTAGGTCGAGTGGGTGAGGGCGCTCATGACGGTGACGGCCCGCTGCGCCTTCCTGACCGGGTCCTTGCCCGCGCGCGCCGCCGCCGACTCCCCGAGGAGGAAGGTGAGTCCCACCGGGGACAGGACGAAGAGCGGCGTCGAGACGGCGGCCATGGCGGCGCTCCACCAACCCTCGGCGCGCGTGACGAGCCGCGTGGGTCGCAGCTCTGTCTCGTCGAAGCCGGCGCGCGTGAAGCGGGCCTCGGTGAGGTGGCCGTGGGGCAGACCCTCGCGCAGACGGGTGTTGAGGACCTCGAGCAGGGTGAGCAGCATGGGGCCGACGGTGATGCCGAGGAAGAAGGAGACGTTGACGCTCTTGTCCTGCGCGATGATGCCGGCGGAGCGGTAGAGGGCCGGCAGTGCCTGGAACATGAGGGCGAGCGGGATGATCGAGACGAGCGCGATCACCTTGTTCCGCCCGAGCAGCGCCAGGAGGACGGCGCCGGCGGCGAGGATGACCGGCGCCTGGGACTTGATGGGCTCGGCGATCGGGGCCAGCAGTCCCGCGAGGGCGAAGGACAGCGGGATGGACACGACGGTGCCGATGGCGCTGCCGACGGCCATCTTCCGGATGGTCGTCGCGGCGAGCCCGCGGGAGCGCAGGAGGACGGCGTGGTCCATGAGCGGGGCGCTCATGACGCCGCCGGGCAGACCGACGAGCGCCGTCGGGATCGCGTTCATGAGGTTGAGGGTGACGATCGCGGCGATGAAGAAGGACAGGACGACCTGGGGTGCGGCGCCGGCGAGCACGAGGGTGAGGGTGACGGGCGCGAGGACGCTCGTCTCGTCGGTGCCGGGGATGAAGCCGATGAAGGAGTAGAGGACGATGGCGCCGAGGACGGCGAGGAGGACGGTCCCGAGCATGGCGAGGGTCATCGGGCTGCTCCCTCGCTGGTGGTGACCGAGTCGGCGGCAGCGTCGTCGGAGGTGTGTTCCACCGTGTCGTCGATGACGAGGACCTCGCGCTTGGGCCGCACGACGAGGCAGCTGATGACGAAGCCGAGGACGCAGCCGCCCAGGCTCCAGAAGAGGGGCTGGGAGCCGGTCGCTCCGGCGATGACGAGGGAGACGACGGCGCAGGCCGCGGAGACGAGGAGGCAGACGAGCAGGTCTCGGGGCGAGACGAGGTCGTTCCAGACCTCGACGTTGGGCGCCGCCTCAGCCGTCGCGGCGGTGCCCGTGGGAGCTGTATCGGGGTTGTGCACGAGGGCCGATGCTAGCGGCTGGGCCGCTCCCGCGCCGTGCTCCCGGTCTCGTCGCGGCGGACGTCGGGAGAGGGAGCGCCGCCGCCGGGGACCCGTGCGACCGCGAACCAGCCCGTCGGCTCAGCCGCGCGGCCTGCGGTACCGGCGGATGCCGCCCTCGACGCCGGTGAGGGCGTACGGCCCCTCGTCGACGAAGGCCGTGCCGCTCGTGTCCTCGCCGGCGGGAACCAGGGACTCGGTGAGGACCTGCTCGTACTGCTCGACGGTGAGCGCCGTGCGGGCGTCGAGGCGGGCGCGCTCGGCGTCCGGGTCGCGGCGCTCCTCGAAGCCGTCCACGACGGTCGCGTCAATGAGCTCGCCGACGGCGCCAGAGCCGTAGGAGAAGAGTGCGAGGCGGTCCCCGGCGGCGATGCTCCCGGCGTCGAGGAGCGAGGCGACGCCGAGCCAGAGCGAGGCCGTGTAGCAGTTGCCGATGCGGCGCGAGTAGGCGATCGACTCCTCGTAGCGGTCGTGGATCCTGGTGAGCCCGCGCCCGGCGGCCTGATCCGGGGTGAGGACGCAGGCGAGCGCCTTGCGCCCCATCTTCGTGTAGGGCAGGTGGAAGCACAGGGCCGCGTAGTCCGGCAGGTCGAGCCCGGTGGCGGCGGTGTGGGCCTCCCAGGCGCGGGTGAAGGTCTCCGTGTAGCAGCGGTTGGAGAGCTTGCCGTCGACGCGCGGGACGTCCTCGCCCTCGGGGCGCCAGAAGTCGTAGACGTCGGTGGTGACGGCGGTCGTGGCGGGGTCGATCACGAGGAGGCGCGGGTCCTCGCGCACCAGTATGGCGACGGCGCCGGCTCCCTGCGTGGGCTCACCACCGGTGCGCAGGCCGTAGCGGGCGAGGTCGGTGGCGATGACGAGCGCGGTGCGGCCGGGGTGGGCGGCGACGTAGTCGACGGCGGTGAGGAGGCCCGCGGTGCCGCCGTAGCACGCCTCGCGCAGGTCGAAGGCGCGCACCGTGTCGGGCAGCCGGTACTCCTGGGCGAGGAGGCCGTGCACCATGACGGCCATGGCCTTGGAGGCGTCGACGCCGGACTCGGTGCCGAGCACGATGAGGCCGAGGGCGTCGCGGTCGGACTGCTCGGTGCGGTCGAGGACGGCCGCCGCGGCACGGGCGCCGAGGGTCACGGGGTCGGCGGTGGCCGGCGCGACGGCCATCTCGTCCTGGCCGAGGCCGACGTGGAACTTGGCGGGATCGACGTCGCGGGCGAGGGCGAGGTCCGTCATCGGGAGGAAGAGGCGTGGGGTCGCGATCTCGAGGGCGTCGATTCCGATGGGCACGGGGTCCTCCAGTGGTGTGGCGTCGCCCCCGGGTCCGCGCCGTCGTCGGAGCGTTCCGGGGACCGGTGTGCGGGCACCGCCGCGAGTCTCGCGGCGGGGCGGACCCGGGTGGTCCGAGTGCCCTAGACTACGCCGGATATCTTCTCAGGACGGGGGACGCCATGAACGACGCACGCACCGCTCAGGGAGCCGAGGACGGGGCCCTGACCAGCGGCTCCGCTCCGGCACCGGTACCGCTGGCGGACGACGACGTCGTCCTCGTGGCGGCCGTGCGCACACCGATGGGGAGGCGCCGCGGGACCCTGGCCGATCGCAGCGCCGTGGACCTCGGGGTCCTCGCCGTCCGCGGGGCGCTCGACGCCGTGCCGAGCGTGCGCGAGGACGTCGCCCAGGTCGTCGTCGGCAACGTCATCCAGGCGGGCTCGGGGCAGAACGTCGCCCGGCAGGTTAGCCTGGGCGCTGGGCTGGCGCACGATGTCCCGGCCACCACCGTGAACGAGGTGTGCGGCTCGGGCCTCAAGGCCGTCGTGCTCGGTGCCCAGCTCATCCAGCTCGGGCGCGCCGAGGTCGTCGTCGCGGCGGGCACGGAGTCGATGACCCGGGCGCCCCTCGTTTCCGCCTACGACGACGGGACCCGCTCCTACGGCGAGCCCCGTCCGTCGCTCATGACGGACGCCCTCGAGGACGCCTTCACGGGCACGCCGATGGGGCTCACCGCCGAGGAGGTGTCGCAGCGGTGGGGCGTCGACCGGGCCTCTCAGGACGCGTGGGCGCTCGTCTCCCAGCAGCGGGCCGCCGCCGCCACCGAGGACGGCGTCTTCGACGCGGAGATCGTGCCGGTCGCGCTCACCAACGGCACCGTCATGACGGCCGACGAGCCCATCCGAGGCGGCTCGACCGCCGAGGGCATCGCCGCTCTGTCCCCCGTCTTCTCCGAGGACGGCGTCGTCACGGCCGGCAACTGCTGCCCGCTGAACGACGGCGCCGCCGCCGTGGTGATCATGAGCGACACCAAGGCCAAGGAACTGGGCTTGACGCCGCTGGCGCGGATCGTGTCCACGGGCGTGTCGGGCCTGTCGCCGGAGATCATGGGCCTGGGCCCGATCGAGGCGTCCAAGCGCGCACTTGCCTTGGCGGGCAAGACGATCGACGACATCGATCTCGTCGAGATCAACGAAGCGTTCGCAGTGCAGGTGATCGGCTCGGCGCGCGAGCTGAACATCGACCCCGAGAAACTGAACGTCTCCGGCGGGGCGATCGCCCTGGGTCACCCGTTCGGCATGACCGGCGCCCGCATCACCGCCACGTTGCTGAACAACCTGCAGACCCACGACAAGCAGTTCGGTCTGGAGACGATGTGTGTCGGCGGCGGCCAGGGCATGGCGATGGTGCTCGAGCGCCTCAGCTGAGTGCGAGTGGGTGGTTATCGGAGCGATTCGGGCCGATAACCACCCACGCAACGCCGAACGGGCGGCCTCCGTGGCCGCCCGTTCGGTTTACCGAGGTGTCAGTCGTTCTGGAAGTAGCTCAGCAGCCGCAGGATCTCGACGTAGAGCCACACCAGGGTGACGGTGAGGCCGAAGGCGACGCTCCACGCGGCCTTCTCCGGGGCCTGCGCGCGGATCAGCTGGTCGGCGGCGTCGAAGTCGAGCAGGAAGCTGAACGCGGCGAGGCCGATGCACACGAGGCTGAAGACGATGGCCAGCGGGCCGCCGTCACGCAGCGGGTTGAAGTCGAAGAACATCGCGCCGATCATGTTGCCCAGCATGAGCACCACGACACCGATGAGCGCGCCCAGCATGAAGCGCGTGAATCGCGGCGTCACCCGCACCGCGCCGGTGCGGTAGACGATCAGCATGCCGAAGAACACACCGAACGTGCCGAGCACGGCCTGGCCGATGAGCGCGGCACCACCGGCGCCGCCGAAGGACACGTCGGTGAACATCAGCGACAGCGCACCGAGGAAAAGGCCCTCGGCCACGGCGTAGGCGAGCACCAGCGCCGGGCTGTCGGACTTGCGGCCGAAGGTGGCGACCAGCACGAGAACCAGGCCGACGATGCCGCCGCCGATGACGAACAGCGGCGCCAGCCCCGGATTGGCCTGCGCGAGAACGTAAGCCACGATCGCCGTGACCGAAAGGACACCGAGCGTGATGCCCGTCTTGGTGACGACGTCGTCGATGGTCATCGGCCGCGTGGTGGCCGGGCGCGCCCACGGATCGGGCTGACCGTACTGCTGCTGCTGGCCGTACTGCTGCGTGAACTGCCCGGCACCGGCAGCGGCCGAGCCGAAGTTGGCGTAACCAGCCGAGCCACCGCCCTGTTGCGCCGGCAGGTTTCGGAAAACAGGGTTTGACGTGCTGCGCATCGCCGCGTCCCTTTCATGTGGTCGAGGTCTGTCTACAAGAGGAACGTTCCGGACCGGGCCCGAGTTCCCCGGACAAATCGGACTCTACCCGCGTTCGGGCATCCGCACGGAGCGCGTAACGGTGAACTTGCGATTACGCCCGACGACGTCGGTGGGCCCGACCAGGCGATCCAGCACACCCCTATAATTGAGGTGGGAGTTGTGCACAGTCCACAATTCGCCCGTCGAACGCAGCACCCGTCCGGCCTCCCGGAACAGCTTCACCGCGGCGCCGGTGTGCACGGCGGCGCCGATATGAAACGGTGGATTGCACACGATCAGATCGGCGCTGTCGGCGTCGAAACCGGTCATTGCATCGTCCCGAATCGTCGGCGCGACGACATTGTTGGCGATGAGGGTTTTCGCGGCGGACGCGACCGCGGACGCCGAATTGTCCGTCGCGATCACCCGGTGCCCGCGCCGGGCCAGTGCCACTGCCAGCACGCCGGTGCCACAGCCCAGGTCGACGGCGTCGCCGGTGCGCATGCGGGGCAGGAAGTCGAGCAGGAATCGGGTGCCGATGTCCAGGCGGGCGCCCGAGAACACGCCACCATGCGCGACGACGGTGACGCCGAGTTCCGGGTGGTCTTCGACCACCGGAAACGACAGTTGGGCGGGTGGGCGCGGCTCCAGGCAAACGAGCACGCGGGCCTTCTGCCGGCCGCGCGTGGCCTGCACGTGCGCGAAGGACATGCCGAGCACGTCGTTCATCGCCAGCGTCAAGTGCTTGTCGCGCCCGCCGGCGTAGATCCGCACGTCGGGCGCGGCATGGCTGGCGACGGTCTCGGCGATCTCGGTGAGTTCGGCGAGGCTGCGCGGCAACTGCAACAACACCACCCGCGCGCCGCCGAGCAGATCGCCGCCGAGCTTGCAGTTGCGGTACATCGTGTGCAGTCCGGCAGCGTGCGCATTGTGTTCCAGGGCCAGTTCGGCGGTCCGCGGATCCTGGTGCACGCGCAACCCCGTGACCCCGAAAGCCGTTGCGGCGCCGAGGGTCAGCGCGCCGTAGCTGTCGCCGATCACGGCCACCTCGCCGGGGGCGGCGGCGCGCAGATCCGCGGCCGCGACGTCGAGGATCAGCCGGTCGGCAGCGTCGACGGCAAACAGGTTCGGCGCCTCCACATCCGGGTAGCGCCGCAGCTGCTCGAACAGCTCGTCGACCGACATGCGCATCAGTCTTGCACGCCAAACATCTAGCACTCTCCAGTCGAGAGTGCTAATTTTGTCATTGCACAGCTTCGGGGTCGCCCGCCGCGGTGGTGGGGCCCGCTGGATGACGATGGAGGTGATTGCTGTGCTTCGCTTCGATCCGTTTCATGATCTCGACTCGGTCGCCCGCGAGCTGCTCGGCGCCCAGGTCGGCACGTCGCGCGCGCCGCGATTCATGCCGATGGATCTGTTCAAGGCCGGCGACCATTACGTACTCAATGCCGATCTGCCGGGCGTCGATCCCGGCACGATCGACGTCAGCGTCGAGAACGGCACCCTCACGCTGCGCGCGCAGCGCAGCCTGCCCAGCGCGGAAGGCGTCCAATGGATCGCCTCGGAACGCTTCGCGGGCAGCTACATGCGCCAGCTCACGCTGGGCGAGGGCGTCGATGCCGACAACATCTCCGCCACCTACGAGAACGGCGTGCTGTCGGTAACCATCCCGGTCGCCGAGCGCGCCAAGCCGCGCAAGATCGAAGTGAGTCAGATCAACGATCGCAAGGCGATCGACGCCTGATATCGACGCCGGACGGGTCCGCTGCCGTGGCAGCGGACCTGTTCGCGTGTGCGGCGATAATCTCGATATCGATGACCGACATGACGGGCCGCCCCGACGGACGTTTCGCCTTCGCTGTCGACGAGGGCGCGATTACCTACGTCGACGAGCGACGGCTCTCGCCGGAGCTGCGCCGCAAGCTCGAGCGCAGGCGCGCCGCGGGCTATGCCAATCCGCAGGCCGTTCCGGCCGCCGAGCGTCGCGCATTTGCAGCCGCATTGCTCAAAGCCAACCAAGCGCTGGCCGCCGAACAGGCGAAACCGCGACCGAACGCGACGACAATCATCAATACAAGCCGCTACATCAGGCGTCTGGAAGACAGCGAAAATACCCGCCTATTCGGTAGTCCGGTTCCGGAACCGGACGATTGGCCCCGACCGGTTGCGTTGACAATTCCGGTCGCCGCCTTCTTTCTGCTGGTCGTGCTGGGCGCGGTGTTCGGCGCGGGCGGTTTGGTTGTCGGCGCGGTGCTGGCCGTGCCTGCCTGCGGGGTTGCTGCGTGGCTGTTCAACTACCACGACGTGGATCCGCTGGCGGTCACCGACGCCGACCGTCGCGACATTCTGGCCGCCACCGCCAGCCTGCCGATCGGCCACAACCGCGACAACATCGGCTCGCTCGTGGCGACCGCGCTGGAACTGCGCGGACGCGTCGAAGCCAGCGTGGCATGGTCCAGCCGGTATCTCGAGGCGCATCGCGTGCAACTCGACGTCGGCGCCGAGGTCGATCAGATCGTGCAGAACGCACTCGAACTGCATTCGGTGACCACCGCGCTGGGCCGCCGCCCGGACGGCGACTCTCCGACGGCCTTGGTCGCGCGCGACGCCTACGACCACATGCAGGAACCGCTCGCGATGGTGTGGGACAGCCTGGTGAAGCGGGTCGATGCGCTCGCCGGGTACGCCACGCACCTGAACCTGCTCGACGCCGAACTCGCGAATGCCGACCTGGCCCAGCGGATGACGGGTTTGGACGAAGACGTCGCGCGCTTGCTGGCCAATGCTGTCGGCAACGAAATGGCTGCCGCGCATCTGGACCGGCTGTCCGCGGACACCGCGGGCCTGACGCAGGCTATTTCGGAACTCGTCGGGATGTTGCACAACGACCTGCACACCTTGCGCGCGCTCGCCCCACGGGATTGAACCCTGGATATAGGTGAGCCCGCCGACGGGTCGGGGGTCAGTCGGCGGGCTCGATGGTGTTATCCGCAGTGCTCGGCAATGCGTTACACACCACGTTTCAGGGCCACTCGACCTCGTTGAAATGCGCATGCACGGTGTGAGTGTGGCCGCTGCGCAGCGGCACCGTGACGGTGAGCTCCGAGTTCTCGTCGTCCACATGCCGAACGACCGCACATGCCGACTCCAACGGGCCGGCCGCGAAATACACCACGTCTCCAGGCACGAATTGATTACGGACATCGTTACGGATTGACATAGCCGCCTCCCAAGACCAGGCCGAACCCCTTAGTTACTGCATCCTACCGTGATCTAGGCCACTGTTCTCGGTCACGAAATGCAAACGAGACCATTGGCAGGAAGCAACAACCTCAGACCATGGAACGGACGGTCAGCGCGCGCACCGTCGAGATCACCGCGGACTGCGGCGGGAAATCCCAACTCGCCGCGGGCCGGCGCACCCAGCGCCAGTCACCGCCGACCCGCTCGTCGAATGTGGGCAGCACGACGATGTTTCCCGGATTGGCGATCGATGCGCCGGCGCGGGTGAGATCGGCGCGGGCGCCGTCACCGATCCAGTGACTCGGGCCGGTGATGAAGGTCCAGCGCAAGCCTTGCGGATGTTCGACAACCGGCCCGGCGAGCATCCGAATGCGCAACGCCGCCAGCACTTCGCGACCGATGCGCACCGGCATCGTCACCGCGCCTGCGACGCCGCCGACTCGCATGACGATCTGCTTGGAGTACGGATCGATCGTGGTGGGCAGGTGGTACACGCTGGCGTAGAAGGAACAGTGTTCTTCGAGTGTGGACGTCTTCGGGTCGTCGGTGTGCAACCGGGTCACCGGGTCCTCCGTCTGGGTCGGCCGAGCACAACGTTGTCGTAGGTGTCCGCGAGGTCGGCGAGTTGCCACAGTGCCTCACGGGCTTCGCTTTGCGCCGCGCCGGGTGAGGCCAGCGCGACCAGCCAGAGTTCGGCGAGGCGATCGACCATCCCGCCGAGAGATTCGCGTAGTTCGGTGGAGCGCCCGCCGGCCCAGGCGTCGATCCGGCGGATCAGCGCGGCGCGCTCGCCGTCCAGCCGCGCGCTCACCGCGCCGCCACCGCTGAGCAGTGCGCGACGGTGCAACGTGACGAGCGCGTTCGCGGCCTCGAAGAGGAATGCGTTCGAGCCCGGATGGGCGGGCAGGGTACGAAAAGCGGCCAGCACCGCGGACGATCCGGGGAGCTCACGTGCGACGTCCGCGCCGGGACGGCTGGCCGACCGCCGGGGCAAGGAATCGATCATGGCTGGGCGACACTTTCTGGTGACGGCGTAGTAACGGGGGGATAACGGAGTCCTCGAAATTCGGCTACCCGGGTAGACACACCCAGACAGGAGGGCGCCGCAATAGGCCTGGTCAGGCGTCCAAGATTGGTACGACGACCTCCAAACCATGCGCGGAGCTGGACCGATGTCGATCCGTGAAGCCTCCGTGCGACGACTATTTCACCGGATCCGCCCATAGATTCCCCCTACCGACTTGTGGGTACGACCTGTTTTACTTTGAGCATGATCGGTTGTGGCGGGAACCACTTAGTCGTTTCCCGCATAGCCGTAGCCGTTAACCGCATGATTGCCAGATCAGTACGTCGCCCCCATACACAATTGAGGTCCGATGCACACATCGACAGGTGAACGCGTACGCCGAGCCCGGCGTGCTGCGGGGATGAGCCAGGCCGATCTGGGCGCTGCCACCGGGTTTTCGCAGGCGGCGATTTCCCGGCTCGAGCGCGGCGGTGGCGCAAGCCACGACGTACGCACGCTGCGTTTGGTCGCTGCGGCCCTGGCTATCCCGAGTTCGGAGCTCGGCATTGCCGAGCCGAATGAGGAGAGTGACGACGTGAACAGGCGAAAGTTCCTCGGGCTCGGCGCCATGGCCGGGTTTGCCACCGCGGGATCTGCCGCAGTCCAACCGGTCGCCGCCGCGTCGGCACCTCGGGTCGGCGATGCCGACGTCGCCGCCGTCGAGCAGGCCGTCGCAGATGTCCGCGATCTCGACCAGCTGGTCGGCGGCGACAAGCTGGTCCGGCTGGCCACGGCCCAGGTCGATCAGGTGCGCCGGCTCCTGGATTCGGGCAGCTATACAGATCCGGTGGGCCGTCGGCTCACCTCCGCACTCTGCGAGGCCAGCATCAACGCGGGCTGGGTGAACTTCGACGCGGGCCAGCTCGGCGAGGCCGAACGCTTCTACAACGATGCCGGCGCCGCAGCCGCCGCCGCCCGCAACGATCTGCTGCTGGCCTATGCATACGCCAACGCGTCCCGACTGGCCTTCGAGGCGGAGAACCCGCGCCTTGCAGTGCAGTTCGCGCAGGCCGGGCAGCGGGCAGCGATGCGCGACGGCGGTCCCCGGCTGCGGGCGCTGTTGCACGCGCGCGAGGCGGAGGGCTTCGGCCAGATGCGGGATCCGGCCGCGGTGCGGGATGCGGTGCGCCGCGCCCGGCGCGCGTTCGATTCGAGCCGTGGTGTGGACCCGCAGTGGGTGGATTTCGTCACCGAGGCGGAACTCGCCGGTCTGTGCGGGCGCGCCTATCGTCTCGCCGGTGCACACAACGCGTCGATCAAGCACCTACAGGAAGCGGCCGCGGGCATGGGCGACCGTCCACGCAACCGGGCCTGCTGGGAACTGCAGCTGGCCAGCGCGCTGATCGAGCACGGTGATGCCGGCGCCGGCTGCGTCCTGGCCACCAATACCCTCACCACCATTGCCGACCTGTCCTCCACGCGTGTCCGGCGGCAGCTGCGCGGGGTCGTGAATTCCGCCCGCCAGCACGTCAACATCAACGAGGCCCGACATTTCGTGGCACAAGCCACCTCGTCGGCCTAATGAAACCCCGGTTCGTCCGAATGGACGGCGCCGCCGCCCGCAAGGCGCGCGTCGCCGTCGAGGCGATCTACCGCGCGTCGTACGCGGAAGCCATCGCGTCGGGCGATCCGTTCGAACAACCCGGCCCGTTCATGCAACGGTTCGACGCATACACTCGCGCGCCCGGGCTGGAACTGGTCATCGCCTACAACGGCGGCATCCCGATCGCACAGACGTGGGGCTGGCCACTGCAGCCGACATCGCGGTGGTGGGAAGGATTCGTCCCCGACGGTCCGTTCGACATCACCGAGGACGGCGCCCGCACCTTCGCGCTGAGCGAGATCATGGTTGCCCAGCACTACACCGGCCGCGGGCTGGCGCACGCGCTGCACGACGAATTGCTCTCTCGCCGTGGCGAATCCCGCTCCACGTTGTTGGTGAACCCGGAGAACGTGCGGGCCTATCGCGCGTACCGGCGCTGGGGTTGGCGCCGCGTGGGCACGCTCACTCCGGCGTGGCCGGACGCACCCACCTTCGACGCGTTGATCTTGCGATTGGCCGGCCGCGCCAGCGGTTCCGCGGTTCCGGCCACCGGGTAGGGCTGCCGCACCGACCGACGGGCCGGCGCGGCAGCGCGGTCAGCAGTTGCGCAGTTCCGGAGACTGATTGAGCAGTTGCGCGCGCGTCGAAACGAACGTATCGAAGCGGACATCGCGTTCGGCGAAGGCCGCCACACGGTGGCAGTTCTGGAACGCCAGGCTCACCCCGAAGTGCCGCTCCAGGGCGCCCCGGATCGCGTTCGACGCGAACGCCCGAAGCAGTTGTCCCCGTTCGGCTTCCGTGGGCGGCGGGGTCTCGTCGTCGGCGAAACCGTCCACGCTGGCAGCGGTCGCGACCGTGCTCACAACCTGCCACGCGTACGGCAGCGACGTGCGCACACAATCGATGAATTCGGCATCCTCCACGGCGCCGAGCTGGGCCTTCTGCAACAGTTCTGGGGATACGTCGAGTGACATGGGCCATACGATAACGATTGTCAGTTGCTTTTAGCAACGATCCCTACGTCGTTCACAGGAAACTCGCAGGAATCCCCCAGCGCGCTCCGAGCCGGACGGCGCAAGGTAGTACGGGTGAGCACACTGCCCGACAGCCGCGCACCGGAGGCCCGCATCCTCGTCGTCGACGACGAACCGATGATCGTCGAACTGGTCACCGTCAGCCTGCGCTTCCAGGGTTTCGAAGTCGAATCGGCGAGCAACGGGGCCGAGGGCTTGGATCGAGCACGCAAGTTCCGGCCCGACGCCCTGATCGTCGACGTGATGATGCCCGGCATGGACGGTTTCGGACTGCTGCGGCGGCTGCGGGCCGACGGCGTCGATGCGCCCGTGCTGTTCCTCACGGCCCGCGACGAACTCCACGACAAGATCACCGGCCTCACCCTCGGCGCCGACGACTACATCACCAAACCGTTCAGCCTCGAGGAGGTGGTGGCCCGGCTGCGCGTGATCCTGCGGCGGGCGGGCCGGACCGCGCCGGCCGCGACCGCCTCGCGAATCTCCTTCGCGGACATCGAACTCGACGACGACACGCACGAGGTGTGGAAGGCGGGGGAACCGGTGTCGTTGTCCCCCACCGAATTCACGCTGCTGCGGTACTTCATGGTCAACGCGGGCACCGTACTGTCCAAGCCACGCATCCTGGATCACGTGTGGCGCTACGACTTCGGCGGCGAGGTCGGTGTCGTCGAGAGCTACGTGTCGTACCTGCGCCGCAAGGTCGACACCGGCGAGCGGCGGCTGATCCACACGTTGCGCGGCGTCGGGTACGTCATGCGCGAACCTCGCTGACATGCACCGCCTTTCCGGAATTCCGCTGCGGTTCACGCTGGTTGCGGCGCTGGTGTCGATGGCCGCGCTCGGTCTGGCTGCCTCGGGCATCGCGGTCACCTCGGCGTTCGAACGGTCCCTGCTGGATCGGACCGATCAGCAACTCGGTGAGGCTGCCGCCAGTTGGGCCAAGCCCCGAGCCGGCCGCCCCCTGCCGCCACCGGACGCGCCCGCGCCCAACCGGCCGCCGACGCTGTTCTTCGTCAAGATCCTCGGCCCCGACGGACGGCACCTGATCGTCAACGACGGCACGGCCATCCCGAATCTGCCGACGACCCCGGCAAACGTACCCACAACCGTTGATTCCGTTGATGATTCGGGCCCGCACTGGCGTGTGCTCACGACGACGAACGCGAACGGCAGCACCACCCTGGCGGTGAAGTTGTCCGACAACGAGGCCGCCGTCGACCGGTTGATCGTGCTGCAACTCGGCATCGGCATCGCGTTGCTGGTGGCGCTGGCGGTGGTCGGCTATCTCGTCGTCCGGCGCAGCCTGCGCCCGTTGCAGGAAGTCGAGCAGACCGCCGCGGCCATCGCCGCCGGGGATCTGCATCGCCGGGTTCCGGTGCGCGGCAACCGAACCGAAGTCGACCGGCTCTCCATCGCGCTGAACGGCATGCTCGCGCAGATCCAACGGGCCTTCGCCGCGACAGCCGCCTCGGAGGCGTCGGCGCGGCGCTCGGAAGACAAGATGCGCCGCTTCGTTGCCGACGCCAGCCACGAATTGCGCACTCCCGTAACCACAATCCGCGGTTTCGCCGAACTGTACCGGCAGGGCGCGACCACCGATGTCGACCTCGTGATGAACCGCATCGAAAGCGAATCCGGACGCATGGGCGTGCTCATCGAGGACCTGCTGATGCTGGCGCGACTGGACGCACAGCGACCACTCGAACGCGCGCCCGTCGATCTGCTGGCCGTGGCCACCGACGCCGTGCACGACGCGAGAGCCGTTGCGCCACAACGCACGATCGATCTCGAGGTGCGACCCGGTCCCGGTGTTCCGGAAGTGCTCGGCGATGCGGCGCGCCTGCGGCAAGTGGTGTCGAACCTCGTCGGCAACGCTCTGCAGCACACCCCGGAAAGCGCAACCGTCACCGTGCGCGTCGGCACCGACAACGACGCCGCCGTACTCGAAGTGAGCGATACCGGGCCGGGTATGGCACCCGAAGATGCCGAGCGGATCTTCGAGCGCTTCTACCGCGCCGACGCCTCGCGCAACCGCGGCAGCGGCGGCACGGGGCTCGGCCTGTCCATCGTGGCGGCCCTGGTGACCGCGCATCGCGGTACCGTCACCGTGCACAGCGAGCCCGGCGCGGGCACCACCTTCGCAGTCCGACTGCCCCGCGACGGGGTTTCCTGACTTTCGCTGTCACGCAACAGCTTTCCACTCCACTCCGGGCAGGCGACGCACAGGAAGATCCGGCATGACACGGGGCCGACGCCCAGGCCGGAAAGCCTGGGCGTCCGCCGGGCTCAGGAACCTGAGCCCGATGCGCTGCCCGACGTGATCAACTTGACGAATTCGTAGATGCACGATGCCCAGCGCGGCTCGCTGGTGTTCGGATCGAAGCAGTAGCCGCCGATGGGAGTCGCAGCGGCGGTGGTGGTCGGCGCCGCTTGCGCCGGACCCCCGATGGACATTCCGAGCGCGACGAGCCCAGCAACAACAAGCCCGGCGCGAGCCCGGCGACCAGATACAGACATCTCGAGATTCCTTCCAGCACAAGTCCTTCGTGTGCGTACTGGATGGTATGGATGCGCAGGTTCGTACGCTGCCCCGAAAAGATCCGGCTTGCGCCCCCAAGGGCATCGACCTGCCGTGGTCGACGGGCAAGCCGGCCGTCGAACCGGCGTCTGATCGATACGAGCCGGTAAACACCGCGCAAATGTCGCTCAATTTATCCCGGCAACGGCGCGTCCCATGTTTTGCTTGCGCCCGTTCCGGGCAGTAGCACGCCGTACACGATTTCTCGCCGTCGACCGATGACTCCCAAAGGGTGCTTCCGATATGAAGTCGAACCGATCCCGTACGAATCCCCACCGCCGTCGCCGCGCACTCGGCCTGGCGCAGCAGGTCGCCCTCGGTTGCGTGGTATGCGCAGCGCCGATCTTCCTGGCGACGCCGGTAGCCGCGACGCCGTCGGTGCACGCGCCCATGCACGAGCAGCCGGCCCCCAGCGATCCGATCGACAAGAAGTACACCGAATTCGGCGGTGCCGCGACGCCGCTCGGCACGCCCGGCGCCGCGACCGCCAACGTGGGCGCCGGGACCGTGCGCACCTACACCGGCGGCGCCATCTATCACTCGACAGCTACCGGCGCGCACGTCATGTACGGCGCCATTTTGCAGAAGTACCGCGAGCTCGGTGGCCCCACCGGCGAGGTCGGATTTCCTACCACGGACGAGTCGGACCTGCCGGGTGGCGCCGGCAAGTACAACGACTTCGCGACGCCCGGCGGCGGCACCATCTACTGGACACCGGCCAACGGTGCGTGGCTGGTCCGCGGCCCGATTCTCGCCGCCTACCGCGAATTGGGCGGCCTGACCGGCGAACTCGGCGCGCCCACCGCCACGCAAACCGACGCCGCCGGGGTGCTCACGCAGAAGTTCAGCGGCGCCGGCGGCACCGCGCAGCTGTCGTGGAGTCAGTCCGGCGGCTTCAAGACCGTGCCGCCGGGCCTCGCCACCCGACTGTCCGGCCTCGACGTGCCCGACCAGAACGCCCCACTGCCCGAAGGCGCAGTGACCCAACCCGACGGCACCGTCAAGTACCCGGATGGTTCGGTGAAGCTCGCCGACGGCACGTTCCGGCTACCCGACGGCTCGATCGTCCAGCAGGATGGCTCGATCAAACTGCCCGACGGTTCGCTTCGGCTTCCCGAGGGCGCGCAGCGGCTGCCCGATGGCTCGTTGCAGTATCCCAACGGGCTGATCCGCAACCCGGACGGCTCCATGAAGCTGCCCAGCGGCGCGCGGGAGTTGCCCGACGGAATTGTGCGGATGCCGGACGGTTCCATCGTCTACCCGAGCGGCGGCATCAAGCTCGCGAACGGTTCCGTCCAGTTGCCGCGTCCCGGCGATGCCGCCGCAGCGGCGCCGTCTGCCGTGCCGGCGCCGAACAACGCTGACGACGACGGCGGATTCCCGTGGTGGATCGTTGCCGTCGCCATCGGCGCGATCTTGTTGCTGGCGCTGCTCTGGTGGCTGCTCGGTTTCCTGCGGCGCCGCCGGCGCGGCGAGGACGCTCCGACTCCCGCGCGCCCGACGACCGACGCGACCGCGCCGACCGCCGAGACGCCGCGTGCCGGCGCCGATTGGAAGACCGGTGCACTCGCCGGTGGTGCCGCTGTCGGAGCGGGCGCTGTCGCCGCCAAGGCGGGCGGGGCCTTCGACCGCGACGACGACGCACCGAAGGCGGACGCCCCAGATGCCGCGGCACCGGACGTCGCGTGGAAGCCGAGTGCATCTGAGGCTTCGACCCCCGGCGGGTCTGTGCCCGACACCAGCGCGCCCGACTTCCAGGCTCCGAATGTCGCAGCGCCCGGACGCTTTGCGCCCCATGCGTCGACGCCCGATGTCGCTACGCCCGGCGTCGACGAACCGGACCTCGACACCCCGGATGCCGGTACGCCTGATGTGCCCGCAGCGCCCCGATTCGACGCCGCGCCGGACCTGCATACGGATGACGCCGAGGCGCCGGCCGTGTCCGACGCCGAGGCACCACCGTTCGACGCCTTCAAGGAACCGAACACAGACGCCGACATCCCCGGCGCCGAAACCACAACCGACAACCCGGAGCCCACGCCCGAGGTGAAGACGCCAGGCCTGCCGCGCGACATCGACACCCCAAACGCGACCAGCCCCGATTCCGCACAGCCGCAGGCAGACACAACCGATGTCGACGGTCTTGGCGGGTCCACACCGGACATCTCGGCGCCCGACGCGTCGGCCACCGAGGGCGGCGCTTCCGACACCACTGACGATCGCGGCTTCAACTGGAAGACCGGCGCACTCGCCGCCGGAGCCGCCGCCACCGGAGCCGCCGGACTCGCCGCCGCCAAAGCCAAAGGCGTCTTCGACCGCGACAAGCCCGAAACCGCCGATGCACCGGACCTCGACGACCCGGATGCCGATACCTCTGATGTGCCCACGGCACCCCGATTCGACGCCGCGCCGAACCCGGACACCGATGATGTCGAGGCGCCAGCCGCTTCCGACGCCGAGGCACCAGCCGCGTCCGCTGTGCGGATGATGGTGCCGAGATTGCCGGGATCACGAACCCGGTCGAGTGCGATATAGGTCTCGCCCTTTTCCGGCCGGATATCCTTCAACGGCTTCCATTTCTGCTCGAAAATGCCGACGACCATTTGCGGATTGTCGCGGCGGGTGATCGAGGCGATGACCTTTTCGCTGACTTCCAGCACCAGACCGCCAGAGGCGACCGTCTTCACCGCCGCCTGC
>CAKZIX010000140.1 GCA_936936565.1 uncultured Nocardiaceae bacterium | reverse complement strand
GCAGGCGATCGGCCGGCTCGGCAATTACTTCAACCAGGAGCTCTACGGCCGCGAAACCGACGTGCCGTGGGGTCTGGAAATCTACGAGCGGGTCAACTCCTCGGGTGCCGAGGATGCCCTCAACGGCGTCTCGACGGGTGTCGTCGACAAGATCGTGCATCCCACGTTCCTCTACGAGCTGCTGTGGAACGTGCTCGTCGTGATCGTGCTGGTGCTGCTCGACCGCTACTTCCGAATCGGCAACGGGCGGCTGTTCGCGCTCTATGTGGCCGGTTACTGCTTCGGCCGGTTCTGGATCGAGCTGATGCGCGACGACCACGCCACGCACATCGCCGGCATCCGGATCAACGTGTTCACGGCCGCCATCGTGTTCGTGTGCGCGGTCGCGTACTTCCTGTTCGCGCGCCGTGGCCGAGACGAACTCGAGACCGAATCCGACTCCGATTCGACCGAAACGGCGGCGGTGACGGAGGATGCTGGCGACGACGACGCCGGGCCCACTGACGAGGTCGACTCCGACGACACCGAGCACACCGTCGTACTCGACAAGAAGGTCGAGCCGGCCAGCGAGAAGACAGACTGAAAATCGAAGGGGCACAAGCCATGACCGACCCGAACCAGTACCAGCCGAACCTGTACAAGCCCGAGCAGCAGGCCGGCCCGAGCTACGGCGCGCCCGGCACCGGCCCGGGCTACGACCAGCCGGGCGGCTACGGCCAGCCCCAGGCCGCCGGCTACGGCCAGCCCCAGGGTGCGCCCTACGGTCAGCCGGGCTACCCGGGCGACCCGTACGGCGGCCAGCCGGGCTACCCGCAGCAGCCGGGCTACCCGCAGCAGCAGTTCGCGGGTGCCCCGGGCGCCTACGGCCCGCCGCCCACCTCCGACGAGCGCACGTGGGCGCTGCTGTGCCACCTCGGCCAGTTCATCGTCGGCTGGATCGCGCCGCTGGTGGTGTTCCTCGCCAAGAAGGACCAGTCCCCGTTCCTGCGCCACCACGGCGTGCAGGGCCTGAACTTCGCGATCACCCAGTTCATCTACATCATCATCAACATCGTGCTGATGTTCCTGATCATCGGCATCCTCACCTTCTTCGCGCAGATGATCGCGATGGTGGTGTTCCTCATCATGGCGGCGATGGCCGCGAACAAGGGCGAGTACTACGTGTTCCCGAAGTTCATGGCTTGGCCGATGATCAAGTGAGCCTTCGTTAACGGTGCTGTCGGGCGGCCGGATTCCATCTGCGACACGTCCGACAGCACCTCAGGAGCGCCCACATGTCCTACCCGTACGCCGCCCCCAACCAGGGCATGACGCCTGCCCCCATCTCCTCCGACGAGCGGATGTGGGGGCTGCTGTGCCACCTCGGTCAGTTCGTCGTCGGATTCATCGCCCCGCTCGTCGTCTACCTGGTGAAAAAGGACGAATCGCCGTTCCTGCGCCACCACGGGATCGTGGGGCTCAACTTCGCGATCACGCAGTTCATCTACATGATGATCAGCTGCGTGCTGATGCTCGTGCTGATCGGCTTCCTGACGCTGCTCGTGCAGTGGGTCGCGATGATCGTGTTCCTGATCATGGCCGCCGTGGCCGCCAATCGCGGTGAGTACTACAACTTCCCGAAGTTCATGGCGTTCCCGTTCGTCAAGTAGCCGCACGCCCCGTCACGCCCGCGCCGACCCGTTCGGCGCGGGCGTCGCAGTGCTAGGCTTGATCAACTCGGCGGTGCTTTCGCAAGCCGTGGGTTCTATGGGCCGAAGCTGTCCCGGCGCTGGTGTGCTGGCCGACGTGGAGGTGTCCGGTGGTGTTGTTCTCGCAGGTCCCGCCGCGACAGGGGCTGTACGACCCGGTCCACGAGTCCGATTCGTGCGGCGTCGCGATGGTCGCGGACATCTCCGGTCGCCGCAGTCACGCGCTCGTGTCGGACGGTCTGGTCGCACTGGCCAACCTCGAGCATCGCGGCGCCGCCGGCGCCGAGCCGAACTCGGGCGACGGCGCCGGCATCCTGCTGCAGCTGCCCACCGAGCTGTTCGCCGCGACGGTGCCGTTCGCGCTGCCGGAACCGGGCTCGGACGGCAACGCCTACGCGGCCGGGATCTGTTTCCTGCCCGCCGATACCGATGCCCGCGCGACCGCGGTCGCCGTCGTCGAGAGCCTTGCGGCCGCCGAGGGGCTGACGGTGCTGGGCTGGCGTGCCGTGCCCACCGACCCGGACGGCGCCGACCTCGGCGCCACCGCGCGTAGCTGTCTGCCGCACATGGCCCAGCTGTTCGTCGCCGCGCCCGACGGCGCGTGCGGACTTGTCCTGGATCGCAAGGTGTTTCCGCTGCGCAAGCGGGCCGAGCGCGAGGCGCAGGTGTACTTCCCGTCGCTGTCGAGCCGCACCGTCGTCTACAAGGGCATGCTGACCACCGAGCAGCTGCCGCTGTTCTTTGCGGACCTGCGGGATGCACGCTGCCGCAGCGCGATCGCGATCGTGCACAGCCGCTTCTCGACCAACACCTTTCCGTCGTGGCCCTTGGCGCACCCGTTCCGGTTCGTCGCGCACAACGGCGAGATCAACACTGTGCGCGGCAACCGCAACCGGATGCGCGCGCGGGAATCGCTGTTGGCCAGCACGGTGATCCCGGGCGATATCGAGCGGCTGTTCCCGATCTGCACGCCTGACGCGTCGGACTCGGCATCCTTCGACGAGGTGCTCGAGCTGCTGCATCTGGGCGGGCGGACGCTGCCGCACGCGGTGCTGATGATGATCCCGGAGGCGTGGGAGAACGCGAAGGCGAGCATGGACCCGGCGGTGCGTGCCTTCTACAAGTTCCATGCCTCGCTGATGGAGGCCTGGGACGGCCCGGCCTGTGTCACCTTCACCGACGGCACCCTGGTCGGAGCGGTGCTGGACCGCAACGGACTACGGCCCGGGCGCTGGTGGCAGACGGTCGACGGCCGCGTGATCCTGGCCAGCGAATCGGGCGTGCTGCCGGTGCCGCCCGCCGACGTCGTTGCCAAGGGCCGGCTGCAGCCCGGCCGGATGTTCCTCGTCGACACCGCCGCCGGCCGGATCGTGCCGGACGCGGAGCTCAAAGCCGAGCTGGCGCATGCGCAGCCGTACGACGAGTGGCTGCACGCCGGCCTGCTCACCGTGCCGTCGTTGCCGGAACGGCAACGCACGCAACACAATCACGAGTCGGTGGTGCGCCGTCAGCAAGCCTTCGGCTACACCGCCGAGGAACTGCGGGTGCTGCTCGGGCCGATGGCGGCCGCGGGCGGCGAGCCCCTCGGCTCGATGGGCACCGACACCCCCGTGGCGGCCCTGTCGCGGCGGTCGCGGCTGCTCTACGACTATTTCGTCGAGCTGTTCGCCCAGGTCACCAATCCGCCGCTGGACGCGATCCGCGAGGAGGTGGTCACCTCGATGCGCCGCGTGATGGGCGCCGAGGAGAACCTGCTCGCACCCGGCCCGGCGTCGTGCCGGCAGATCGTGCTGCCGTGGCCGGTGCTCGACAACGACGAGCTCGGCAAACTGATCCACATCGACGCCGACGGCGAGCACCCCGGGCATGCGGCTACCGTGTTGCGGGCGCTCTACGAGGTCGATCGCGGCGCAGACGGTCTGGCCGAGGCCTTGGAAACGTTGCGGCACACCGCAAGCGAAGCCATCGCCGGTGGGGCGCGGACCTTGATCGTGTCCGACCGCGACTCCGACCACACCCGGGCGCCGATCCCGTCGCTGCTGGCGGTCGCGGCCGTGCATCATCACCTGATTCGCACCAAGGAGCGGGTCCGGGTGGCGCTGATCGCCGAATCCGGTGATGCGCGCGAAGTGCACCACGTCGCGATGCTGATCGGTTTCGGCGCCGCCGCGGTGAACCCGTATCTGGCCATGGAATCCATCGACGATCTGATCACGGAGGGCGAACTCACCGGCGTCGAGCGCAGCGTGGCCGTGCGCAACTACCTGGTCGCGCTGGGCAAGGGCGTACTCAAGGTGATGTCGAAGATGGGCATCTCGACGGTCGCTTCCTACACGGGCGCACAGGCTTTCGAGGCGGTCGGACTTGATCGCGCGCTGGTCGAGGAGTACTTCACCGGGACGGTCAGCCAGCTCGGCGGCGTCGGACTGGAGGTGGTCGCCGAGGAAGTGCGGATGCGGCACCGCCGCGCGTACCCGGACAATCCGGCAGCGCACGTGCATCGCAAGCTCGAGGTGGGCGGGGAGTATCAGTTCCGCCGTGACGGCGAACTGCATGTGTTCACACCGGAAACCGTGTTCCTGCTCCAGCACGCCACCCGCACCGGGCGTGCCGACGTCTTCGCCCACTACAGCGCGGAGGTGAACCGGCTGGCCGCAGAAGGCGGAACGCTGCGGGGCCTGTTCGGGTTTCGGGACCGCACCCCGGTCCCGCTCGACGACGTGGAACCCGCCGAAGCGATTCTGGCACGGTTCAACTCGGGTGCGATGAGCTACGGCTCCATCTCCGCCGAAGCGCACGAGGCGATCGCCGTCGCGATGAACAACCTCGGCGCGCGCTCGAACTCGGGAGAAGGCGGCGAAGACACGGCCCGGCTCTACGATCCGCGCCGGCGCAGCGCGGTCAAGCAGGTCGCCAGCGGCCGCTTCGGGGTCACCAGCGACTACCTGGTGAATGCCACCGACATCCAGATCAAGATGGCCCAGGGCGCCAAACCCGGTGAGGGCGGACAACTTCCGGCGTTCAAGGTGTATCCGAACATCGCCGCGACCCGGCACTCCACGCCAGGTGTCGGGCTGATCAGTCCGCCGCCGCACCACGACATCTACTCCATCGAGGATCTGGCTCAGCTCATCCACGATCTGAAGAACGCCAACGACGCCGCCCGCGTGCACGTCAAGCTGGTCAGCTCGGTCGGCGTGGGCACGGTCGCGGCGGGCGTGAGCAAGGCCCATGCGGACGTGGTGCTGATTTCCGGGCACGACGGCGGCACCGGCGCCTCGCCGCTCACCTCGCTCAAGCATGCCGGCGCACCCTGGGAGATCGGCCTGGCCGATGCGCAACAGACGTTGGTGCTCAACGGGTTACGCGATCGGATCACCGTGCAGGTGGACGGCGGTTTGCGCACGGCGCGCGACGTCGTGGTGGCCGCACTGCTCGGCGCCGAGGAATTCGGCTTCGCCACCGCGCCGCTGGTGGTGATGGGGTGCATCATGATGCGCGTCTGTCACCTCGACACCTGCCCGGTCGGCATCGCGACGCAGAATCCGGACCTGCGGGCCCGCTTCGCCGGCAAGCCGGAGTATCTAGAGGAGTTCCTCCGCTTCATCGCCGAAGACGTGCGCAAGTACCTGGCGCGGCTGGGTTTTCGGTCCATCGACGAGGC
>CAKZIX010000139.1 GCA_936936565.1 uncultured Nocardiaceae bacterium | reverse complement strand
GGATCGGCATCGTCCTGCCCGACGTGATGGGCACCTACGGCGACGGCGGTAACGCGCTGATCCTGCGGCAGCGCCTGCGGTTGCGCGGCTACGACGCAGCCGTGCTGATGGAGGTGATCGAGCATGTCGACCCGGCCCGCTTGGACACCGTCGAGCACGTCGTGTTCGGCGACGCCCGCCCGCAGCACGTGGTGGTCACCACGCCGAACGTCGAATACAACGTCCGCTACGAAGGGTTGACGGGGATGCGGCACAGCGATCACCGGTTCGAATGGACGCGCGGCGAATTCCGTTCCTGGGCGCAGGGTGTCGCGACTCGCAACGGGTACGCCGCCAGCTTCCGGGCGGTCGGCGACGACGATCCCGAACTCGGCCCGCCGACTCAGATGGCGGTGTTCACCCGTGGTTGAGATCTCGGTGCCGGCGATGTCGCTGGTGGTCCTGGTCGGGATCACCGGCAGTGGCAAGTCGTCTTTTGCAGCAAAGCATTTCGCGCCGACACAGGTGCTGTCGTCCGACACGTTCCGGGGTCTGGTCGCCGACGACGAGACCGACCAGAGCGCGACACCGGACGCCTTCGACGCGCTGCATCACCTGGCCCGGATCCGGTTGCGCCGCGGCCTGTTCACCGTGGTCGATGCGACCAACGTGCAGCCCGAGGCCCGGAAGGCGCTGGTTCAGCTCGCCAAGTCCTGCGACGTCCTCGTCGACGCCATCGTGCTGGACGTAGCCGAGTCGGTTGCGCTGGCGCGCAACGCAACCCGGCCGGATCGCGACTTCGGGCCGCACGTGGTGCGCCGCCAGGCCCGGGAGCTGCGGGCGGCGTTGAAGCGTCTGGATCGCGAGGGCTTTCGGCGCGTGCACGTGTTGCGCGACAGCGACATCGACGACGCGCGCGTGGTCTACGAGAAGGCCTGGACCGACAAGCGCGAGCTGACCGGGCCGTTCGACATCATCGGCGACGTGCACGGCTGCCGCAGCGAGCTGGAAACACTGCTCGCGCAACTGGGTTGGGATGGGATCCGGCACCCGGAGGGGCGCACCGCGGTATTCGTCGGCGATCTCGTCGATCGTGGCCCGGACACGCCGGGTGTGCTGCGGCTGGTGATGCGCATGGTCGAAGCCGGCACCGCGTTGTGCGTGTCGGGCAACCACGAGCAGAAGTTGTCGCGCGCGCTGCACGGACGTCGGGTGCGCACCTCGCACGGGCTGACGGAGTCGCTCACCCAGCTCGCCGCCGAACCGGAGGAATTTCGTTCTGCGGCATTGGCTTTCATGGACGGTTTGATCAGCCACTATGTGCTGGACGGCGGCAACCTGGTGGTGGCGCACGCCGGGCTCAAAGAGGAATACCACGGTCGCGCCTCGGGCCGGGTCCGGGCCTTCGCGCTCTACGGCGACACGACCGGAGAAACCGACGAGTACGGGCTGCCGGTGCGCTACCCGTGGGCGAAGGACTATCGCGGTCGTGCGACGGTCGTCTACGGGCACACGCCGGTCGCGGAACCGGAATGGGTCAACAACACGATCTGCCTGGACACCGGCGCGGTCTTCGGCGGCCGGCTCACCGCGCTGCGCTACCCCAGCCGTGAGCTGGTGTCCGTTCCGGCGCAACAGATGTGGTACGAGCCGACGCGACCGCTGGCGCCGGCAGTCACGCGCGACCCGGCGTTGGTGCGCATCGACGACGTGGCCGGCACCCGCCATGTCGAGGTCCGGCACGGCAAGGGCAGGGTCAAGGTCCCGGCCGACAACGCCGCCGCCGCACTGGAAGTGATGAGCCGCTTCGCGGTCGATCCGCGCTGGTTGGTGTACCTGCCGCCGACGATGGCACCGTCGGCGACCGCCGCGCGCGCCGACTACCTGGAGTTTCCGGCCGAGGCGTTCGACGAGTACGCCGCCGCCGGCGTGAGTTCGGTTGTGTGCCAAGAGAAGCACATGGGATCCCGCGCGGTCGCCGTCGTTGCCCGCGACGCCGCAACCGCCGCCCGCCGGTTCGGTGTATCGGATGGTGCCTGCGGCGCCGTGTACACGCGCACCGGGCGCCCGTTCTTCTCCGACGCCCGCGGTGGCGAACTCGTCGCGGAGTTGCAGCGGGCCTGTACGCCGTTGTTCGACACGCTGGACACCGACTGGATCGCGCTGGACGGCGAGCTGCTGCCGTGGTCGGCCAAG
This sequence comes from uncultured Nocardiaceae bacterium, assembly GCA_936936565.1. Classification (GTDB taxonomy): domain Bacteria; phylum Actinomycetota; class Actinomycetes; order Mycobacteriales; family Mycobacteriaceae; genus CAKZIX01. The sequence continues at coordinate 6,114 of CAKZIX010000139.1, read as the reverse complement.
GCGCTGGAGCTGCTGCGCGACCAGTACGCCGCCGTCGGCGCGGCCGCCGAAGCCGCACTGCCGGAAGCGATCTCGGCAGTCGAGCAGGCCGCGGCACGCGGACTCGACGTCGGCGAGCTGCCCGCACAACTGCGTACCCGCGCCGACAACGCCAACCGATTCCGGGCGGCGTACCGGCGCTACTGCTGGGACGTGGACGGTCTCGACGGGGTGCGCTTGGCACCGTTCCAGATCCTGGCCTGCGAAGGCCGCGCCCCCGGCGTCGACCAGGGCCACGATTGGCACCTGGAAACCCTTGCGCTGCTCGATGATCCGCTGATTCAGCCGACGCGCAGCAGCGTCGTCGAGGTGCGCGACGAGGCGTCCCGGGCCGCTGCCACCCAGTGGTGGCTCGACCTTACCGCCGCCGGCGGCGAGGGCATGGTCGTCAAGCCCCTGGGCGCCACTGCCGCCGAGTTCGCGCAACGCCGCGTCCAGCCCGGCGTGAAGGTCCGCGGCCGCGAATATCTGCGCATCGTCTACGGCCCCGACTACACCGACAACCTTGCCGCGCTGCGCAACCGCTCGTTGGGCCGCAAGCGCGCAATGGCCCTGCGCGAGCACACCCTCGGCCTGGAGGCACTGTCCCGGCTGGCCGACGGCGACCCGCTGTGGCGCGTCCACGAGGCCGTGTTCGCGGTGCTCGCCTGCGCGTCGGAGCCCGTCGACCCGCGGCTGTGAGACGGCGAGCGACGCGCCCAACAACCGCCGGTCAGGCGGACTTCAGAAAGTCCACCTCGGTGCCGCGAAAGTACCTGGAATGCGTTCGCATGACGGTTTCCAACGAATCCGACGAGATGGCAGCGATTTCGATGCCGGAATCACGGAACCGGCTGTCCCGTTCATAGCGAAGCCGTGCGCGCGCTGCGTCGACCGGTCCGTCGGCGCCCGGAAACTCGAAGACCTGACGCTCGCCGGAGCGCCGCCGGTAGAGGATCAAGAATCCGGACATCTTCAGTCGCTCTCTTTGTCAGCGGTTGCCATAGTCTTCTGCATCGATTGTAGAAGCTCAACGATTCTTAGCTCATCCGCCTTAGCTTGCTTACTGACCGCGGTTGCGACACCGGAGCCATGCGCGAGTTCCCAAAGCCGCTCGGAAACCGCGATCGCTTTCGAGATGTCGTGCAGCTGCTCGACAATACGACGCTCGGTCGAATCGTTCGGCGATGCGCCGTACCGAATTTCTCGCCCGACGATGTCCGCAACCTGCTCATAGGTATTTGCCCATTCTCCCTGAACTCGTGTCCGCACTTGAATTTCGACGCGACCAGCCGGAAATGTCGCGCGCAGGTGCAGCGCCCGATACCCGGAATGCGGACGATCGCGCGTATCACTCGCGCACATTGAGAACTCCTGACGCAGTTCGGCTGCAATGAGCTTTGCTACTCGATCCTGCTCGGTGAGCGTCATGTCGACCTCAACCCGCACCCCTGCGACGTCGACAATGCTCGGCAACTGCCAGGTCGGATGGGCGATCAGCTTCTGACGCAATGTGTCGATCGTCTTGGCGCGCGCCGATATCGACGGAACCCGACCGCCCAGAATAGCCTCGAACTCCATCGCACCGATAAGCCCCTGCACGATAGAAGCGAGCTGGGCATACCACAGAACGACCTCGTTGTAGTCAAGGTCCGATTCGCGTCCTTCGCGGATCGCCTTGCCGAGCCTTTTCAGTTCTTTGTTCGACCAGGGCGGAACCGAGTCGATGTCCATGCCGCTATACGGTACGCGCGACCACGACAGCATCGGTACCAGTCGCCGAGAGTGCGCTGAGGGCGGCCCAGACTGCGAAATTCCGCCCTGACAGCACATTCGAACCCGCTGTGCGCCTTGGCGGCGATGTAGGCGGCGAGCGGCCGTCGCAAGGGCGCCGGTCAGCCCTGCGGCAACTGCCCCGCCGACACCTCGCGCACCCCGCGCTCGGTGACCAGGGCGGTGACCAGATCCGCCGGGGTGACGTCGAAAGCCGGGTTGTAGCCGACGGAATCGACTGGGGCGCTGGCAATCCCGTTGAACGCGACCACCTCGGCGCCGGCGCGCTGCTCGATGTGGATGTCCGCGCCGGAGGCCGTTGTCACGTCCACCGTGGTGGTGGGCGCGGCGACCACGAACGGCACCTGCGCGTAGCCGCAGGCGAGCGCGACGCCGACGGTGCCGATCTTGTTCGCGACGTCGCCGTTGGCCGCGACCCGATCGGCGCCGACGATCGCGGCATCGATCTGCCCGCGCAGAATCTCGCCGGCCGCGGACGAATCCGCTTGCACCACATGCGGAATCCCGTCGTGGCCGAGTTCCCAGGCGGTGAGCCGGGCACCTTGCAGCAGGGGACGTGTCTCGTCGACGTGCACGCGCTCCACCAGACCGCGCCGGTGCAGTTCCCGGATGATGCCGAGCGCGGTGCCCTGCCCGGGCGTGGCGAAAGTGCCGGTGTTGCAATGCGTGAGCAGCCGCAGCGGGCGTTCGCCCAGCCGCGCGACCAACCAGTCGGCGCCGAAGCGACCCATCGCAAGGTTCGCGTCGACCTCGGCCTGCTCGACGGCCTTAGCGGCCAACAGCGCATCCTCGGCAGCAGCCACCTCGTCCACGGCGACCGCGAGGTTCACTGCGGTCGGGCGGGCACCCCGGATCCGAGCGACCGCTGCATCGACATCGCCGCCCGCGCGGCGCGCCAACTCGACACCGTAGGCACCGGCGACCGCGATGGCCGGAGCCCCACGCACGACCAAACGCTGTATGGCAGAAACCAATTCGTCGACGGTCCGGACCTCGGCATAGGCGAGTGTGCCGGGCAGCGCGGTCTGGTCGATCAGCCGAATCGCCGCACCGGTCCACTCGACGGAACGCAGTTCGCTCACCGCAGTTTCGCCATCCAGCCGTGGGTGTCGGCGAAGGTGCCGCGCTGAATCCCGGTGAGCGTGTCGCGCAGCGCCATCGTCACCTCGCCCGGCTCGCCGTCGGCGATGGTGAACTCACCGGCCGCCGACTTCACCCGGCCGACCGGCGTGATGACTGCCGCTGTGCCGCAACCGAACACCTCGGTGATCTCACCCGAGGCGACCTTGGTTTCCCATTCGTCGATGGTGATCTTGCGCTGTTCGACGGCGAATCCGGCGTCCGCGGCCAGCGTGAGCAGCGTGTCGCGAGTGATGCCGGCCAGCAGCGAGCCCGACAACTCCGGGGTGACGAGCGTGGCGTCGTGCCCGGACCCGAACACGAAGAACAGGTTGTTGGTGCCCATCTCCTCGACGTAACGGCGTTCGATGGCGTCCAGCCACACCACCTGATCGCAGCCCTCGGCAGTCGATTGCGCCTGCGCCACAAGGGAAGCCGCGTAATTTCCGGCGAACTTCGCTTCGCCGGTGCCGCCCGGTGCCGCGCGCACGTACTCGGTGGACACCCACACGCTGACCGGCTTGACGCCGCCCTTGAAGTAGGCGCCGGCCGGTGAGGCCAGCAGCAGGTACAGGTACTCGCTCGACGGGCGCACCCCGAGCCCCGGTTCGGTGGCAAACATGAAGGGGCGCAGGTACATCGCGTCTTCACCGCCCGCGGCGGGCACCCACGCATGGTCGACGTCGATCAGCTCGTGCACCGACTCGATGAACAACTCGGTGGGCAGATCGGGCATCGCCATGCGCCGCGCCGACCGATTGAACCGTTCGGCATTGGCGTCGATCCGGAAGGAGGCGATGGAGTCGTCCGGCTGGCGGTACGCCTTGAGGCCCTCGAAGATCGCTTGGCCGTAGTGCAAGACCTCCGCCGACGGGTCGAGGGTGATCGGGCCGTACGGGACCACCTGCGGGTTGCGCCAGCCGCCGTCGGAGTACTCGATCGACACCATGTGGTCGGTGAAGAACTTGCCGAAACCGGGCGCCGCCAATATTTCCGCGCGCCGCTCCGCGCTCGCGGGAGACGGGTTCAGATGGCGCGCAAACTCTGTCATGACCGGATTCTATTCCTTCACCGAGTGAGCTCAGTTCCGCGTACGCACGTCCACGAACGGCGGCTTGACCACGGTGGCGCGCAGCCGTCGCCCGCGCACGTCGACCTCCACCTCGTCACCGATGTCCACCCCGGCCTCGCTGTCGATCAGCGCCAACGCGATACCCACCTTCAGCGTCGGGGAAAACGTGCCGGAGGTCGTCTCGCCGACGGGGACGCCGTCGCGCAGCACCGACTGGCCCTGCCGCAGCACCCCACGGTCGAGCGCCCGCAGCCCCCACAGCAGCCGCCGCGGCCCCTCGGCCTTCTCGGCGCGCAGCGCATCGCGGCCGAAGAACTCCGGCTTCTTCCAGCCCACGGCCCAGCCACAGCGGGCCTGCAGCGGCGAGATCTCCAGCGACAGTTCGTGCCCGTGCAGCGGATAACCCATCTCGGTCCGCAGGGTGTCGCGCGCGCCCAGCCCAGCAGGTTCGCCGCCCTCGGTGCGCACCGCGTCGAGCAACCGGCCGAACACCGCGGCCGCACCGTCCCACGTCGGCAGCACCTCGTAACCGTGCTCACCGGTGTAGCCGGTGCGGCACACCCGGACGTCGCCGGCATCGGCGAATGCCATGTAGTCCATGTCGGTGGGCAGCCCGACGGCCGCGAGCACCGCCGCCGAACGCGGCCCCTGGACCGCGAACACCGCCCGTTCGCGGTGCTGGTCGACGATCGAAATGCCCTCCGGTGCGGCCGCTTTCAGCGCCTCGACGACAGCTGCGGTGTTCGCCGCGTTGGGTACCAGAAACACCTCGTCGGGGCCGACGTAGTAGGCGATCAAGTCGTCGATCACACCGCCGTCGGGGGCGCAGCACAGCGTGTACTGCGCCTTGCCGGGGCCGATCCGGTTCAGGTCGTTGGTGAACGCCGCGTTGACGAATTCGGCCGCACCCGGTCCCGCGACCAGGGCCTTGCCGAGGTGGCTGACGTCGAACAGCCCGACCGTCGTGCGTACCGCGTTGTGCTCGCCGACGGTGCCGCCGTAGGACACCGGCATGTTCCAGCCGCCGAACTCGGCGAACGTGGCGCCCAGTTGCACATGCAGATCGTGGATGGGTCCCTCGAGCAAGGTCATGCCTGGGGAGGGTAGTCCGTCGAGAACTTGGGGTGCGTCAAGCTAAGCGAACCGCGAGCACAGCGAGCGCCGTTCGCGCGCCCGCGTCGCCTGGACGCAGGGAGCGCTCAGGAGCGAAGCGACTGCGACCGGACGAAGGCGACGCGAAGGCAGGCGCGCGAACCGCCCGAGCGCAGCGAGGGCAAAATGACACCGTGACCCTTGGACCTGAACTTGTGCTTGCCGAATCCATCAGCTCCGACGCCGAGGTGTTGATCGTCGGTCTCACGCCGGGCGACGACGGCCCTACCGTGGCCGGTGACGCGCCCGCCGCCGAGGCCATCACCGCTGCCGTGCGCGCCCTCGGCGCGAAGGGCAAGCCCGACGAGGTGACCAAGATCCCGGCCCCCGACGGCATCGGGGTGGCCAGCGTGGTCGCGGTCGGGCTCGGCGCCGATCCGTCCGCAGAACAGATTCGCAAGTCCGCCGGCAGCGCGGTGCGCGCGCTCAACGGCACCTCGGTGGCCGCCACGACGTTGTCGGCGCTGGACTTGGCCGCCGCGGCCGAGGGCGCCTACCTCGGTGCGTACCGGTTCACGGAGTTCAAGGCGAAGTCGGCGCCGACCGAGCCCCCGCTGCGGCGGGTGGAGCTGCTCGGTGCCGATGACGCTGCGGCGCTACAGCGTTCGGCCGCGATCGCCGAAGCTGTCGCCACCGCGCGCACTTTCGTGAACACGCCGCCGAGCCACCTGTTCCCGGCCGAATTCGCCTCGCGCGCACAGGCACTGGGCGAGGCGGCCGGGCTCACCGTCGAGGTGCTCGACGAAACGGCGCTGGAGGCAGGCGGATACGGCGGCATCCTGGGCGTCGGCAAAGGCAGCTCGCGACTGCCGCGGCTGGTCCGGCTCAGCTACACCGGCGGTGGCCCGAAAGTCGCGCTCGTCGGCAAGGGCATCACCTTCGACACCGGCGGCATCTCGATCAAGCCGGCCCAGAACATGGAGAACATGACCTCCGACATGGGCGGCGCCGCCGCGGTC
>CAKZIX010000138.1 GCA_936936565.1 uncultured Nocardiaceae bacterium | reverse complement strand
CGGCAGGCTGATCCGGATCCACCGGCACATAACCACCACCGGCAGCCACCACCGCATACATACCGACCACAAGATCCAGCGAACGCCGCATCCCGAGCGCGACAAGCGAACCCGAACCCACACCCTCAGCCCGCAACCACCGCGCCAACCGATACACCCGGCCCGCGAACTCCGCATACGTCAGCGACTCACCCTCGAACGACACCGCCACCGCACCCGGCGAGCGCACCACCTGCGCGGCGAACAACGACACCAACGTCGCACCCGGGTCGACCGGGAACTGCGCACCCGACAGCCCGGACGGCGCATCCGCCCACACCGCGTCACCGACCGCCACACCCGGCGCCGCCGACAACGAGTCCAGCAGCCGCACAAACGAATCCGCGAATCCCACTACCGTCGGCTCATCGAAAAGATCGGTGGCATAGACGATTCGGCCGCTGTCGCCCGAAATGACCAGTTCGAGATCGAATTTCGCGACGGGTAGGTCGATGTCGAGCGGCGTCAGGGTGGCGCCGGGGAGCTCGAGCGGCACGGGCGCGGTGTTCTGGAACGTCAGCATCACCTGGAACAACGGATGCCGCGCCGTCGACCGCGCCGGATTCAACACCTCCACCAAACGCTCGAACGGCACATCCGCATGCCCGAACGCCGCCAGATCCCGCTCCCGCACCACCGACAACAACTCGTCGAAACTCGCCGCCGGATCAACCTCGGTCCGCAACACCAACGTGTTCACGAACATACCCACCACATCGTCGAGCACCTGCTCACCACGACCCGCAATCGGCGTACCGATCGCGATGTCGGTGCTTCCGGTGAGGCGGGCCAGCAGCACCGCGAACACGGTGTGCGCCACCATGAACGGCGTCACCCCGTGGTCGGCGGCGACGGCCGCCAAGCGGGCCGAGTCGACCGCGAAGCGGTGCGTGGCGCCGTGATTGCCGGCGACTGCCGGCCGCGGGCGGTCTGCAGGGAGTTCCAGCACATCCGGCAGGCCGGACAACTCCGCCGTCCAGAACGCGAGCTGCTGCGCCACAAGCGATTCCGGGTCGTCCTCCGAACCCAGCACGTCACGCTGCCACAGCGTGTAGTCCGCGTACTGCACCGGCAGCGGCGCCCACCCGGGCACCTGACGCGACAGGCGCGCGGAGTAGGCGATCACGATGTCACGCACGAGCGGCGGCAACGACCAGCCGTCGGCGGCGATGTGGTGCACGACGACGCCGAGCAGGTGCGTGCCGTCGGCGAGCGTTTCGAGCGTGGCACGCAGCGGAAGGTCGGTGGCGAGCTCGAAACCGGCACCGGCAAGCTCGGCAACTGGTCGCGATTCGAGTTGGACCGCAACGGTTTCAGCGGGCAACACGACCTGAGCGGCGTCCGGATAGACGGTGCGCAGAATCTCGTGCCGCGCCACGACGTCGGCGACGGCCGCTGCCAGCGCGGTGCGATCGACGGCACCGGTCAGCCGTGCGGCCAGCACGATGTTGTCGGCGGCGGACTCGGCGTCGAAACGGTTGCGGAACCACAACCGCCGCTGCGGCGCCGACAGCGGAATCTCGTCGGGCCGGTGGCGAACTGCCAGCACCGGTCCGGCATCCGCAGAGCTAGCCTGCGCGACGAATGCCGCCAGGGCGGCGACGGTGGGGGCGTCGAAGATTGTGCGGACCGGCACCCGAACGTCGAACGCCGCGCCGACGCGCGCGGCGATCTGGGTGGCGCCCAGGCTGTTGCCGCCGAGTTCGAAGAAGTCGTCGTCGGCGCCGACCCGCACCCTCGTTTCGAGCCCGAGCACGTCGGCGAAGACGTGCGCGACGGCGACCTCGTGTGCGGTCACCGGCGCCCGATAGGCGCGCCGCTCGAATACCGGATCAGGTAGGGCGCCACGGTCCAGCTTGCCGCTGGCGTTGAGCGGGAACTGCTCGAGCAGCACCACGGCGGCAGGCATCATGTAGGACGGGAGCCGCTGCGCGGCTACGGCTTTCAGTTCGTCGACGGTCGCCGAACCGACTGCGTACGCGACAACGGCGTCGTTGCGCACGACAGCGACGGCCTGCCGGATTCCGGGGCAGGCGAGCAGAGCTGCCTCGATGTCGCCGAGTTCGATCCGCAGCCCGCGCACCTTGACCTGGTAGTCCGCGCGCCCGAGGTAGCCGAGTTGGCCGTCGGCCCGCCAGGTGACCAGGTCACCGGTGCGGTACATGCGGGTGCCCGGTGTGAATGGATTCGCGACGAAGCGCTCGCTGGTGAGGTCGGCCCGGTTGTAGTAGCCGCGCGCCACCTGCGCACCTGCCAGGTACAGCTCGCCGGTGACTCCGGTCGGCACGGGGCGCAGGCGACGGTCGAGCACATATGCCTGCGCATTGCCGACGGGAGCCCCGATCGGTACGGCGCCCGGCGCGTCCGCCGCTACTGCGGTCTCGGTGGCGTGCACTGTGAATTCCGTTGGGCCGTAGAGGTTGTGCACCGCCGCGCCGCATACGCGAGCGAAGTCGCGGACGGTCTCGCGGGGCAGCGCCTCACCGGCCACCTGGACCACGCGCAGCGAGTCGAGCCGACCCGGATCCACCGCCGCGGCAAACACGGACAACATCGACGGCACGAAGGAGGTCATCGTCACGGCACGATCGCCGATCACCGCCGCCAGGTAGGCCGGATCGCGGTGTCCGTCGGGTGCGGCGACCACCAGGCGCGCCCCGCAGGCCAACGGCGCGAACAGCTCCCACACCGACACGTCGAAGGTGGCCGGCGTCTTGAACAACACGACGTCGGCCGGCGTCATGCCGAACCGACGTACCACCCATTCGATCTGGTTCGTCGCGGAATCATGCTGGACCGCCACGCCTTTGGGCCGGCCCGTGGAGCCGGACGTGAAGATCACGTACGCGGTGTGCGACGGCCGCACCCCAACGTCCAGCGACGCGTCCGAGTAGCCGGACAGGTCGAGTGCGGCAAGCTCGGCCGCGCGGAGCACGCACGCCGGTTGCGCGGTGTCGACGATGTGGGCGCGGCGCTGGGCCGGATGATCCGGATCCAACGGCACGTAGGCACCACCGGCCTTGAGCACGGCATAGATCGCCACCACGAGGTCGACCCCGCGGTGCATGTCGAGCGCGACGAGAGCTTCCGCGCCGACGCCGCGCGCTCGCAGCCAGCGCGCCAATCGGTTTGTCCGCGAGTCGAACTCGGCGTAGGTGAGCTCGATATCACCGGCCACGATCGCGACGGCGTGGGGCGTGCGGGCCGCCTGCTCGCCGAACCGCGACAGCAATGTGGGCGCGTTGCTGGCGAAGTGCGTGCGATTGACATCGGCGAGCACGCGGCGCCGCTCGTCGTCGTCGAGCAGTTCGATATCGCCGATCACGACGGTCGGGTCGGCGACGACAGCCTCGAAGATGCGCACCAGCCGCCGGCCCATCGCGTGCACGGTGGGTTCGTCGAAAAGGTCGGTGGCGTAGGTGAAGCTGGCCACCCGGTCGGCAATCGTCAGCTGGAGATCGAATTTGGCGACGTCGACGCTCAGCTCGCGGGTGGTCACCTCGATCCCCGGCAGCGCCAGTTCCGCCGGTGCCTGATTCTCGAAGGACAGCGCGACCTGAAACAGCGGGTGCCGAGCCTGCGACCGGACCGGGTTGGTGATCTCGACGAGCCGCTCGAAGGGCACATCGGCGTGCGCGAACGCCTCGAGGTCAGTATCCCGAACGGTGGCAAGCAATTCCGTGAACGGCGCCGTGACATCGACGGTGCTGCGCAGCACCAGCGTGTTGACGAACATCCCGACCAGGTCGTCGAGCCCCTGCTCGCTGCGCCCGGCGACCGGCGTGCCGATGGCAATGTCGGCGGCGCCGGCCAGCCTGGCCAGCAGCGTGGCGAACGCGGCGTGCACGACCATGAACAGCGAGGCGCCGCGGTGCTGAGCGACCTCGGTCAACCGGCGGTGCACGTCGGCGGGGATGACGAACTCGCTGCGGGCACCGCGATTCGATGCCACCGCCGGACGCGGACGATCGGTCGGCAGGTCCAGCTGCTCGGGCAGTCCGGCCAATGCGCGCCGCCAGTAGTCGAGCTGACGGGCGAGTGCGGAATTCGGGTCGTCTTCGGCACCGAGCAGTTCACGCTGCCAGATCGCGAAATCTGCGTACTGCACGGGCAGCGGTGCCAGCGACGTGCGCGACTGATAGGCGAGGGCGACGTCGCGGGCCAGCACGGCCAGCGACACCCCGTCGGCGGCGATGTGGTGCAGCACAACTCCAACGCTGCACGAGGTCGCTCCGGTAACGAAGATCGTTGCGCGGAATGGGATTTCGCACGTCACGTCGAAGCCTGCGGCAGCGAATGCGGCGAGTTGGGCGGTCAGCTCTTCGGTTTCGACGACCTCGACGGCGGACGCACAGTCGGCGGCCGACACGACCACCTGGTGGGCGGTGCCGTCGGCATTCGCGGGGAAAACGGTGCGCAGTGCCTCGTGGCGGCGCAGCACCTCGAGCAGCGCGGCCCGCAGCGCTGCCACATCGACGTCACCGCGCAACTCGACCACGAACGGCATGTTGTAGGTGGCGGTGGCTCCGGCGTCGAGCTGGTTCAGGAACCACATGCGCTGCTGTGCCAGCGACAGCGGCACCTGCGTCGGACGTACCCGCGGACCGAGCACCGGCATCGGCGCGTCGAGCCTGGTCGCTTCGCGGATTCGTTCGGCAAATCCGGCGACCGTCGGCGATTCGAACAGCGTCCGGACGCCGAGGCGGACGCCGAACACGCGCCCGATGCGGCCGATGACCTGATTCGCGTTCAGCGAGTTGCCGCCGAGATCGAAGAAATCGTCGTCGGCGCCGACCCTGGCGCCGTCGGCACCGATGCCGAGCACGTCGCCGAACACAGCGGCGACGATCTGCTCGTCCGGGGTGGCCGGCTCGCGGAACACCCGCTGGATGTACACGGGCGCGGGCAGGGCCTTGCGGTCGAGCTTGCCCGAGGCATTGAGCGGAAACGCGTCGAGCACGGTGATGCCGGCGGGCACCATGTAGGCCGGCAGCCGGCGCAGCAGTCGCGCGCGCACGTCTTGGACGTCGACGGCGACGCCCGGCATCGGCACGACGTAACCCGCCAGCTGGTCGCCGACGACGATCGCGGCGGCCTGCGCGATGCTCGGCTGGGCCAGCAGCTCGGCCTCGACCTCGCCCAACTCGATCCGCAGCCCGCGCAGTTTGACTTGAAAGTCGGTGCGCCCCAGGTAGTCCAGTTCCCCGTCGGAGGTCCAGCGCACCAGATCGCCGGTTCGGTACATGCGGGTGCCCGGCGCGCCGTGGCTGTGCGCGACAAAGCGTTCGGCGGTGAGCGCGGGCCGCCCGACGTAGCCACGGGCGAGCTGATCGCCGGCCAGGTAGAGCTCGCCGGCCACCCCGACCGGCACCGGGCGCAGCTGTGCGTCGAGGACGAGCAGTTGGGTATTCCAGACCGGCGCGCCGATCGGCACGGAGCTGACGTCGTCGTCGGTGACCTCGTGGAAGGTGACGTCGACGGCGGCTTCGGTGGGCCCGTACAGATTGTGCAACCGCGCGTGCGGAAGCCGTCGCCGCAGTCGCTGGGCGACCTCGCCCGGCAACGCCTCCCCCGAGGCGAAGATCTTGGTCAGCGAGCGGCACTGGACCATCGAGGGTTCGTCGGCGAAGACCGCCAGCAGCGAGGGCACGAAATGCACGGTGGTGACGGCCTCACGCATCACGAGTGCGGCGAGATAGGCCGGGTCCCGGTGCCCGTCGGGCGCCGCGACCACCAGACGCGCCCCGATGTGCAACGGCCAGAAAAACTCCCAGACCGATACGTCGAAGGTGGCGGGGGTCTTCTGCAGCACCACGTCGGCCGGGGTGAGCCCGTACTCGTCCTGCATCCAGGCCAGTCGGTTGACGATCCCGCGGTGCGACACCGCAACGCCCTTGGGGCGACCGGTCGAGCCCGAGGTGAAGATGACGTAGGCGGTGTTCGACGGGCGCAGCGGCGCCACGCGCTCGGCGTCGGTGACGGCGGCTTCCGAAAAGTGCTCGAGCTCGAGTTCGTCGACCTGCACCGCGCCGGGAACCGCATCCGCTCGAGTCGACAGCACGCAGGCCGGACCCGCGGTCTCCAGGATGTAGCCGATGCGCTCCGCCGGCTGGTCCGGATCGATCGGCACGTACGCCGCGCCCGCCTGCACCACCGCGTGGATGGCGACGACCAAGTCGAGACTGCGCCGCATCGCGACCGCAACCAGCGACTCCGGCCCGGCCCCGCCGGCGATCAGCCACCGGGCCAGCCGCGCGACGCGGGCGCCGAATTCGGCGTAGGTCAGCGAAGATTCGCCGAAGGTCAGGGCCCGCGCATCCGGGGTGACCGCGATCCGGTGGGCGAGCAGCCGGGCCAGGTCCGTCTCGGCCACCGGGTGCGCGGTGTCGTTCCACTCACCGAGGGTGCGTGCGAGCTCCGCGGGCGTCGCCAGCCCGATCTCGCGCAACGGGACGTCGGCGCCGGTGACCAGCACGCGCTCGAGATAGTCCAGGAAACGTCGGTGATGGCCGCCGATCTCGTTGTCGCCGTAGCGATTCGGATTCGCTTCGAAGTCGACGCGGACGCGGCTGTCGACGTCGCCGCGGTAGACGTTGACGCTGAGATCCTCGACGGTACCGGTGGACAGCACATGGAAGTAGCCCGGCGTGGACCCCAGGGACAGCGACCTATCGAACAACATGATGTTGACCAACGGACCGAGCAGATCGCGCTGTGCACCGGCCGCGCCGGCGTCGCGGCGCATGTCTTCGTGGCGGTATCGCTGATGGCGCAGGGCGCCGGCGATTGCGACGCGCACGTCGTCGAGCAGACCGGCCAGCGTCGTCGACGTGGTCAGGCGCAACCGCAACGGCACGATGTTGGACAGCATGCCGCCCGAGTGCCGGGCAGCCGCGGTGGTGCGTGCAGTGACGGGCAAACTGAGTACCACGTCCTCGGTGCCGCGCAGCTGCGCCAGGTAGGCGGCAAAGGCCGCGATCAGCACCGCCGCGGTGGACGAATCCTGCTCGGCGACAAGCGTTTCCAGGTGGAGCGCAGCGTCCTCCGACAGCGCTGCGCTGACCACCCGGCTGGCTGCGGGTGCGGTGGATCCCGCCACCCGCACCGACAGGCCGCTACCGTTGTCGAGACCGCGCATCTGCTCGGACCAGAACTGGCGGTCCTTCGCAAAACGGGGGCTCTCGCGGTAGTCGAGTTCGGCCTGCACGATCGATTCGAGCCCGCCCGCCCGCGACGGTGCCGGCTCACGCCCTGCCACCGCCGCGGTGTACAGCTCGGCGACCCGATTGATGATCGTGGTCGCGCCGAAGCCGTCGAGGGCGATGTGGTGGGCCCGGTTGTACCAGAAGTAGCGTCCCGGAGAGAGGTGCAAGATCGCCGCGACGGTGAGGCGATCTTGCACCAAATCGATGGGCGTGCGGTACTCCGCACGCATCCATTCGAGGGCGGCCTGCTCGGGGTCGTCCGCGTCGCGTAGATCCACCCGTACGAGCGGCATTCCGAGGCTCGGATCGACGACCTGCCACGGCTCGTCGTCATGCTCGACGATGCGCAGGTAGATCGTGCCGATCTCGTATCCGACCTCGGCGGAGACGCGCTCCAGCAGGTCGATGTCGACCTCCCCGCGCAGGTCGACGTACTGCGCGATGGTGATCGGGGCACCGGGGTCCAGATGCTGGGCATACCAGATCCCCCGCTGCGAGGGTGCCAGCGGGAATGCGCCCTCCGGGAGGAGTTCGCGGTCGGAGCTAGTGCCGTCACCGCGAGTGCCCGGCCCGTCGGACGCAATAGGCTGCAATGGAACCCCGATCTCGTGAGCAGTTGACCGCCCGAGCCGTCGCCGACCGTGCGGAATACGGTGCCGAACCGCCAGTTACCGGTCCGCACATGGGATTTCACTCGACAGTCGAGTGTGAAATGTGAATTTTGCGCAGTGCCGCGCGCTCCGAATCTATTTGTCGGCTCGCGGCATTGTTATCTGCGAATGTGGCCTGGTACGGCCTGGGATCGCGACTCGCGATCTGCGGAGCTGGAAACCCAACTCCCGTCGTGGTTGTAGCCCACGCTCATCGACTTCCTCCAGAAACACTGCACTGCCGCGAACGACAGCTATCCCGACCGCGGACCGAGCAACCGCTCCGCCGCACAAGCAACCTACATGACCTGAGTCACAAACACTAGCGTTTCACCCAAGATTTTGTCGGCTAGCCAAAGTTGCACGCTTGTGCATCGTTACCAACGAGTCACCATGCCCCTAAAACCTCTATCGTCGCTGGCCATGCCGTCTCCAGACGAAAACGCGATCACAACGTTCCTACCGGAATGGGGCTCTGCAACAGCGCCGACGGGGGCACGAGCACGCCGGCACGGCGCCGCAGAGCGTCGCGCATATGCCGTGTTCAGGGCCACATTCGCACGCGTCTCGCGAGCGCTGGCAACCGTCCGGCTACAGAATTCGGCAAGTGCGGGCGCGGCCGGCGTGCAGGCGTGCCACCGGTGAACTCCCCCGACAGAAGCTCACCGGCGGCACAAGTATTCAACGGCTCCACACTGTAGCGCATGTTTTCAGATCGTGATTTGTGCGTTATTGGACATCAAAGGCCCTCGTGTAAATTTATAGCTAATCGTGAATATGTCTGACGCACGCACTCGTCGGCAAATATCCAGTCAGATACCCAGGCGCCGGTCCAGCAAACCGATGCGCGCCTGCACCTGGGCGTACAGCGGCGAGCGTCGATCCAGCGCCGCGAGGTAGGCCCGCCAGGCATGCGCGTCGTCGCGACCACTGGTAGATGCAGTCCAGCGCGCGAGCAGATGCGGATCGCCGCTCCGCACGACGAGTGCCCGCAACCGCACGCGCAGGTCTTCGCGGATCTCTTCGATCCCAGGGGCGAACGACCTCGGCAACACCGGGCCGGTATAACTCCGCAACGCGACGGCGGCATCCCCGGCGTCCAGGGCGGCGCGCACATCGTCGACATCGGTACCGAGTTCGGCTAACAGCCGGTATGGCCGTGAACCCAATCCACTGGCGCCGAAAATCTTTCGGAGCCGGGACATCTCGGCTCGAATCGTCACGGCGTCGAGCTCGGTCCGATCCAGGAGCGTGCCGAGATGATCGGCCGAAAGTCCTTCGGGGAACTCCGAAAGTAGCAACAGAATCTCGGCATGCCGTTGCGACAACGAAATTCGCGTCGAGCCCCGTCGCAGGTGGGGCTGCGCGGTACCGAGCACCGACAGCCGTGCCGCCGTCTCATAACCGGTATAACCGGTGGTGAGGGCGCGCAGTCGCAATTCCGATTCCGCCGCCAGTGCGGTGGCGCGGACCAGGGCCAGCGCCTCCGGCGCGGCCGCACGGGGGCCACCACTGATGTCGATCACGCCCAGCAGGTTGCCGGTCACCGGGTCGTGCACCGGCGCCGCGGCGCAGCTCCAGGTGCGCACCGCGCTCGTGAAGTGCTCGGACTCGAACACCGTCAAGGCACGCCCGAGACGCAGCGCGGTGCCGGGCGCGCTGGTGCCGGCCCGATCTTCGCTCCAGTCCGCACCCTCGACGAAGCACACCCGAGCCGCCTTGTCACGCAACCGGCGATCCCCGTCCAGCCAGAGCACGCGCCCGAGGCGATCGAACATCGCGACGACGAAGCCGCTGTCGCCGGCATCTTCGATCAGCAGCCTGTGCACCACCGGCAGCACCGCACGCAGCGGGTGCGCCTCGCGATAGGCCCGCAGATCCGCGGTGTCGAGCACCGGCGCGTCCGGATGTGCTTCCGGGACAACGCCGTTGCGTTTGCTTCGCAGCCACGAATCGAGCACGAACGGGCGTACGGCCGAGCTGTCGCCCACCGCGCGCAGCGGCACTGTGCCGCACTCGAGGAATTGCCGCTGCACGGCGGCGACTCGCGCCGACACCGTCTGTGGATCGTCGTCGGCACTCAAGCCCACCCACGGGTTCACCGACGCCGGATTGCTGAACATTCGCCTGGTCTCTCGTTACGCGTTCGTTTCACTTTACCGTTCGCGGGGCCGGGATCCGACTCGGGCGGTGCGCGCGCCAGTTAGCTCTGCAGCGTTGGGCGCAGTGGAGCGCTGCTGCGCGCCACCAGGGCGCCCTGCCATACACCCGTACCGTATGCGATGTCGTCGAGGCGCTTGAAGAACGTGTAGCGAACTGGATCCAGACCACCGG
>CAKZIX010000137.1 GCA_936936565.1 uncultured Nocardiaceae bacterium | reverse complement strand
CCGCGGCACATACTCTGAAAGGGCGCGGCTTCGGGACGCGCGTGATTCCGCTGTGTTGAGGAGGATCGACGTGTCGCGAACATTCTCGAGACGAGCCCGCACACGCGCCGCCGCGGCCGCGCTGGTGGCGCTGGCAGCGGTCACCGCCGCGCCCGCACCCGCGTCGGCGCTGCCCGGCAGTTCGGCCGGGACGCTGATCGCAGCACTCCCGCAGCCGTCCGGCTGGCGCTCGATGCCGGGTGGCGGCACGGTCGTCAGCTACTGGACCACGCGCGCGGACGGCTCGCCGGTGCGCGCCAGTGGCGCGCTGTTCGTGCCGCCCGGCCCCGCGCCCGCCGCCGGCTGGCCGGTGCTGGCGTGGGATCACGGCACGGCCGGGCTCGGCCCGCGCTGCGGCGGCCAGGCGGTGCCCCTCCCACGACCTGCTCGCGAAAAGGCCGACCGCCAAGGCGATCTGCTGCGGCGGTTGCTGTCGCGCGGCTTCGCGGTGGCCGCACCCGACTACATCGGCAACGGCCTGTTCGACACCGGTGTCCACCCGTATCTCGAGGTGCGCTCCCAGGCGTCGGCGACGATCGACATGGTGCGTGCTGCCCGCGCCGCCCGCCCGGAGCTGTCGCGAACCTGGGCTGTCGTCGGTGAGTCCCAGGGCGGCCATGCCGCGCTGAGCACCGGGCACCGGCAGGCGAGTTACGCACCCGAGCTCGACTTCCGGGGCACGATCGCCATCGACCCGGGTTCGGACGTGGAGAAGCTGCTCCAGCTGGCCGGTCCGTACGTACCGGTGTTGCCCGCCGAGAACGACACCGTGGTCGCCCTCGTCGTCACCATCCTGGGTGCCCTGCGCGCCGCCCGCCCGGACGCGGCGGTCGACAGTTACCTCACGCCGTTGGGGCGCCGGATCCTCGACGACACCGCCACGCTGTGCATGGACGGTATCGGGCAGCGCACCCGCGGCCTCGGCATCGGGGCGCTGCTGGCCACCCCGCTGGCCGTCGGGCCGTTCCGGCGCGTGATCGAGGACTACATGACGCTGCCGACCACCGGGTACGACGCACCGATTCTGTTGCTGCTCAACGCAGCCGACAAGGTGGTGCCCTCGCCCTTGCATGCCACGCTGGTCGCGCAACTGGCGGCCGCGGGCACCGGCTTCGAGGTGGTGCCCGGCGTCGGCGAGCACGTCGTACTCAGCCCGGAAATGTACGCGGCGATCGATCGGTTCCTGGCGCGGATTCAGCCCGCGGGGCGCTGATCGCGCAGTCCTGCGGCGCCAGTATCACGATCGCGACATTAGTCGGTGCGTGCCGCGGGAACGGGCCGATCGGTGATCCGGCGCAGAGCATCGTCGGCTTCGCGCGCGGCGCGCATGCCCGATTCGATGGCGCCGTCGATGTACCCGGTCCACCGGGTCGCGGTCTCGGTGCCCGCCCAGTGCAGCGGACCGATCGGCTCGGAAAGCGCAAAGCCGAAGCGGGTCAGCGTATTCGGGGTGTGGTAGGCGCCGTAGCCGCCGCGGGAGTACGGCTCTGCGGTCCAGTCGCGTTCGAGGTAGGCGATCGGCTCGCCGGCCTGCGGGCCGAAATACTCGACCAGGTCGGCCAGCACCAGCGCGCGCCGGGCCTCGGCATCCAGGCGCGCGGCGGCGTCGGCGTGGCGGCCTTCGAGGAAACCGACCAGCACGCCGGGATCGCCGGCGGGCGGGGTGTTGTCGAACACGATGCCGAACGGCCGGTCCGCGCTGGTCACCTGGCCGCTGAGGCCGGCGGCACGCCAGAACGGCGCCGGATAGGCGACGTTGACCTTGATCACCCGCCCCATCGGCATGCGTGAGGTCAGCTGGTCGCGATCGCCGGGCAGGCCGGGGGAGTAGCGGATACGTCCCGCCAGCGGCGGCGGCACCGCAACGATCGCGCGGCGGGCCGAGACGGTGCCCGCCGGGGTCGCGACGCGCACTCCGGCTGCGTCCCACGCAATGTCGGTGACGGGTGCGTCGAGCACGATCGTGTCGCCGAGTTCGGCCGCCAGGCGCAGCGCGATCTCGTAGGTACCGCCGACCACGCGATCCTGCTGGGCGCCGCCCCGGGTGTTGATGAGCGCGTCCAGCCCGCCGGCCGCCTGCAGATACCGGATCGCCGACAGTGCGGACAGATCTTCCGGTTCGGCGGAGAACGTCGCCTCCACGATCATCCAGAAGAACCCGCGCCCGCCGTCGGTGCGTACGTGCCGGCGCAGCCAGGTCGCGAAGGTGATGCCGTCCAGTGCGGCTGCGACGGCGGGCCGCCCGCACCGCGCGACGGCCCGGGCGGCGGCCCATTGTCCGAGCTGAATGTCGGCCAGTACCAAGGGATTCAGCGCTGGAATGCGTCCGGTGTAGGTGCTGCGCCGGCCACCGATCTCGGCGATGTGCTTGCCGTCGTCGTAGGTGGGGTGGGTGTCGAGTCCGAGTTCGTCGAGCAGCGCGAGCACGCGATGCTGACCGGGCCCGACCCACTGGCCACCCATCTCGATGGGTTCGCCCCCGGGCAGCGTCTCGTTGAGCACCCGCCCGCCGACCCGGTCGCGTGCCTCGAGCACCGACACGCGGTGCCCGGCTCGCACCGCCTGCCGGGCCGCGATCAGTCCGGCGATCCCGGCGCCGATGACGACGACGTCCACGTCCGACATCCCAACCTCCATGCTCGGTGAATCCGACATACACAGTGTATGTGATAAACATAGGGTATGACAGGGGCGACGCGGAGAGAGCAGTATGTGGCCAGCACCCGGGCAGCACTGCTCGAGGCCGGACGCGCGATGTTCGCCGCGCAGTCCTATGACGACATTCCCGCCGAAGAGCTCGTGCGTACGGCCGGGCTCACCCGCGGCGCGCTGTATCACCACTTCGACGGTAAGCGCGGGCTCTTCGAGGCCGTCTTCGAAGAGCTGGAAACCGCAGCGGCACAACAGATCGAGCAAGCGATGACGGCGCAGTCCGCACCGTGGGACCGGGCGCGCGCGGGTGCGGTGGCCTTCCTCGAGGCCTGCACCGATCCGACGTTTCGGCACGTCGTGCTGCTGCAGGGACCGCTCGCCCTGGGCTGGGAACGCTGGCGCGAACTCGACCGATCGCACTTGGGCGGCGTGCTCGACGACGCCGTCGCAGCCCTGGCATCAGCCGCGGCGCAGCCGCAACGCCGGACGGACCTCGTCACCGCGCTGATCTACGGCGCGTTGACCGAACTGTCGCTCGCGGTAGCCGACGCGACAGACACCGCGACCGCCGCCGAGGAGGCGATCGCGCTGGCGGAGGATCTGCTGCGCGGACTCGTCAGCCGGGGAGCTTGAACGCGCGAAGTGCGTTGTCGCGCAAGAACGCCGCGCGCACCTCGGGCGCCAGGCCGAGCTCGTCGAGACCGGCCAGGCACGCGGGTGCGGGCCAGGCCGGATGGTTCGAGCCGAAGAGCACTTTGCCGCGCCCGTGCCGGCGCAGATAGGCGACGAGCTCGTCGGGGTAGCGCGAAACCTTGTACGCGGACGTGTCGATGTAGAAGTTCGGATACTTCGTCGCCAGCGAGATCACCTCGGCGGTCCACGGGACGCCGATGTGCCCGCCGACCACCCGCAGTTCCGGGAACTCCAGCAGCACCCGGTCCAGATAGGGGATGGGCCGGCCCGGTTCCGACGGACACATCGGCCCGGTGTGACCCACTTGCGTGCAGAACGTGATGTCCAGATCGCAACAGGCCGCGTAGAGCGGGTAGTAGCGGCGATCGTCCGGCGGCAGGTCCCACAGCCACGGGATCACCCGCAGTGCCTTCGCGCCGAATTCCTCGACGCAGCGCCGCAATTCGCGTACCGCTTCCATCGGCCGGTGCAGATTCACCGACGCCACCATGACGAAACGATCGGGATGGGCCCGCACGATCGCGCCGACCTCGTCGTTGGCGATGATCGGCCCCGCCGGCCCGTGCCAGGCGTTGAGCATCCCCACGCGCACGCCGGCGGCGTCCATCTGATCCAGGGTCGACGACAGCGGCAACTCTGTCGGCAGCGTGCCCTTGGCCCATCGCCGCAGCGAATCGAACATCGGCATCGCCAGGAAGCCTTGGTTCGGGTGTTGCATCCAGGCGTCGATCACGTCGGTCATCGCAGGTCCTTTCGCGTCGGCTCCTGGATTGTGCGACAGGCGCTTCCGCGATGCGAGGCCAACCGGAACATCCGATCGCGTCCGTGGAGTGCCGATTCCCGGCAGACCGGATTCGAGTAGTCCGATACTCGCGTCCACGCCCGCCCACGGCGCGACAATCGATCTGCGTTGCACCAACGCACGCACCCTGGTGGGAACGGAGACCGATCATGGCGGGCACCCTGGTCGAGGTCGTGCGGGACGCGACCAACGAGCGATTGGCCGGCACCACCTCGGGACCCGCCCGATTCGCACTGCAGTGCCGGGGCAACCAGGTGCCGCAAGAGGTCGCCGCGGCGCTCGCGCGGGAGTTGGCACAGTTGCATCCGACGGTGGCGCCGCTGTCGGATCTGGAACCTTCGATTCTCGTGATCGAATTCACCGACCGCACGCTCGACGGCGTCGAACCCGCGAAAGCCTTTGCGGCGGCGTATGAATTGGCGGCGACGTTCGAAGTCGAGCTCGCCGAGCCGGACTTGCCGACGGCCTTGTTCGGCGTGCAGCCGCGCTTCGGCGAAGAGGGATTCGACGTCCCGGGCTGTTGGGTCGACAGCGAGCCGCTCGAGCCCGGCTGGGCGCTCGACCGGCTCCGGGTACCGCAGGCATGGGCATTGTCCGAGGCGCGGCAGCGACCGGTCGGCGGCGCCGGAATCGTGGTGGCACAACCGGATACGGGAGTGCGCGACCACGAGGAACTCGCCGGGCGCGCCGTGGTGGGCGGCTTCGACACGATCGACGACGACGCCGATCCCACCGATCCACTCACCGGGATGAACCCTGGACACGGCACGGCAACCGCGAGCGTGGCGGTGTCGCCGAAGACGCTGGTGCTCACCGGGTCCGCACCGAATGCCACCCACATGCCGATCCGAGCGATCGAAAGCGTCATCCGGATCAGCCAGGTGACCGTGGCCCGCGCCATCGATTGGGCGGTGGCCAACGGTGCGCACGTGATCACGATGAGTCTCGGTGGGATTCCGTCGTTTTCGCTACATCGCGCGCTGCGCCGGGCCGTGCAAGCCGACGTGCTCGTGCTCGCGGCGGCGGGCAATTGCGTGCGTACCGTCGTGTGGCCGGCCCGCTACTCGGAATGCATCGCGGTTGCGGGTGTGAACGCCGCCGACGGCATGTGGCGCGGCACCTGCCGGGGCGCGGCGGTCGACATCTCGGCGCCGGGCCAGAACGTCTTCCGGGCCACGTTGCCCAGCGGCACGGGCCAAGGCCAGGGGACCAGCTTCGCGGTGGCGCTCACCGCGGGCGTCGCGGCCCTCTGGCTCGCCCAACACGGCCGCGCCAATCTCGTTGCGGCCGCCCGGGATCGGGGCGAGACACTGCAGGCGATGTTCCTGCGACTGGTCCGTGCGACGGCGCGCCGGCCCGAATCGTGGGATCCGTTCGAGATGGGCGCCGGGATCGTCGACGCCGCCGCACTGCTCGCCGCAGACCTGGACCTGGGCCGCGGCACCGAGTCGGTGCCGCCGCCACAGCTCGCGCGCGACAGCGCGCGGCAGTCCGTGCAGTCGCTGCTCGCCGAGACCGTCGGACCGCATGCGGCGGTGGACGATTCGTTCGACTGGCAACGCTACGGGCCGGAGTTGGCGCTGCTGACGGTCGAGCGCGCGCGCCCCCGCGGGCTCCAGGAGGACGTGGCGCACGCGCCCGAACCCAGTCGTGAACTCACCGACTCGATCTCCAATCCGGGCCTGCTGACTTGGCTCGGCGTCGCGGACGGAGTACCGGAATGACCAGGGCGGCGACACACTTGCGCGATCTCGTGGTGGCCCGCTCGGCGGCCGACCGCAACGGGACCGGGCTGGAGTCGGTGATCCTCGACGACATCGCGGGCGCGCCGCCGCGCACCGAGGAGGTGACCGGGCGGCTCGAGTCGGCGCTGGCACCGGCCCTGGACCGACTGGCCGCCGGCGAGGTGGGCGACCCCCGCGAGTTCCGCCGGGCGCGCGAGGTGCTGTTGCGCGAAACCCAGCGCACCATGCGCAAACTCGACACCGACCCGGGCTCCCCGCTCGATCCGCGCGACGAAATGACGCTCGAGGCGATCGTCCTCACCGACGGGACGCGGCCGTCGCTGCTGGTGCGTGGCGGCAGCGTCGACCCGGCACATCCGATGGCCGGCAGCTGGCACGACCAGCTCGTGGCGACCGCGGACCGGATGCGCTCGGTGTTCGCCGCCGTCGGCCGCGTCGAACCGCGCGGGGCCACCGGCAAGAACTACTTCGGCACCGGCTGGGTGGTGGACGCGAGCAAGGGGCTTGTTCTCACCAATTGGCATGTGCTGGAAAAGATCTGGCAGCGCTTCTCACATCGGATCCAACGAGTGGGCACCACCTTCCGCATCCTCGACGACGTCTTCATCGATTTCGTCGGCGAATCCAACGCCGCCACGGTGAACCGGTTCAAGGTGGTCGAGGCCACCCCGTCGGGCGTCGACGGCGTCTCCTATGCGCGCCTGGACGCCGCGGTGCTGCGCATCGAGCCGACCGAGCACAGCGAACCCGAACCGCCGCAGGCGATTCCGGTCGTCGCCAGCCTCGACGGGCCGCGCGGCAACCTGGCCTCCTTCTGTGTGGTCGGCTTCCCGGGTCCCACCCCGTTCGCGGCGGGCGTGCACGAGGGCGTGGACTGGACCTGGGTGAACAGCACCCTGCTCGGCAGCGCCGTCGGCGTCAAACGGCTGGCACCGGGACTGGCACACCGCCCGCTCGGCAGCTTCACCGGAGACCCGCGCGAATGGGTCTTCGGGCACGATCCCACTACTCTCGGCGGCAACTCGGGCTCGCCGATACTGGACTGGAACGCGTTGACGCCCAATGGCTTCGGGCTGCATTTCGCCGGCGCGAGTGTGGACACCAACGTGGCGCACGCGATCGCGCGGTGCGCGGACGAGCTGCGCGCGCTGGGGGTGCCGGTGCAGGACGGTCCGGCATGACAACGGCCCTCGAGAACGCGGGCATCCGGATCGCCCGCATCGTCGAAGCGCTGCGTACGCAACAGGATCGAGGTGCCGGCAATCCATTTCGGGCGCTTCGGCAATCCGAATCAGGCCCGGTTCCCGGGCAGCGGCGACATCGGCAGGATTCGTCGCGTCCTCGTCGCGGTCCGTCAGCCCCGAGCACGCGCACCATTTGAGCAGGACAAGGAGCCACCATGGCCAGCTACATCGTCAATCCCGGAGACACGTTCAACGCCATCGCCACCCGCTTCGGGGTCACCCAGTCGGCACTCGTGGCCGCCAATCCCGACGTCGCCGATCCGAACCGGATCTTCCCGGGGCAGGTGCTCACGATCCCGGGCGCACCACCCGCCGCCGGCTCGAATTACGTTGTGCAGTCCGGTGACACGCTGTCGGCGATCGCGAACCGGTTCGGCACGACGGTGAGCGCGCTGGACAACGCCAACCCGGTGATCGCCGACCCGAACCGGATCTTCGCCGGTCACGTGCTCGCCATCCCGAGGGCGGTGCCCGCAGCCGGGTCGCGGTACGTGGTGCAGGCGGGGGATACGTTGAGCGCCATCGGTTCTCGGTTCGGCGTCGGCGTCGCCGCGCTGGTCGGCGCGAACCCGCAGTTGGCCGACCCGAACCGGATCTTCACCGGTCAGGTGCTCGCGATCGCCGGCCCACGCCCGGTGCCGGGGCCGGAGTACGTGGTGCAGGCCGGTGACACACTCACCGCGATCGCCACGCGATTCGGCACCACGGTGGCCGCCGTCGATGCCGCGAACCCGCAGATCGCCGACCCGAACCGAATCTTCACCGGACAGATCATCGTGACCGAAGCCCGAGTCTTCCGGCGCAGCAACATCTGGACCCTGCACGACAGCAACCCGTGGCACCCCGTGATCGACGCCTACGCCCGCGGGGTGCGCGCGCTGCGGGCGCGGTCCGACGCCGACGAGATGGACCCGCGCGGCTGGCGCTACCAGGCGGCCGTGCACGGCACCACGGTCAATCCCGACAGCTTCCGCAATCAGTGCCAGCACTTCTCCTGGTACTTCCTGCCGTGGCATCGCATGTACCTGGAGTGGTTCGAGCGCCTCGTGCGTGGTGCGATCCAGGATCTGCCGGAGGTCGACGAGCTGACCAAGCAGACCTGGGCGCTGCCCTACTGGAACTACAGCAGCACCGACGTGAACCGGCGCCGCCTGCCCGCCGCGTTCCTGGACCTGACCATGCCCGACGGCACCCCGAACCCGCTGCGCCACCCGAACCGCACCCTGAACAACGGCGCCCCGCTCACCGCGACGGCCGTCGACCTGCGGTTCGCGCTGGCGCCCACGACGTTCGCCGGGGTGAGTGCCTTCGCGGGCGAACGCACCGGGTTCAGTCACGCCGGCGACGGGAACTCGGTCGGCGGACCGCTGGAAGGGGCGCCGCACGGTGCGGTACACGTGCAGGTCGGCGGCGACATGGGAGGCTTCAACACCGCCGCGCTGGACCCGATCTTCTGGTTGCATCACGCCAACATCGACCGGATCTGGGAAGTGTGGCGTGGCATGCCGGACCGCGCGAACACCGACGAGGCCGCGTGGCTGAGCGGTGTTCCGTTCCGGTTCCACGACGAGAACGGCGGACAACTCACCGAGAACGTGCGCGACGTCCTGGAGACGGTCGACCAGCTGCATTATCGATACGAAGACACCTCCGCTCCGGTCCAGAGGGAGAGCGCCGTGGCACCCACGCCAGAACCGGAATTCCCGCCCGAGCTGGTCGGCGCCACCGATGCGCCGACGCCGCTCACCGCAGATCGGGCCACCGTGACCGTCGGGCTGTCGGCCCCGGAAGGCCCCGTCGCCGAGAGCGTTGCCGGGCCCAGCCGCGCGCTGCTGCGCCTCGAGAACGTCACCGCCCCGGAGCCGGTGCCCCTGACCTACGCCGTGTACCTGGACGCACCAGACGGCGACCCGGCCACCGACGACACGCATCTGATCGGTGTCGCGTCCTTCTTCGGCATCGAAGACACCGCCGATCCGGACAACGAGCACGGCGGCATGCAACTCGTCTACGACATCACCGAGCTGTATCACCGGCTGCGCGCCGAAGGCCGCTGGACGGACTCGGTGCGCGTCACCTTCGTCGCCCAGTACGTGGAGAGCCCGCAGACGCCGGCGCGGATGCCCGCCGACGAATCGCTCGCACCGCAGCACCCGGGCGATGTCCGCATCGGCAGGGTCAGCGTGTTCCTGCAATGACGGCGACGCTGTCTCGGCGACCGTCGACGTGGCAGCGCACGACGTGGCGGCACCCGGAGTGGCCGGTGGCGGCGCTCGCCGTCACGGCTTGGTTGGCGCTGGTGGTTCAGCACGCCGCCGCCGGCCTGTTTCACGGTGCGCCGCACCATGCTTCGGCCGGCGCCGGCGTGTCCGTGGGGCCCGCCCCGAACCTCGGGTCGTGGGCGTTGATGATCGTCGCGACGATGCTCCCCACGCTGCTGCCCGACGCTCGCACGATCGCGGTGCGGGGCAAGTGGCGGCGCCGCTACCGCGGGCCCGCCCTGTTCACCGCTGCATACGTGGCGGTGTGGGTCGCTTTCGGCGCGGCGCTGCTCGCCGTGGTCGCGACCGTGGGCCTCGCTGGTGCGCCCGCGGTCGCGGCCGGGCTCGGCCTCGCGGCGCTGTGGGAGCTGACGCGCTGGAAGCGGCTGGCGCTGCGCGCATGTCATCGCGTCGCGCCGTTGCCGCCGGACGGGCGCAAGGCCGATGTCGCGGCGCTGCGCGCCGGGGCCGGCAACGCGACGCGGTGCATCGCCGCGTGCAGTCCGATGATGATGCCGATGGCGTTGGCGCCGCACCCGCTCGGGTTCTGGCTGATGCTGCTGCTGGCCGGTGTGGTGGCCGCCGAGAAACTGGTGGTCAAGGCGGTCGATCGATTGCCGGGATTCGCGCTCGGGCTGGGCGTCCTCGCGCTTGCGGTCGCCGTCGGGGCGCTGCCCGCATGACGAGGGCCCGGGAGCGACACGCTCCCGGGCCCTCGATGCGACGTGACTACTTCTTGCCGAGGTCGATGACCGCGCTGCTCGGCGTGGCCGAGTAGAGGTCGGCGATGGTGTCGGCGTACTTCTCGGCGATGGGCTTGCGGCGCAGCTTCATCGTCGGGGTGAGCTCGACGCCGCCCGGCTCCCACAGCTCGCCGGAGACGACGAACCGCTTGACCTGCTCCACCTGCGAGAGCTTGGCGTTGGCGGCGCGCACCGCGTCGGCGATCTCGGTGCGGATCTCGTCGCGGGCGGCCAGGGTGGCCAGGTCGGCGTCCGGCGTGCCGAGCGCCTTGGCGCGCGCGGCGGCCATGTCGGGATCCAGCGAGAGGATCGCGGTGTTGTACGGCTTGGCGTCGCCGATGGTGACGACCTGGCTGATCAGCGCCGAGCTGGCCTTGACGGCGTTCTCGATGTTGGTGGGCGACATGTTCTTG
The DNA here is from genome assembly GCA_936936565.1 of uncultured Nocardiaceae bacterium. Classification (GTDB taxonomy): domain Bacteria; phylum Actinomycetota; class Actinomycetes; order Mycobacteriales; family Mycobacteriaceae; genus CAKZIX01. The sequence goes on along the minus strand of CAKZIX010000137.1, from coordinate 31,853 downwards.
CCGCCCTCGTTGATGATCAGTTCCTTCTTGCGGTCGACGATCTTGACGTTGCCCTCGGCGTCGATGGTGGCGATGTCGCCGGTGGCGAACCAGCCGTCGGCGTCGATCGACTCGGCCGTCTTCTCGGGCTGCTTGCGGTAGCCGCGCATCACCTGCGGGCCGCGCACCAGCAGCTCGCCGTCGTCGGCAAGCTTGAGCTCGATGCCGTCGACAGCCTTGCCCACCGAACCCGGGGTCAGCGTGCCGGGACGGGTGAGCGTGGTGCCGCCGGTGGTCTCCGACAGGCCCCACACCTCCTCGACCTTGATGCCGAGGCCGAGGTAGAACTCCAGCGTTTCCACCGGGATCGCGGCCGCGCCGGAAATCGCGAAGCGCACCTCGTCGAGACCGAGCGCGGCGCGAACCTTGCCGAGGACCAGCTTGTCGGCGAGGCGGTGCGCGAAGCCGCCGCCGGGCTTGCCGGCGATCTGCGCCTTGGCCGAGGCCAGCCCCGTCCCGACGGCCCAGCCGGCGAGCTTGCGCTTCACCGGGCTCGACTCCTCGGCCAGCTTGGCCTCGATGCCGGCCTTGATCTTCTGCCAGACGCGCGGCACGCCGAGGAAGATCGTCGGGCGCGCATCCGGCAGCGCCGCCGCGATCTCGCGCGGGTCGGCCACCGTGGTGACCTGCACGCCGGTGACCATGTTCGCGTACAGCGCGGTGGCCCGGTCGGCGATGTGCGCCGACGGCAGGTACGAGGCGATGCGGTCGTCGAAGGTGAGGCCGGCGATCGGCTTGAGTGCGGCGACCTCGGCGATGATGTTGCGGTGGGTGAGCTCGACGCCCTTCGGCGGGCCGGTGGTGCCCGAGGTGTAGATGAGGGTGGCCAGATCGGTCGGCTCGACGGCCTGCCAGGTGGCGGCGAAGTCGAAATCGGCCGCCGGATTCGCCTCGACATCGGCGAGGGTGATCGCCCCGGTGGCCGGGCCGTCGACGACGACGATGTGCTCGAGCGGCACACCCGACTGCTGGATGCGCGGTAGGAACACCTGCTCGGTGACCACGATCTTGTTCTCGGCGTTGCCGAACAGGTAGGCGATCTGCTCGGGCGCGCTGGTGTTGTAGATCGAGAACGGTGCGGCGCCCACGTGCAGGGCGGCGGTGTCGACCAGATGGAACTCGGGGCGGTTGGTCAGCATGATCGCCAACGTGTCGCCGCGACGCAGGCCCAGCGCAGCCAGACCGGCCGCGATCTTCTCGACGCGCTCGGCGAACTCACGCCAGGTGATCTGCTGGATGCCGCCGACGGTACGCAGGGCGACCGCGTCCGGGCGCAGCGTGACGGTCTGCTGGAAGGCCTGCGGGAGGGTGGTGATCTGCGCCCCGGTTTCGTGGGGGAAGGAAACTTCTTGCTGACTCATGCTCATCCGTTGGTCAGGCGGGCGATGCCGCAAATGGACACGGCGACAACACCCGTGCAGGGCGTATATGGCGCTCGTCACTATCGTGTACTGCGCAACGGAACGTAGCACAACCCACCCATGGGTGAATTGTCGGAAATTTCAGGCGCGGGTGGCCGCGCCGACGGCGTCGGCGATATTTGTGTAACCCGCGGTACGCAGACGTTCGGCCAGACCGCGGTGGATGCGGCGGGTCCAGAACGGGCCACCGTAGATGAACCCGGTGTACCCCTGCAACAGCGAGGCCCCCGCGAGGATGCGTTCCCAGGCCTGATCAGCGGTTTCGATGCCGCCCACCGAGACGATCGCGAGCCGGTCGCCGACCCGGCCGTACAGTCGCTGCAGCACGGCCAGCGACCGCTCGGCAACCGGGGCGCCGGACAGTCCGCCGGCCCCGATCTCGGTGATCAGCGCCACATCCGAGGCCAGCCCGGCGCGCGAGATCGTGGTGTTGGTGGCCACGATTCCGGCCAGACCCAACTCCACCGCAAGATCCGCGACCGCGTCGATGTCGGCGTCGGACAGATCCGGGGCGATTTTCACCAGCACCGGCACCCGCACGGAATCGAGCACCGCCTGCAGCACCGGGCGCAGCGACTCGACGGCCTGCAGGTCGCGCAGGCCCGGGGTATTGGGGGAACTGACGTTGACGACCACGAAATCCGCGAGCGGGCCCAGCAGCGTGGCGCTGTGCCGGTAATCGTCGGCCGCCGCCGCGGCGGGCGTGACCTTGGACTTGCCGATGTTCGCGCCGATCGGGATCGCGGTGTGGCGCCGGCGCAGGTGGTTGGCGGCGTTGCCGGCGCCGTGATTGTTGAAGCCCATGCGGTTGATCAGCGCACGGTCGGCCGGCAGCCGGAACAGCCGCGGCGCTGGATTGCCCGGCTGTGCCTGCGCGGTCACGGTGCCTACCTCTGCGAATCCGAAACCCAAAGGCTCCCAGGCGTTCACGCCGTCGGCGTTCTTGTCGAAGCCGGCCGCCAGCCCGAGCGGGGCCGGGAACCGCACCCCGAACACCGTCTGGGCGAGCGCGGGATCTTCGACGGCGAGGACCCGGCGGGTGAGCGCACGCACCGGGCGCACGCGCGCCATCGACCGCATGAGAGTGGAGACGACGTGATGAATCTGCTCGGGCGGCAGCAGGAACATCACCCAGAGCAGCGCGCGGTACAGCATTCAGATCCCCGGTTCGACGGCCGACTGCGTGGTCTTGCGGCGTTTCAGAAGCACCCTACGGCTGCCGTCGGTGTACACCCGCACCCGGGACAACTCCCAGCCACCGAATTCGGCCTGAATGGCCAGGCGCATCGACGCGGTGATCCGCGAGACCTCCGGCGGCAGCCGCAACGGGACGTAGTCGTAGTCGTCGCTGACGCCGATTTCCCAGCCAGGAGGCAGTTTCGTCCGAGTCGTCATCGCTGCGCTCCCGTCGCGATCCGTTGCAGTCCGGCGCCGCTGCCCGAGCCCACGTACACGACCCGGCCGGCCGGATCGACGGCGATCGCGTTCGGCTGCCGCACCGTGTGGTAGCGAGCGACTTCCCGCGGGATACCCCTCGACAGATCGAACCCAACGAGTTCGTTGGTGCCCGTCAGGGTTACCCAGGCGATGTCGGCGATGCCGTCGTAGGCCACGGCGTAGGGAGCCGAGCTTACCGGGAATCGCTGCCGCAGCACGAGCGGATCCGTCCCGAATACCAGCAGCTCACCGCCGCGCGGATCGGTCACGAGGATGCGCCGGTGCCGATCCGCGGTGATCTTGGCGGCGCCGGCCCCGGCGCGCAGCGCCAGGCCAGGGGACCGCGTGGCGGTGTTCATTTCGCTGACCAGCGTCTGGCGCGCATCCAGGGCGAGCAGTTCGCCGCCTGCGGCCGCCAGCCCGTCTATCGAGACGAGGCCCGAAATGGTTTGCACATCATTGGATTTCAGGTCGATCAGGCGCAGGGTTCCGGTGCCGAGCCCGACCGCGAGGCGGCCGTCGGCCAGCATCGTCACCGCGTGCACGGGGCCGCCGCCCTCGACCTTGGTGACGGTGCCGCTGTCGAGCGCCACGCGCAGCACGTCGGTGCCGGACACCGCGAGCAGCTCGCCGGCGGCGCCGGCCACCAGGCTGGTCGCGGGGGATCCGAGCGGGATGCGCCGCGCACCGATGATCACGGTGTCGCCGACGAGCGCAGCCACCCCGTCGGCGGTGGCCACCAGGTCGACGACGGCGCCGGGCACGGCGCTCACCTCGCCGGCCGGAGCCGCGGTGGGCACGGGCGCCTGCGCGGCCTGGCCCGGGTCGATGGTCGGCACCTTCGGCGCGCCCGACTCCGAACCGCAGGCTGTGACGATCAGCACAGCAACGCAGGCCAGCAGCGCCCCGTATCGTCGCAGCGCCGCACCCCGCAGCCTCATTCGCAGACCCTTTCGCCGATCACTCGTTGTCGCAAAGCTACCTGTTTGCAACCCAAGCGCCGCTAGCGTGGGCAGCCGTGAGGGACGACAGCACGACCGAGTTCGTTGTCGAGGACGTATCGCTCGGCCCGTTCGCCAACGGCTTCGGGCTCGCCGAGGACGGCCGGCCCTACACTTTTCGCGTCGTCGGGCGCTCGCTTATGGTCGAGCTGTACCGAATCGACGCGAACAGCCCGGTACCGGGCGAGGAGGACGTGGTGGCGCGAGCTCAGACGAGCACCGCAGAGCTGGATCTGTGCGACCAGCGCAGCGTGACGGGCGCCGTCCGTGACCTGGTCGCCCGCGCCGCCGGCTCCCCGGCATCCGACGACGATGCCCGCGGCGTGGTCGACGTGGTTCGCGACCTCGTCGCCATTCCGGTCGCCGCGCTCGCCCCGGTGGTCGAAACGGTTCCGGTGCTGGGCCGGATCGGGGCGGTCGGTCGTTGATCCGCGGTCGGGACTGCGCCGCGGTTGTCGTCTCGGCCGTGCTGGTGTCCGGCTGCGGTGGCGGCACCTCGCAAACGTTCACCACCCGCACCAGCACCGCCGCGTCCGCCACCACGGTTGCGCCGCCGGCCGCCGGGCAGACACCGACTGCACCGCAGCTGGACAGCCAGCTCAAAGCGGCGCTGGACCCGAAGCTGCCCGACGACGAGCGGGTGGCGCTGATCGAGGACGGCGAGGCGTTCCGCGGCGCGATCCCGGATCTCTACAAGGCACTGCAGGACAATCCGGCCGCGAAGTACAACGTGGTGGATCCGGTGTTCCGCAATCCGGACAACACGGTGACCGCCACCATGAAGCTCGACAAAGACGGCACCGGCGCCTCCGTGCAGGTGGCCGTCGTCCGGTTCAAGTTCCTCGACGGGCGCTGGAAGATCGCGCGCGACGACCTGTGCGGCATTCTGCGCTCGGCCAACTACACGACCGTGGCCTGCGGTTGACCCGGTGCTGATCTACCGCTACCGCTACGCGGTGATCGTGCTCGGCATCGTGCTGTCGGCGCTGAGCGGGCTCTACGGCGCCGACCTCGCCGATCGCTGGACCCAGGAGGGCTGGTTCGACGACAGCAGCGAGTCGGTGCACGGCTCCAAGCTCGCCGACGACACCTTCGGGCGCGACACCTCGAGCGATGTCGTCGCCCTCTACACGGCCCCGCCCGGCCGTACCGTCGATGACTTCGCCGTGGCCGCGCGGGCCCGGTTCGACGCATTGCGCGCGGCCCATCCCGACCATGTGCTGCGCGTGGACAGCTACTGGGACAACGCCTTCACCACCTCTTTCGCCGATGCCTCACGCACGCACGCGTTTGCCAGCATCGGACTCAAAGGTGAAGGGCAGCAAACGCTTTCCGACTACACCGCGATTCGGGACGAGCTCGGCATCGAGGGCATGACGGTGCAGGTGGCCGGGGTGCAACCGCTCGTCTACGAGATCAACCAGGGGATGCAGGCCGACATCCACCGCGCCGAGCTCATCGCGTTGCCGCTGGTGGCGATCCTGCTGTTCTTCATCTTCGGTGGGGTCACCGCCGCGCTGCTGCCGGTGCTCGTCGGCGGGCTCACCATCGTTGCCTCGCAAGGAATCATGCGGATCGTCATGAGCTTCGTCGAGGTGAACGCCTTCGCCAGCGCCGTGGTGACCCTGGTGAGCTTGGGCCTGGCGATCGACTACGGCCTGTTCGTGGTGAGCCGGTTCCGGGAGGAGATCGCCGAGGGCCGCACCCCCGAGGAGGCGGTGGCGCGGACGGTGGCCAGCGCCGGGCGGACCGTGCTGTTCTCCGCCTCGATCATCGCGGCGAGTCTCGGTGCGCTGCTGGTGTTTCCGCACGGAGTGCTGCGTTCGGTGCCGTTCGGGGCGATCAGTTCCGTGGTACTCGCCGCGGTGCTGTCGACCACGGTGCTGCCCGCCGTGCTCGGCGTGCTCGGGCCGCGGGTGGATTCGCTCGGGTTGTTCGCCCGCACCAGAACCCACGCCCAGATCGACGCGAGCGTGTGGTCGCGGCTGGCACGGTGGGCGATGCGGCGCCCGATCGCCGTCACCGGGGTTGTCGGGCTGGTGCTGATCGCGTTGATCGTGCCGTTCAAGAACGTCGAATTCGGTGCGCTCAGCGAAAAGTATCTGGCCACCGACAACCCGGCGCGGGTGGCGCAGCAGGACTACGACCGGATCTTCCCGCAGTTCCGCACCGAGCCGTTGAAGCTGGTGGTGGTCGGTGCGGACAATGCCGAACTCGGCCGCATCCGTGCCGACGCGAGCGCGGTGCCGGGCCTGACGTCCGGTTTCGAGCCGGCCCGGGAGACGAAGGACTCGATCAACGTACTCGAGGCGGGGCTGGTGGACCGCGGCTCCGCCGACGAGGTCATCGCCCAACTGCGTGCCCTGCCGCGCGCCGAGGGCGTGCAGCTGTACGTGGCGGGCATCCCGGCGCTCGAGCGCGACAGCATCCACGGCATCGTCGACCGGCTGCCGCTGCTGGTGGGGCTGCTGGCGCTGGCAACCTTCCTGTTGCTCTGGTTCGCCTTCGGCTCGGTGGTACTGGCCGTGAAAGCCATTGTGGTGAGCTCGCTGTCGCTCGGCTCGACGCTCGGCATGCTCACCTGGGTGTTCGTCGACGGGCACGGCGCAACGCTGCTCGACGTGACGCCGGGGCCGCTCATGTTCGCGGTGGTGGTACTGATCGTCACGGTGATCATCGGGCTGTCCACCGACTACGAGGTGTTTCTGCTCTCGCGCATGGTGGAGGCCCGCCGCGCCGGCGCCGACACCCCCGAGGCGATCCGCTACGGTACCGCCCACACCGGCGGCGTCATCACCGCTGCGGCATCGATCCTGATCGTGGTGACCGGCGCCTTCGCGCTCTCGGACCTGGTGATGATGAAGTACATCGCCTACGGCATGATCGCCGCACTCGTCTTGGATGCCACGGTGATTCGGCTGCTGCTGGTGCCGGCGGTGATGCGGCTGCTGGGGGACTGGTGCTGGTGGTCGCCGGCGTGGCTGCCGCGCCGGCTGCCCAGGGGGACAAGCCGGCACTGAGCCTGCGAACCTCCGGTGGGCGCGGCGGAACCGGAGGTGGCGCGGCCCGTCAGGCGTCGGGGCCGCGCTGCGGCAGGACGAGTTGCCGACCGGTACGCGGGTGGTCGAACACCTCGACGGGATGGTCGTACACCTGCGAAAGCCGTTCGGCGGTAAGCACATCGCGCGGCGGCCCGACGGCGACGAGACGGCCGGCGTCGAGCACCGCGACCCGGTCGGCGTAGGCAGCGGCCAGGCCCAGATCGTGCAGCACGACGACCACCGCGGCACCGTCGCGTGCGCGTTCGCGGGCCACCCGCATGACGGTCTCCTGGTGGCCCAGATCCAGTGCGGCCGTCGGCTCGTCGAGCAGCAACGTCGCGGTGTCCTGGGCGAGCACGCGCGCCAACGCAACTCGGGCCCGTTCACCGCCGGACAGCTGCGGGAACGGACGGTCGGCCAGCTCGGTCACGTCGCAGACGGCCATGGCGTCGGCCACCCGCTGGTCGTCGGCGTCGCCGGCGACAGTGCGGGCCCACGGCGCGCGGCCCATGCGGACCACCTCGAGGGCGGTGAAAGCGAAAGCGACGGAATGGCTTTGGGGCAGCACGGCCCGGCGCAGCGCGGTTTGCACGGGCGTCCAAGCCGACAGCGGCCGTCCGTCGAGGGTCACGGTGCCCGCGGCCACCTGCGCTTCCCCGGACAGCGCGGCCAGCAGCGTGGACTTGCCGGCCCCGTTGGGTCCGACCAGGGCGATCACCTCGCCGGTGATCACCTCGAAACGGATGTCGCGCAGCACTTCCCGGGTGCCGCGGCGGACCGTGATCGCGTCAGCGCGCAACGTCACCGTGCCGGGCTCCGGTCGCGCGGGCACGGGCAGCGCGCCGCCCAGCGATTCCCGAATCCGCTGTGTGAGCGTCACATCCACCCCCGACGGTGTCGCACCGGCATCAGGCCCACCCACCCTGGCTGGCCCGCGCGCGGCGCAGCATCCAGAAGAAGAAGGGACCCCCGACGAGCGAAGTGAGCATGCCCAGTGGCAGATCGGCGTTCGGAACCAGGGTGCGCGCGCCGACGTCGGCAACGAGCAGCACGATCGCCCCGCCGAGTGCGCTGGCGGGCAGCAGCATCCGGTGCCCGGGACCGACGAGCATCCGCATCGCGTGCGGCACCACGAGGCCGACGAACAAGATGATGCCGGTGAACGCGACGCCGCAGGTGGCCAGCACGGCGACCACGACGATGACGAGGATCCGCAGCCGTTCCACGTCGACGCCGAGGTGGCGGGCGGCATGCTCGCCGAGGGCGAGCAGGTCCAGTCGCCGCGCCAGGACGAACGCCGCGCCGATACCGGCGAGCGTGAGCGGCGCGACGATGCCGACGGTGTGCCAGGTGGCGCCGTTGAGGCTGCCGAGCTGCCAGAACACCACCTGATCGCGCGCGGCGGGGGAGGCGATGAACGTGAACAGCGCGATGAGCCCGCCGGCGAAGGCGTTCACCGCGACACCGGTGAGCACCAGCGTGACCACTTCCGTGCGTCCCTGCGCCCGCGCCAGCGCGTAAACCAATGCGGCCGTAGCCAATCCGGACGCGAAGGCGACACCGGCCACACCCCATCCGGCCACCAGCGTGCCACCGAGCACGATCACCGCGCTGGCGCCGACGGCCGCGCCCGCCGACACCCCGATGACGCCCGGTTCGGCGAGCGGGTTGGCGAACACGCCCTGCAGCAGCGCCCCCGCGCAGCCGAGCGCGGCGCCCACCAGGACGGCCAGCGCGACCCGGGGAAACCGGACCTCCCACAGCGCGACGTAGCCCGACGGGTGCGCCGGCAGCGGCCCGAGGTCGACCCCGAGGCGGTGAGTGAAGGCGCCGAACACCTCGGCTGGCGTCGTCGGAATCTGGCCCAGCGTGGCCGACAGCAGCGACAGCGCGATCAGCGCCAGCACGGCCACCGCAATCGTGAGCCGCGCGGCACCGCGGGTGGCCGGCGTCGTGGTCGTCACCGGTGCGAATACACCGCGTCGGCAAGCGCTTTCAGCACCAGACCGGTGTTGGGGCCGAAGCTGAGCAGCACGCTGTCGGCCATGTCGACGATGCGTTTGTTGCGCCCGGCCGGGGTCTGCGCGACCCCGGGCAACTTCTCGAGCCCGGCTTCCCCGCCGATCGAGGCGAGCCCGTCGGTCATCATCAGGAACACCTCGGGCGCGGCAGCGATCATCGCCTCGCTGGTGACGGGCACGAACTGCTGGGTCAGGCCGGAGGCGGTGCCGGCGTCCTCGGCGCCGATCGCGGTGATCATCGCGTCGGCGCCGGACCCGGGACCGGCGAGCATCGTGATCGCCGCGCTGCGCAGGTAGAGAAAGGCGATCCGCGGCTTCGTGCCCGCCGGGCGCGATTGCGTGGCGGCGGCGATCTCGCGTTGCGTGCGCTCGCCGAGCGCCTGGCCCGGACCCGGCACCCCGAGCGCGGCGGCGACCGCGTCGATCTGCGGGACCACCGATTCGAGGGTGCGCTTGGGGTCGAAGAAGACGACCGGCGCCACCGCACGCAACTGCTCGCGCACGACGTCGGTGCCTGCGGTCTCGTCGGCGAGCACCAGCGTGGGACGTAGTGCGGCGACCGCCTCGACGTTGAGCGCGCCGCCGCCGGGAGTGACGTTGGTGACGTGCTGTACCGCCGGGAACGCGGCGGCAGTGTTGCGGCCCACCAGTTTCGAGCCCAGGCCGAGTGCGTACACCGTCTGCGCGAGGGTGCCGTAGCGATCGATGGCGACGATCCGGCTGGTGTCGGTGACCGTGGTCTCGCGACCGTCGAAGCCCTTGACCGTCACGGGCAGCTGCGCCGGAGGGTTCTCGGCGATCGGAACCGGGTCCAGGCTGGGCAGCGTCGCGGTGGTGCGGCCCGTCTGCCCGGTGCCCGGGGCGCCGCCGGAGGAACACGAGATGAGGGTGCACACCGTGAGCGCGGCCAGTACGCCGGCGAGGATCCGCATATAGGTGAGGCTAACCCCGGCTACGCGGAGACGTCGTCGAGGGCGGCGGCGATGGCGTGCGGCAGCTTGATGTCCTCGGCGGCGAGCACACCGGTGAGCTGCGCGTTGTCGCGCGGACCGACGATCGCCGCGGCCACTCCGGGCCGGTCGCGCGCCCAGGCGAACGCAACCGCCAGCGGCGAGGTACCCAGGCCGTCGGCGGCGGTGACCACCGCTTCCACCACGCGCGTGGCGCGATCGTCGAGCCGGTCCAGCACGTCGGGCTCGAGCGCGCCGCGCGAATCGGCGGGCACACCGTCGCGGTACTTGCCGGTGAGGATGCCCGCGGCCAGCGGCGCCACCGCCAGCAGACCGGCGCCGTGGTGCGCGGCCGCCGGCAGCAGCTCGCGATCGGCCTGCCGGTCCAGCAGCGAGTACGAATCCTGCACCGCCGCAACGGAACCGCCGAATGTGGCCAGTTGCCAACCGGAGAATCCGCGCACGCCCGCGTAGCGCACCTTGCCGCACTGCACCGCGTGCTCCAGGGTGGCCCGCACTTCGTCGACCGGCGTCTGCGGATCCCAGCCGGGCATCGACCACAGGTCAAGGTGGTCGGTGCCGAGTTCACGCAACGTGGCGTCGAGCCCGGCGAGCAGCGTCCGGCGCGAGCAGTCGCCGTCGGTGCCGGCGGTGCCGCTGAGCACCAACTGCTCGCGCGGCACGACGTCGCCGAGCAGTTCGGCCAGCACCCGTTGCGCGGCGCCGGCGCCGTAGGCGGGGGAGGTGTCGACCAGGGTGCCGCCGGCCTCGGCGAACGCGGACAGCTGCGCGGCGGCCTCGTCGCCGTCGGTTTCGGTGCCCCACCGGCGCGTGCCCAGACCCATCCGCGACACTCGCAGCCCACTCGTGCCCACAGTCCGCTGCTTCATCACCGGCAGAGCCTACGGCGTGCGCGGGCCGATCGCCGGGCGCCACGCAAGCACCGCGGGCCCATCGCCGCGGCCACGGCGGGCAGGTAGTGTCGCGCGGGTGAAAAACGGAGCACGACGGGCCAATTCGGGTACCACGGAAGCCGCCGCGTGATCGGCGAATCGATGACCTGGCTGCAGGCCATTGTGCTGGGCGCGGTGCAAGGTCTCACCGAGTTCCTGCCGATCAGCAGCTCGGCGCACCTGCGGATCGTGTCGGAACTGTGGTTCGGCGACGATGCGGGTGCCTCGTTCACCGCCGTCACCCAGCTCGGCACCGAGGCCGCCGTGCTGATCTACTTCGCGCGCGACATCTTCCGCATCGTCGTGGCCTGGTTCCGCGGCCTGTTCTACGCCGCCCAGCGCGGACTGGACTATCGCGTCGGCTGGTATGTGATCATCGCCACCATCCCGATCGGCGTGCTCGGGTTCGTCTTCAAAGACCAAATCCGCACCGGCGCACGGAACTTGTGGCTGGTCGCGACGATGCTCATCGTGTTCGCCCTGGTCATCGCAGCCGGTGAACACTACGGGCGCAAACAGCGCTCCATCGAGCAGCTCACCAACCGCGACGGGCTCGCCATGGGTTTCGCACAGTGTCTGGCACTCATCCCCGGTGTGTCCCGCTCGGGTGCCACCTCCACCGCCGGGCTGTTCATGGGCCTGGAACGCGAAGCGGCGGTGCGGTTCTCGTTCCTGCTCGCGATCCCCGCGGTCACCGCGTCGGGCCTGTTCAGCCTGCCCGACGCGTTCGCCCCCGCCGGCGAGGGCCTCAATGCGAGCGGCCCGCAACTGCTCGTCGCGACCGTCATTGCGTTCGTGCTCGGCTACGCCTCGATCGCGTGGCTGTTGCGGTTCGTCGCCAACCACTCCTTCTACTGGTTCGTCGGCTACCGAATCGCGCTCGGTGCACTGGTTCTCGGCTTGCTCGCCACGGGAGTCGTGTCGGCCACGTAGGCTGAAATCATGGCGGTGATCTTGCTGCGGCACGGCGTTTCGACGTCGAACCTGGCGCGCACGCTCGCCGGGCGCTCACCCGGGATCCCGCTGGCCGAGCGCGGCTATGCGCAGGCCCGCGCGCTGGCCGAGCGCCTCGCCGAGCAACCGATCGTCGAGCTGGTCAGCTCCCCGCTGCTGCGCTGCAAGCAGACCTTGGCGCCGCTGGCCGAGCGGCTCGGCCGCACGCCGGTGCTCGACGACCGTATCGCCGAGGTGGACTACGGCGAATGGACCGGCCGGGAATTGCGTGAACTGGTCACCGAGCCGCTGTGGAAAGTGGTGCAGCGCCACGCTTCCGGGGCGGTGTTTCCCGGCGGCGAAGGGCTGGCCAACGTGCAGACCCGGGCCGTGCTTGCCATCCGTGAACACGAGAACCGGCTCCGCGCCGAGCACGGCCACGAAGTGCTGTGGGTAGCGTGTTCCCACGGAGACGTCATCAAATCCGTGCTCGCGGATGCGTTCGGTATGCACTTGGACGCGTTCCAGCGGATCGTGGTGGAGCCGGCGTCGCTGTCGGTGGTGCGGTACACGGCCACCTCGCCGTACGTATGGCGCGTCAACGACACGGTCGACGGATTACCGGGAATCGTGCCCGACAAGCGCGCCGAGGCCGTGCCCGGCGGGGAAGTGACCACGCCCCGCGACGGGGATAATGGAACGGATACGACGTCGCAGCAGCGTTGACAAGGGAGGTGCAGGTGGCTCGCGCGATCCACGTCTTTCGCAGTCCTGATCGATTCGTCGCCGGCACGGTAGGCGAGCCCGGCGATCGCACCTTCTATCTGCAGGCGACGCACGAGGCCCGCGTAGTGAGCGTGCTGTTGGAGAAGGCGCAGGTCAAGGTGTTGGCCGAGCGCATGGGACTTCTGCTCGAAGAGGTACACCGCAGATTCGGCACCGACATCCCGCCCGCCGACATCGAGGTGCGCGACACCGAACCGCTGGCCACCCCGATCGAAGCCGAATTTCGCGTCGGCACAATGGGTTTGGGCTGGGACGCCGAGGCGGGGGCGGTCGTGGTGGAACTGCTGGCGGTCACCGAAACCGAGGTCGAAGAGTCGCTGGTACTCGACGATGCCGAGGAGGGTCCCGACGCCGTGCGGGTGTTCCTCACCCCCGTGCAGGCCCGGCAGTTCGCGGTGCGCTCGGATCGGGTGGTCGCCGCCGGGCGCCCGCCCTGCCCGCTGTGCGGGACACCGCTGTCGCCGGAGGGCCACATGTGCGTGCGCACCAACGGGTATCGCCGGGGCGCGGAGTTCGGTTCGACCACCGAATTCGGCGAGGACCTTTGAGGCCGGACGCCTCCGCAACCGGACCGGAGGCGGCCGCGCTCGCCGGTGGCGAGCTCACGCTCATCGGCCGGATCTCCACGGCCAGCAACCTCACGATCGTGGCCGACGCCGAACTCGACGGCACCGCGGTGCGCTGTGTCTACAAGCCGATCCGCGGGGAGCGGCCGCTGTGGGACTTTCCCGACGGCACCCTGGCCGGGCGCGAGGTGGCCTCGTACCTGATCTCCGAAACACTGGGCTGGGGCGTGATCCCACGCACGATCCTGCGGGACGGCCCGCTGGGGCCGGGCATGGTGCAACGCTGGGTGTCCGCGGTCGACAACCACGACACCACCGGCAACCGGCTCGACCTGGTGGACCTGTGTCCCCCGGGCGCCGTCCCCGACGGATTCCGGGCCGTGCTGCAAGCCTTCACCCCCGACGGCAACGAGGTCGTGCTGATCCACGCCGACGATCCGCGGCTGCAGCGAATGGCCGTGCTGGACCTGTTGCTCAACAACGCCGATCGCAAGGGCGGGCACGCGCTCGAGGGTGTCGACGGACAGGTATACGGCGTGGACCACGGCATCTGCCTGCACACCGAACCCAAACTGCGCACCGTGCTCTGGGGCTGGGCGGGCGAACCGATCGACGACGCGCTGATGACCGACGTCGCCGCGTTCGCCGCCCAGGCGCCCGGCGCCCTGGCCGACACGTTGGCCGCGTACATCACCGACGCCGAGATCGACGCCGTGCTGCGGCGGGCCCGCGCACTCGTCGACGTGCCCGCGATGCCGTTGCCCACATCCTCGCGCCCGATTCCCTGGCCGGCGTTCTAGTTTGTTCGCGGTGCTCCGTGCGGGGGCCGGAGACTTTTACTCACGCTGCGCAAAAGTCCGCCGAGAACACCCCGCTACGCTCGATGTATGCAGTCTTGGTCCGACATCGAGGTCCCTACCGTCTCCGGTGACGGCCCGCCGTTGCGTCTGTACGACACCTCCGACCGGCAGGTCCGCCCGGTAACACCCGGCAAGGTCGCGACCATGTACGTCTGCGGCATCACGCCCTACGACGCCACCCACCTCGGGCACGCGGCAACCTATCTCACGTTCGACCTGATCAACCGCCAGTGGCGCGCGGTCGGCCACGACGTGCACTACGTGCAGAACGTCACCGACGTCGACGATCCGCTGTTCGAGCGTGCCGAACGTGACGGCGAGGACTGGCAGGTGCTCGGCATGGCCGAGACCGCGCTGTTCCGCGAGGACATGGAGGCGCTGCGCGTGGTCCCGCCGCGGGACTACATCGGAGCGGTCGAGTCGGTCAACGAGGTCGTCGAGCTGGTCGAGAAGCTCGTCGCCTCCGGTGCGGCCTACGTGGTCGACGACAGCGAGTATCCGGACGTCTACTACCGCGCGGATGCCACCGAGCAGTTCGGGTACGAGTCCGGCTACGACCGGGCGACGATGGCGCGGTTGTTCGCCGAGCGCGGCGGTGATCCGGACCGGCCCGGCAAACGCGATCCCCTCGACGCCTTGCTGTGGCGCACCGCCCGTCCGGGCGAGCCGTCGTGGCCGTCGCCGTTCGGTCCGGGCCGCCCAGGCTGGCACATCGAATGTGCGGCGATCGCGCTGAACCGGATCGGCACCGGCATCGACGTGCAGGGCGGCGGCAGCGATTTGATCTTCCCGCACCACGAGTTCTCCGCGGCGCACATCGAGTCACTGGTGCCGGGCCGGCGCTTCGCGCGCCATTACGTGCACACCGGGATGGTCGGCCTGGACGGCGAAAAGATGTCCAAGAGTCGCGGCAATCTGGTGTTCGTGTCCAAGCTGCGCGCCTCCGACACCGATCCGATGGCGATCCGGCTGGCGTTGCTGGCCGCGCACTACCGCGCCGATCGGGAGTGGACCGCCGACGTGCTCGCGGCCGGGCAGGCACGGCTGGAGTTGTGGCGGAAGGCGTTCGCGCTGCCGTCCGCGCGTCCCGCCGAGGCCACGCTGGCCCGGCTGCGCCAGCATCTGGCCGACGATCTGGACACCCCGAAGGCACTTGCTGCGGTGGATTCCTGGGCCCACCAATCACTGCAGTACGGCGGCCCGGATGCCGATGCCGGACGGTTGCTGCATACCGCAGCGGATGCCTTGCTCGGCGTTGTGGCCTGACCCTGTTTCAAACCCGCGCGCAGGTTATCTTCTGGAAAACTCTTCAGCGGTTCGGGCCTCGTTGCGGGGCAACCCAAATCGGAATGGCCGCATGCCATTTCCGTGCCACAGCAGGGTTCGACGGGGGATTGAGACTGCTGCGGTTGTGCCTGGACAAGAGGCTGTTTGCCGGAGCCGAGCGGGCCGATCCGCGCCTTCGGTTCGTCATGCGCAATTCGATCGGCTGTGACAACGCACACGGACCGCGTGTCGCGTAGGTGAACGCACGGTTACGCGAGCGGAGAGTATGCGTGTAAACCGCAGGTTGCACCCAATGTTCTGAACCTGCGGTATTTCCAAACCTTGGGTATGTTATGCGTTCATGTTGTGAGGCGTCCCCAATGACGTGGTCGCCGTAGGTTTGGTTCTCGTCGTTTCCACTCCGACGGGCCACGAGCTGCGGGGTGCGCGCGCAGGCAATGCTCGAGACACGAAGAGGCGCCGGAACGCGTCAATGGTGGCGCTGGTCCACGTGGCCGCTGCAATGGAAAGCGGCCGCGGTGCTGGCGTTTCCGGTCATCCTGGCGATGACTTTCGGCGCGCTGCGGGTGAACTCCGAAGGCCGCGCGGCCGACGAGCTGAACACCGCCTCCGACGAAGCCCGGATCATCGCTCCGGTGATCGCATTCGGCGTCGCCACCGAGAATCTGGCCACCGCCTCGGCAACCGGCCAGCAGATCGAGGTCGCGATCACGGAGTTCGACAAGGCCAGCCGTGCGCTCGTGGACACCTCCCGCACCACCACCGTCGTGCCCGCCGCCGTCGCCGAGATCAACGTCGCGACCGGCACCGCCACCGCCATGCGCGACGAGATCCAGCGCGGCCGCCCGGCCCCCAGCGCGCTGGCCGAACGCACCGACGCCGTGCTGACCCGACTGCCCAGCATCGTCGTGCACGCGACCAACCGGCTCACCGAACACCGCACCAGCGATGCCGTCCAGCCGCTCGTCGACGTGCTGTCGGCCCGCCGCTCGCTGGCCGTCCAGCGCATCCTGCTCGCCCCCCAGCTCGTCGACCCCGAGCCGATGACGCCCAACACCCGCGCCACCGTGCTCGCGGCCACCGGCAGCGAAACCGCGTCGATCGACCAGCTCGCGCGCACCTCCGCCAAGCCGGCCCGCATCGCGGCCCTGCGCAGCGGCGTGCAGACCCGCCGCGACGCCAACGCCCGGCCCGAAAGCGGTGTCGCGCCCAACGTGGTGGCCGACTCCACCAACCAGAGCGTCGCGGCCTACACCGAGCTGACCACCACCTACGCCGACGCCCTCAACAGCGACGTGCGTGCGCTGACCACCGCCGCGCAGTCCAACGCCCTGCGCGACGCCGCGCTCACCCTGGCCGCCGTGCTGGCCGCGCTCGCGCTGGCGGTGTTGTTCGCCCGCACGCTGATCGGCCCGATCCGTCGGCTGCGGACCAGCGCACTCGCCGTCGCGCACCAATACCTGCCGCAGGAAGTCGCCGAGATCCGCGCCGGTGGTGAGCCCACCCGCAAGGTGTCGCTGGCGACCCGCTCCGAGGAGGAGATCGGCCAGCTGGCCAACGCCGTCGACGACATCCACGAACAGGCCGTCAAGCTCGCCGGTGAGCAGGCGCGCCTGCGCATCCAGATCGGCGCCATGTTCGAGACGCTGTCGCGGCGCAGCAAGTCGCTGGTCGATCAGCAGCTGAACCTGATCGAGGCGCTCGAGGTCGACGAGGACGACCCGCGCCGCCTGGACAGCCTCTTCCGGCTCGACCACTTGGCCGCGCGCATGCGGCGCAACTGCGAGAACCTGCTGGTGCTCGCCGGTACCTCCGCGCGGCGCACCCGGCAGGCCGCCGTGCCGGCCGGCGACGTGGCCCGCGCCGCGGTCTCCGGTGTCGAGGACTACCAGCGCGTGGAATTCGACATCACCTCCGACACCGCGGTCGCCGGTGCCGCCGTCGCCGACATCGTGCACCTGCTGACCGAGCTCATCGACAACGCGCTGCGCTATTCGCCTCCGGACACGGCGGTGCGCGTGTTCGTCGGGCGCGCCGTGGACGGCGGGCTGCTCATCGAGGTCGCCGATCAGGGGCTGGGTATGGCCGAGGACGAGCTCGCGGCCGCCAACGACTGGATCGCGGCCGGTGGCGAGGTCACCCCGGAGACCGCCCGGCAGATGGGTCTGTTCGTCGTCGGGCGCCTCGCCCAGCGCCACCGCATGCAGGTGCATCTGCGGGTCACCGACCCGTTCGCCGAGAGCCCCGGCGTGTCGGCCGCGGTGCACATCCCGAGCAGCCTGCTCGAGTCCGTCACCCGCGAGGAACTCACCCGACCGCCCACCAGAACCGTTGTCGGACAACGTATGTCCGATGTGCGGGTGCTCACCCCGGAAACCGTGGCCGCCGCCGCGCCGGCCGAACCGGTGCGGCACCTGTCGCTGCTCAGCACGCCGCGGCCCGAGCCGGAGCCCGAACGCCCGGCCGCGTTGGCCGCGTCCGCGGTCGAGGACCTGCAGACCACCCCGATCTTCCAGAACATGGTCTCGGAGTGGTTCTCGGAGGCGCCCGCCCCGCAGCCGCCGAAACAACCCGAACCGGCCGCGCAGACCGGTGGCTGGGGCGCATCGGCCGACGCCGGCTGGGCCGCGGCCGAGCGCGCCGAGCAACCCGCCGACAAGCGCACCCCGGCCGGGCTGCCGCAGCGCACCCGCGGTGCTCGGCTCGTGCCGGGCGGAATCCCGGCGCCGGCCGCCGGCGATCGCAACCCCGACGTCGTCCGTTCCAACCTCCTCAGCCACATCGAAGGTGTCCGGCGCGGACGTGCTCACAGCACCAACCCAGAGGAGAACCCATGACGTTGGCGGCCGATCCCATTTCCAACAACCGGCGCCTGGACTGGCTCGTCGACAACCTGACGCGCACGGTCCCCGGCGTGACGCACGCGACGCTGGTTTCCGCCGACGGCGTCAAGATGGCGGCCAGTGCGCACCTGCCCGGCGAGCGGGCCGAGCAGCTGACCGCGATCACCGCCGGACTCGCGAGCCTGGCGATCGCGGCGGCCGATCTCGCCGACGGCGGTTCGGTACGCCAGACCGTGCTCGAGATGAACGCGGGCTTCCTGTTCCTGATGAGCGTCGGCGACGGCTCGCACCTGGCGGTGCTGGCCTCGCGCTCGTGTGACCTCGGACAGGTCGGCTACGAAATGGCGGTTCTGGTGGACCGGGTCGGCCGGAAAGTGGACGCGGCGGCTCGCGGGACGGTGTGACCATGGGATCACCCGAGCCGAGCCTGATCCGGGCGTACACGCGCACCGAGGGCCGCACCGCGACCGACGTCCCGCTTCCGTTGGAGGCGGTCATCGGTATCGCGCCGCAGGCGGCGCCGATGCGCTGGCAGCCCGGCGACCTGCGCGGCGACATCGTCGCGCTGGGCCAGCTTCCCCTCTCGGTGGCCGAAGTGGCCGCCCGTCTGCAGCTTCCGCTCGGTGTCGCGCGGGTGTTGATCGGTGACTTGGTCGCCTCGGGCCAGATCCGCGTGCAGTCCACGCTGGGCGACCTGACGACGACCCAGTCGCGCCGCGACCTGATCGAAAGGACACTGCTCGGCCTGCGCGCCTTGTAGGCGCCGCGGCCGCGCGGAAGTGGAACGAACGATGACGCAACATTCGCACATGCAGCACTTCGCCATGGGGACCTGGGTGCTGCTGCTCGCCTACGCGGTCTCCGTGCTCGGCTCGGTTGTCGGGCTCGCCTGCACCCGTCAGGCGGCGGCGGCCGCCGACCGCTCGGAGGCGGCCCGGCTGCGCTGGCTGCTGCTGGCCGCCTTCTCGATCGGCGGTGTCGGCATCTGGCTGATGCACTTCATCGCGATGCTCGGCTTTTCGGTGCCCGACAGCGTGGTGCGCTTCGACGTGCTGCGGACCGCGATCTCGGCGGTGCTGTCGATTGCGGCGACCTTCCTGGGGCTGTTGATCGTGGGCCGCACGCTGCACATCGGCCGACTGCTGCTGGCCGGCGCGGTCACCGGCACCGCGGTCGCGCTGATGCACTACACCGGCATGTGGGCGGTACAGATTCAGGGCGAGATCGGCTACGACGCGGCGCTGGTGGCGCTGTCGGTGGTGATCGCGATCGCGGCGGCGACGACGGCGCTGTGGTTCACCCTCGCCCTCGACGGCACCGTGTTGAGGCTGGTGGGCGGTTTGGCGATGGGCGTCGCGGTGGTCGGCATGCACTACACCGGCATGTTCGCCGTCGAGGTCGATGTCGATCCTTCGGCGCCGCGGCCGTCGGGCATCCCGGTGTTCGCGTTCTTGTTCCCAGTTTTCGTGCTCGGGGTCCTCGCCATGGCGATCCCGATCGTCGCTGTGCTGATGGCGCCCGAGGCCGACTCGGGCCGGCGCAGCGGCCGTGCACTCGGTGCGCTCACGCGTGCCTCAGATGTCGAGATTCCGGTGGCAGTACAGGGGTAATCATGCCGATCTATTTCGTGCGACACGGGGAGTCGCACGCCAACGAGCACAATCGATTCGCCGGGCGGGTGGACACCCCGCTCACCGAACTCGGTGTGCGACAAGCACATCAAGCCGGCCAACGGGTGGCCGCGCTCGGGATCGTATTCGACGAGATGCACGTCTCGCCGTTGCGCCGGGCCGCCAAGACCGCCGCCGTCATCGCTTCGCACCTCGACCACGCCCCGCCCGTGGTGGATGCGCCCGAGCTGGTGGAGCGCGACTTCGGAGTGTTCAGCGGGCACAGCAAGAGCCTGGTGAAGAAGAAGCTGGGTTTCCACGGCTACACCGAGGCGTTCCACCGCCACTCCGGCACCCCGCTGGGCGGCGAGTCGTGGGACGAGATGTACCGGCGCACCCGCGAGTACTACCTGAATGTGCTTGCGCCCCAAGAGGCCTCTGGACGCAACATCCTGGTGGTCACGCACAAGTACATCGTCGAGATGTTCGCGATGGTGATCGGTGAGGTGGCACCGGAGCGTTATCACGATCTCAAGGTGCCCAACGCGCGCCCGCTCAGCAGCGCCCAGCTGCACGCCCTGGCGCACGCCCCGGCCGCGGCCGAGGCCGTCAACGACCTGGGCGAGGTCGTCGAAATCCGTTTGCCCGCCTTGGCATTCGCCGGCGCGGTGACGGGTGTGGTGGCGCAGCTGGCGCTCGGCATCGCGGTGCCGTTGCCGGTGTTGGTGACTGCGATGGTGGCCCTGCTCGGGGTCAACACCTTTTTCGGGATGCTGCGCATCGACCGGCACATTCTGGGCAAGGCCGCCGACGACCGGGGCGCCGCGCGGGTGCTGCTCGCCGTGCGCGCGGTGATCGGGCTGCTCGTATTGCTGGTCACCGACAACGTGTACGTCCTGCTGGTGGCGCTGTACCTGTTGCTGCCGCCGGCGTTGATCGCCCCGTCGCTGTCGCTGCAGTGGGGCGGGCACTACTTCGCGGCCGTGCGCCAAACCGTCGGGGCAGCGGCGGTGCTGCCGCTGGTGCTCGTGGGCGTGCTGCTGCTGCCGCGCCAGTTCGCGGTCGACGGTCTCGGCACCGCACTGACCTGCTACCTGATCGTGCTGGCCGGTGCGCTGCTGCTGCCGACCGTGCTCGCGCAGACCTTCCGGCAGGTCAACCCGACCACCGCGGGTGCGGTGAGCACCAACTGGAACTGGGTGGGCGGGCTGGCGCTGATTCCGCTGGCCGGGTTCGCCGCGTTCGCGCTCACCCCGACCGAACCGCTCGATCCCGACACCTTCGCAGCCGCCCTGCCCGGCGTGGTCGCGGTGGCGGTGGTGACCACGATCATGCTGGTGGGACTGCGTCTCGCGACGCGGGTGCTTCTGCGCGACAGCGGCCCGCACACGCCCGGCATCGCCCGCGACACCTATATCGTGGCGAACACGCCGAACATCTTCCTGTGGGCGTCGATGGCGGCGGCGCTGCATCCGGTCGCCGGGTGGTCCCCGGCGCCGGTGGCGCTGGTCGTCACGCTCGGCTTCTTCGCCGCCATCCTCGCCGACGAACACTATTTCCTGCAGCGGCACGCGATTCGCGTCGGCTACGCCGACGATTCCGAACTGCCGCTGTACGCCGTTGTCGACCACCTGGCCGACCCTGCCGTGAACCGACTGGCGCTCGCCTTCGGAATTGCCATCCGCTGAATCGATTTGGAGCCGACTATGCACCGCACCACCAGCCTGTTCGCGACCGCGGCCCTGCTCGTCGCGACCGCCACGGCCTGTGGGGGTGCCGACGCCGCCGAGAACTCGGCCCTGCAGGGCCGGGGGACGGGTGCCAACTGCTACATCGAGGCGCCGGTGAAAATCGGTGCGGCGCTCAGTATCACCGGCAGCGCCGCGGCCTACGGCGATGCCCAGCGCAAGTCACTCGAGCTGGCTGTCGAACAGCTCAACCGCAGTCAAGGGGTGCGCTACGAGCTGCGCATCGAGGACGACGCCACCGATCCCAAGCAGGCGATCACCGTCTTCGAGAACTTCGCCACCAACGGGATGAGCGCCATCATCGGGCCCACCCTGTCCAACAACGCCAAGCAGGCCGACCCGGTGGCGCAGGCGTCCAAGGTGCCCGTGCTTGCGGTGTCCAACACCGCCACCGGTATCACCGACATCGGCGACTACATCTTCCGCAATGCCATGGCCGAGAGCGTGATCGTGCCCTACACCGTGGTGAAGGCGAAGGAGTTCGCGCAGCTGAAGAAGGTCGTCGTGATGTACAGCGACGACGACGCCTTCACCGAAACCGGCTACCAGGCCTTCAAGAAGACGCTCGCCGGCAACGACATCCAGATCTTGCAGACGATGACGTTCTCCAAGCGCGACAAGGACTTCCGCAAGTTGCTGGCCGAGGCCAAGGCACTCAAGCCGGATGCGCTGGTGGTGTCGAGCCTCATCGAGCCCGCGATCGCACTCGTCTCGCAGGCCCGCGATCTGGGGATCACCGTGCCGATCGTCGGCAACAACGGCTTCAACAGCAACCGGCTCATCACCGAATCGGGGATCGCCGCCGAGGGCGTCATCGTGGGCGGGCCGTGGAACGCGGCGCGTCCGGAGCAGAAGAACGCCGAGTTCCTGGCGGCCTACCGTGCCAAGCACAATGCCGATCCGGACCCCTTCGGCGTGATGGCCTACGCGGGTTTGCTGCTCATCGACGAGGCGATCCGCAAGGACTGCAACGCCGAGCGCGACGCCATCAAACGCAACCTCGGCACGCTGCGTGAGGTCGACACGATCGTGGGCAAGTATTCCTTCGACAGCAACCGCGAGCCCGTGCACAACCCCGTGGTGCAGGTCGTGCGCGACGGGCGGTTCGTCATCATCTGACGACCCGGGTTCATCGTTGCATGTTCAGCGATGCCGCGATCGAAGTACCGCCCAGCCGGCTCGCCGCGGAGTGCGCATTCGTCCAAGCCGGGTGCATCGCCGGCGTCGGACAATCGTCTGCATGATCGACAAACTTGTGCCGCGGCTGGTCGTGGACGACGCTGCCGCAGCAATCGATTTCTACGGCAAGGCTTTCGGCGCCGTCGAGGTGGAACGGACTGCGCACAACGGCACGATCGTGCACGCCGAGTTGTCCTTCGACGGCGTGCCCGTCATGGTGAAAGACGCCGACGAGTTCGATCCGGCGCCCGGTACCCTCGGCGGAACTCCCGTGCTGCTCACGGTGGACACCGTCGACGTCGACGCGCTGGGGCAGCGACTCGAGGCGGCAGGCGCCACCGTCGTCTTCCCGATCTCCGACCAGGACTACGGCCGCCGCGACGGCCGCTTCCGCGACCCGTTCGGGCATCTGTGGATCGTTGGCAGGCACCTTTAGACAACCGTTAAGCCGGTTCCAAGGTGACGCGCGCATCGTCTATATCGTGAGCACCTGGACCGAAACCACCACCGCCAACGGACCCGTTCTCGTCACCGACGACGCCGTCGCAGCCGTCGAGCTGCCGCGCGAGCTGTCCGACGCCGTCTGCGCCTATACCCGCGCCAACCGCTTCGTCGGACCCGTCGTCGAGATGCCGAACGGGCGCCGCCTGCACCTGGTCACCGGACTGCGTCACGCCGGCCGCGCCGTGGCCGCGCTGCGCGGCTGGGGCGCCGTCGTGCACACCGACGGCGCGGTCGTCGCGCTGCCGGGGATGCGCTACGTCACCGGCACCGTGCGCTGGGCGATCAGCCCGGACGAGGCGCGCTGGACCCCGCCGATCGTCCTGGTCTCCGCTGCCGTGCGGGCCGCCCGCGCCGGCGAGCCCGTGCCGCAGGTCGCGCTGGCCGCACGCTGATCGGGCTCGGTTACATGGGCCGGGCGCTGCCGCCTACTTGCGACAGACGCGTGCGGCCTGCCTCAGCCGTCCTCCGGCCGGATGTCGGCGAGGATGCCCTTCAGCAGGCCGGTGGCCTGTCCGATCTCGATCAGGTAGCCGTCCGGATCTTTGAGATAGCAACGGATTTCGGCCTTACGATCGAGCGGCTCGGTGAGAAACTCCGCGCCCTTGGCCTGGGCCGCCGCGTAGAAGGCGGCGATGTCGGCGACGCGGACGTTGAGAAACGACGACACCCGGTCGCCGGGCTCGGGCGCCGACAGCGTGACGTCCGGCTTGTCCGGCGTCGGCCCGCCCCCGGGATTCATGATGATCCAACTGTTGGCGATCTTGACGATGGCCGGATTTTCGGCAAGCACCACCTCACCGCCGAAGATGTCGGCATAGAAATCACGGGAGCGCGCGACGTCTCGCACTGTGACGAAGTGGGTGAGAATCAGCCCCTGCTCGGGTGCGGGCAGATCTTGTCGGTCAGGCACGCATGCCTCCTCGGTGTGGGTGTCAGCCCCGTTCACGACCGGTCGTCGTCCAGCCTACCGGCGGTGGCCGGGCCACTCGAGCGCCCCGTCCGCCGCCCGCGGAACCCGGCGGCGCAGCGGCGATCCCAGCGCCGCCGCCAGGTCCGAGCCGTCGTGTTCGGCCAGCAGGCTGCCGTCTTCCCAGACCAGCAGCGTTGCGCTGACGGCGTGTTCGGCCGCGGAGTGCGCCAGATCGTAGTGCGCGCAGCCAGGCACGTGGGCGTAGGTGATCCACAAGTCGTAGCCGGTCATGAACAGGTCGAGATCGAATTGCACGGACAGGCCGAGCAATTCGCTGCGGCCGTTGTCGTCGACACCGGCGAATGCCTCGTCCAGCCCCAGCAACCGCGGCGCGTGCGGGTCTGCCGACGACAGCATGACGTGGGCGGCCGCGAACAGCGGCAGATGCAGCGACACGGACTGCTCGCCACCGGACAGTGCGCTGTGCCGGGCCACCGTCAGCCGGTCTTCGGCGCCGTCACCGGTGATCAGGGTGAACGTGAACACGCGCCAGCGCCGGTAGTCGAGGGTGGCCGCCAGGATTTCCGGATACGACCGCTCCGGGTGCGCGGCCCGGGCGGCGCGAATCTCGGAGGCGAAATGTGCTCGGATGGTTGCCAATTCGTCCGGCGACAGCACCGCCGCGTCGCCGTCGAGCAGCTTGCACACCGCGCGCGCCTCGGGGCCGAGGGTGTCGGCGAGCGTCCAGTGCACGCCGATGGTGTTGCCGGAGGACATCCGCCGCTGCTTCATCTCCGCACCCATCCGGGCGATCAGGTCGCGCGCGTCGACGGTGCGTTCGTGGATCTGCTGCGCCAGGCCGGTGAGCAAGGCGTCCTCGAGGATGCGTCGCTCGGCCTCGGTGAGCAACTGTTCCTGGTCGCGACGCGCGCGCTGGATGCGGGCGGCGAAATCGGCGAGCGTGGCGAAGCCTTGCTCGTCGTGCACGCGCACGATGGTAAGTCCTTCGGCCGCATCCCAATTGAGCCGAAACTCCTGGCCGGCGGCGGCGAGTTGGGCGTCGAATTCCTGCAGTGCCGTGGTGACCGCGGTCCGCGTGGACTTGCGCGCCGCATCACTGGTACGCACGGCCTGCGTGGCGGTCGAGAGATTGTCGAACAAGGCCTGCACCTCGGGCGGAACGACCGCCACCAGTTCCTCCGGGGTTTCCACGGCGACCATCCGGTACATGAGCTGATCCACCGTCGACCACGCGGCTTCGCTTGCCGGCCAATCACATTCGGGCGCGCCCAGCAGCGCGAGGACGTCGCGCGCGGCGTACGGGGCCAGCCGCTGTGCATCGTCGATCGCCTCGGTGACGGCGTTGCGCAGACCCTCGAGCGCGGTGTGGTACGCGCCGTCGGCCTGCCCGACATGTTCGCCCGCCTCGCGGTCGGCCTTGCGTGCGGCCCGCTGCTCGGCCTTGGCCGCCTCGATGCGCTGCCGTGCCAGCTCGAGCTCCACGTCGATCTGTTCGGCACTGGCGCCCAACGACTCTCGCAAGGTTTCCAGCTTGGCGGACTGCTGCTCGAGATTGAGTTGCGCGATGGCGGCCTCTTCGGCGTACTCCTCGGCCATGCCGATGGCCTCCTCGCGCCGGTCGTTGGCCTCGCGCTCGCGTTCGACCTCGCGGGAATGCTCGGAGCGCTTGCTGGCCAACGTGTTTCCGACGTTCTCGAAGTGCCGGATGGCCGCGGTGAGGGCGTCGAGGTCCGCGGGTTTGCGGGGGGCCCGGTGTTCGGCGGCGGCGGTGCGCACCTTGCGCTCGGCCGTGGCGACGTCGGCGACGGCCTTGTCGAACTCGCCGGCCGCCACCCGCATGGCGTCCGCGCGGGTGCGCAACGCTCCCGCGGCCTCGGTGACCGCGCGCAGGGCGGCCGACACTGCACCGGTGCGCGGCAGCGCACGTGCGGCGTCGGCGAACCCGGCGAGCTGCGCCGCCGCGCGTGATTCGGCCGCGCTGGCCCGTTCCTGGTCCGCCGCAGCAGCTTCCAGAGCCGCGTCGAGCTCGGCCAGGCGCGCCGCGCGCCGTCGGGCGCGAGCGGTGGCACCGATGTACTCGGCGTCGGGCTTGCTGTGCCGGCCCAGTTGCACACCCTGCCGGTAGCGGCCGTCGGTACCGAGCGCGGGTGCTGCGTTCGCTGCGCCGCTCCACACCGGGCCGGGCGCCCCGTCGCCGGTCGACGTTGCCGGTGCGGCCAGCGCGATCGACGCCAGCAGGTCTGCGACGAGCGCACGCGGCACCGCGGGCTGCTCCTCGACCTCGAGAACATCGGAAAGTGTTGCGCCGCTGGGCCGATCCGCAACCGGCAGCGGTACCAAGAACTGGTCGGAGGTGACGTCGGCCGGTGCACTGGCACACACCCAGCCGTCGAGCAGGTTCGCCGCCTGCAGCGCCGCTTCGATCCCGGCCGCGTCGGCCGGGCCGACACCGTCGGCGAAGCGCACCAACTGCCACAGCGGCGCCCCGGCGAGCCCCGCCCGCGATCCGGTGCGTGCTGCGAAACCCGCTGGGGCGTCGTCGGTTTCGGCGGCTACGGCGGCCCGCTCCGCAGTAAGCGCGGCATGTCGGGCGGCGGCCTCGGCGGCCGCGGCGCGGGCCTGTTGCCGGGCGCTGCGCAGCTCCTCGACCAGCGGTTCGGCGAGCTCGGCCAGAACTTGCGGCATCGGCACGGCGTCGTCGCTGCCGACGTCGTCCAGCGCGGCGGTGAGCGCCGCCAGCACCTCCGAACGGCGCTCGCCGTAGCGCTCGCGGTGCTGTTCCCACCACTGACGCACCGCCTGGGCGCAACCGGCACGCGCCTCGGCGACGCCGGCCTCGGCCACCACCACGTCCGCCGTCGCGGCCTCGTGACGGGCCGTGGCCGCTTCGGAAAGTCGTTGCGCCTGACCGCGGTCGGCGACGGTGCGGTCGAGCAGTGCGACGGCCTGACGGACCGCGCGCACGTCGCCCGAACGGGCCTCGGCATGCCCGCGCACGGTGACGACGAGTTGGTCTCCGCGCGTGTGCTCGGGCAACGGTGCCCACTCGATGCCGGCGTCGGCGGCCGCGGCGGCGAGCTCGGTCTCGGTGCGTGCCACCCCGGCGGCGGCATCACGCAACAGCTGCTGCGCCTTTGCCAGGTCGCTGCTGCGTTGCTCCGCGGTGGCCTTGGCAGCGGCGGCTTTGCCCACCTGGGTTCGAGTCGATTCGGCAAGGCGCGCAACGGCATCGGCGAGATCGTCGAGCTGGCGCTTGCTCTCGTAGGCGGCCGAGCCCTGCAGGGCGTCGCGATCGGCCTGGGCCCGGTCGTAGGCCAGATCGGCGGCCTCGAGGCGCTGTTCGGCCGCGCCGCGCTCGCGCGTGCGCCGTTCGCGCAACGCCTTGCCCGCCAGCAGGGCCAGCCCGGCCGCCTCGACGGCGCCGAGCCGGCGCGCCACCTGCTCGACATCCGTCTTGGCCTGCACCGCAAGATATTTGGTGTAGACGGTGACGAACGAGGCGGCGGCGCGGTCGGCCTGTACCAGGCCCTCCAGAGTGCGCCCGACCTCCTCCATGTCACTGAAGGAGCGCGCGGCATCGAGGACGAGTTGCTCGTCGAGCGGGCGCAATCCGTCGGCCAGTGCCTGCGAAAGTCCCCGCGGGTCGAGGTTCTTCGCCAGCTGCGGCCGGCGCAGGGTGAGAATCAGCGTGATCAGCTGGTCGTAGCGCTGCGCGCCGAGCGCGAACAGGCGGGCGTCGATCGCCGCGCGGTAGTCGACCGGACGGTCGACGATGGCGTCGCCGCCGATCTCGTCGGCCAGTTGCCGCCGCGTGAGCGGACGATCGTCGGGCCCCAGCAGCGAAAAGTCCACGCCCACACGGCCGTCGGCGACGAAGTACCAGCGCGTCACCTTGTCGCTGGACTTCGTGGCGCGCATGCCGATGCCGACGGTGACGGCTTCCGGATCCGCGGCATCCCCGCGCGAAAACTCCATCCACACGTACGAGTGCGCGGATTCCTGCTTGCGGTACAACAGGTTCGACTTCATGGTGCGCTCTTCGCCGGCGAACGGGTTCAGCCGGCGCGGCTCGATGCGTCCGTCGAGCACGAACGGGAACAACACCTCGAGCGCCTTGGTCTTGCCGGACCCGTTGGGTCCGCGCAGCACCAATCTGCCGTCGGCAAAACAGAATTCCTGATCTCGGTAGTCCCACAGGTTCACGATGCCGGCGCGTGTCGGCTTGAACCGTTCGGTGTGCAGCGTCACGGCGCGTCACCCTCCCCACTCGTAAACAGCTCGGGGTCACGTGTTTTCACGCTCACGACCACCCCGCGATAGCGGGCCAGCGCGGGCAGCGCGAGCACACCGCCCGCGACCCGCGCCACCAGGCGCATCCGCACCAGCAGCTCGACGACCGCGGACCGCAGCCCGTCCGTGTCGGCCTGCCATTGTGCGGCAAAGGTTTTCCCGTACGTGTCGGCCAGCGCTTGCACGGTGTCCGCCAGCCAGGTGTCGGCGAGGAAGGGATAGGGCACCGCGGCCGTGGATTCGGGCGCGGCGATGTCGTCTGCCAGGGTCTCGAAGACCCCCGAATCGGGGATCGCCGCGTCCAGCCCGGCGACCATGGTGTCGTCGTCGCCGGTGTGGCCGAGGACGGTGTCGATCGGTGCCGCGTCGTCGAGCACGCGGTCGGCGATCGCACCGGCGAGCAACAAGGCCACCTGTGCGACCGTGCCGGTAGAGGGAAACCTGGTGTCGGACAGGCGACCCGAGGTGTCGACGAGGGCGATGCCCTCCGCCCGCCGCTCGGCACGCAGGCCGGTGCACAACTCCACCTGGCCGACGGCGCTCTTGTCGGGCCGCGACGGTGGGTTGGTCTCGGACAGAATCCGTGCTTCGTCGTCGCTGAGCTCCGCGAAGTAGACGACGGGCCGCTCGACGAGCGCGCGACGTGCCCGGCGCGCCGGATCGTCGTCGTCACCGGCGGCGAGCAGTCCACGGACACTGTGCATGTGCTGCAATGCGCGGGGCGGGCGGAACAACGCCAGCACCACCGCGCGGTCGATGTCGTAGAGCGCCTCGCCGCTGCCGGGATCGCTGGCCCAGCCGCTCGCGTCGCCGTCGGCGAGAGTGATCGCACCGCGGACAGCCAGCCAGCCCACCGCGTCGGCGAAGGCGTCGCGGTCCGCGGCGCGGTCGGTCGCCAGTTCCACACCGTCGACTTGGCCGGCCTCGGCGGCGACGTGATCGGCCAACTCCGACAACGTGATCTGATCGCCCGCGCGGCCCAGCACGGCCAGCGTCAGGGCCAGATACGCGTAGCGCTTGCGGTCGAACACGCGCTCGGTGGCGGTGCGCGCCGGCTGCGTCGGATCCAGTCGATCGTGCACGGGAAACAGGCGCGCGGTGGTTTCGGTGACCTCGAGCCGGTACCCGAACAGCGCGGCCAGGTCCTCGCGCAGCTCCGTCGCCCAGCGGCGCAGCAGCGGCAGGGCCACCCGGTCCGGGTAGGTCGAGGTGATCAGGTGGTTGGCCAGGACGACCCGTGCCGCCCGCTGATAGTTGTCGAGCGCGAACGGCGGGATGTCACGCGCCCTCATCGGGCGGTCCTGCGATTGCGGTTGGCCCGCACCGCAATTCGCCGGTTGTTCAGGTGCAACAGGCCGCGCGCGGTACGCACGGTGGTGGCACCCTCGCACGGCGTGACGGTGATCGTCACCCCGCTGTCGCTGCCCGAGGTGCCGGTGCGCCCGGACACCGGCACCCACGCCGTCGATGCGGCATCCAAAAGCGTGAGCAGCACATCGGTTTCGGCGTCGTCGAGCTCCCGCTCGTAGATCCCGCCGGCCGCCAGCCCGGCGGCCGCGGCGGCACGGGCCCGCTGCGCCGCGAGCTGCGCCTCCCGGAGCCGGCGGATGCCGGCCTCGTTGCGCTGGATCCGTCCCGGTGCGCCGGGCGACGGGGCGCGTCCGGTCTCGGCCAGGGTGCGTGAAATCTCCACCGGCGCCGCGTCCCACCAGGACGCGCTCGCCGGGATGAGCTCCGCGTCGGGATACTCGATGGCGAAATGGCGCGGCCTGCCCAGCCCGAACACGGCATCGAACAGCGCGTGCGCGCCATCGTCGCTGGGCGCGTTGGCAAACCAGCCCGCGAGGTGCCGCAGCGCCGACTCCCGGCTCACCCCGCCCCGGCGCGTCTCGGTGACCCGGCGCAGCAGCGAAAGCACCGCGGCGATCGCGCTCATGGTGCCGTCGCGCAGCCGGTCGGATTCGCTGAGCTCGCCCTCGGCCGCGGTGAACCAGTTCACCAGGCCCGACCAGCGAGCCCGCCAGTCGGCCGCGCGCGCGGCCTCGTCGAGCAGCACCCGCTCGTCGCTGCGGGCCGCGCGGCGCACCAATGCGTCGACCCCCGTCGCTTCGACGCGCGCGATGGCGTCGGCCAGCTTCGGCGCATAGCGCGCCAGGTCCATGCTGAACTCGCGCATGTGGGTGAGCAGGGCGTCCTTGTGTGCCAGGAACATCTCCGGAGTGATCTCCGTCGTGCGCACCATCTCGCCCAGGGACAGATAGAAATGGGCGGCCCGAGTAGCCATCTCCGACAGCGCGGCGTCGAGCCTGCTGAGCTTGCGATACACCAGATCCGCGTCGGCGTCGGCGTTCGCGGCCGCCAGCTCGACGAGATCGGCGAGCAGTTCCGGCAGCACCAACCGCGACAGCGCGGCGTCCTCGACGCGGGCCGCAAGCACCTCTTCCACGGCACGAAACGCCTGGTAGCCGGCCTGTGCGAACTGGTACACGTAGTGCCGGTTGCGGTACTCGGCGAGGGTGGCCGCGCGCGTGCCGTCGTAGCTGCGCTCCAGCACGCCCCACACATGCAGCTGCTCGAGCAGCGCGGTGACCTCGACGGCGGAGTAGTTGTGCGCCGGTGCCGCGGCGTTGAGCATGTCGGTGGCGTCGCCGGCGTGCAGCAGTACGACGTAGCTGGCGCGCGCGGCATCGAATACGCGCAGCACCGCCAGGTAGTCGGCGCGCTTCTCGGCGGTGGCGAAAGAGAACAGGCGCAACCGATCGTCGACGAACAACGGATCGCTCACCCGGACAGCCTACGGGCGCATGTGGGCATACTTGGCCACCGTCCAGCGCTGCGCTCGCAGGTACACCTCTGCTATCGCGACCCCCGCCACCAGGCACGCCAGCACCGCGAGCAGCCGCTGCGACCCGAACAGCGGATACACCTGCCAGTGCGTCAGGTACACGAACAGCGACGCTCCGGCAAGCGCACCGGCCAGCCGTGCCACCAGGTCGGGTACCCGTACGCTCGGCAGCCAGACCAGCGCCAGCAATGCTGCGGCGACGAGCAATTCACGGTCGAGATCGTGAAAATAGCCGTAGCCGATCGCGATGCCGGCCAGCGACACCGCGATGCGGTGCCGCACCGTCGGCGCCTGAGCCGCGACCCAACCGAGTGCGAACACCCAGAACGCGAACACCGAATAGGAGCGGTGCACCGGGTGATAGAGCCCGAAGAAGTCGTAGCGTGCGACGGTCGCGACCGCGAGCAGCGTCGCCGCGAAGCCGAACGGATAGCGGCGCTCGAGCCGGCTCACCGCCGGGATCGCCAGCGCCGCCGCGACCGTGCTCGGCCCGGACGGGAAGCCGTGCCGCGCGTGCAACACCAAGGTCGCGTTTGGTGCGGCGCTGCGTGCTGCTTCCGCGTCCACTGCCGCCGCGCCGAGCGCGGAGCCAGAGGCGATGCCGACCT